>JAQXLK010000028.1 GCA_029012085.1 Clostridiales bacterium
TTTGCTTGCCAATCCGCTTCGTGCAAAGATTGCACCAAAGGTGTTTTTGGGAACTGCAATAGACAAACCTGTGCCTATAAGAACTGTTTCGCCAGCTTTTACAACAACACTATCCGAGTCTAGGCAGGCATACAAATCATAACCTGCCGCTTCTGCACTGCCTCTAGTTGGAATAATTGCGTTTTCTTTTAACTTTTTGATTTTGGCTACGTTCATCATGTATTCTCCTTCGTAATGTCTTAATGATATTTTTAATAATATTATAATTATACGACAGTACAGCAAAAAAAACAAAAGAAAAACAGCCCATCATAAACGATAGACTGTTTTGGTAATCTGAATTATGCTGTTAATATATTTGCAGTGCCTCTCCACTTGTGCAAAGAATCCAATGCCGCATCAATAAGATGCTGCTTTTCTTCCTCGTTGACAAGTTTTGAAACCTCCAACGCCTCGCAACCATAAGTTGTGACAACTTCTATAAATAACTGATTGAAGTTGTCTGTGCCTGCATCGAAATGAACATAAGCAATAATGCGTTCATATGCATCATCGTCTGGATTGGTGATTGCACTCCATTCCTCTTCCGTCCATTCGTCAGGATTCCCGCACCTGTCAAGATTTCTTTCGAGCTTCCTGATACCGTCGGGTTTGATTTCAATTTCGGCGTAATCTACAACCGCTTTATCTGTACTTCTTTGAAAGCCTGCGGTTGGATAAAAATACTCAGTGAGTAATTCTTTTGTTATTTCTGTCTGCATAATACTTTCCTCCATAATTTTCCGTCTGCCAAATATGGCAGACTAACAATCGTTAATTAGTATCTGCCATATATGGCTAACCTCCAATTTAAGAGGCTTTTTATTCAGTTATCATTCATATTAAGCTGCTTTATTATAATCAATTACGGAAACGTCCTGCATGATTTTTTTGGCAGACTCAACCAACAATTCTATTTTGGCTGAAACCTCGTCCGTGAAAGTAATTTCACCACAAAATTGACATTCTAAACAAGGAACATTCTTAATAACTATAATACATCCTTTATATTCAACCGTAAAAGTAGTTTTAGTTTTGATTTTATTGTCAGAAAAGCAATTATTACACATGTTTTGTCCTCCTTTTCTTATAATCATCGCTCCAAAGCTCCTTTTGAGGGTGATATGCAGAAATTATAATTATCTTTCTTCCATTCCTTCTTGGTAAGGATAGTATAACACAATGTTATTTAGTTAATTCAAGATGGTCGAAAGCAGAACCAACCACTTCCAACTCTTTAGTCCTTGCCAAACTCCACAACTCCCAAGTTGCGTCTTGAAGTAAGGAATCTGCATTCTTTGCTTTAATACACTTGAACGCAAATTGATAGTATTTGTCATACCAAAAGGCTTGATAGTAATTGCCTTTTGCATCAACGACAATATCATTTTCCCAAACCATTTTCGTATCAACGGTCATTCCTGTACATTGGCAAATAGTTTTTTCATCAACCTCATATTTTTCAATAACATTTAATATGTGGTCGAAACATTTTACTATATAGCAAATTCCTGTCAATGACTTAAGAAGGTATCCTTCCACCCATTCTCCGTCTGTTCGTTTTGCTTTATATAATTCTCTCATCGGCTGTCCCTCCTCTAGTTTAAAGGTTGATTTTGTTCAATAAATGCTAACGCATCCTCGTTAGATACCTTAAACATTTTTTGTCCATAATCATCGTGAACAACAAAATTCCACGAATCCTGCCATTCAATCAGTAAACAACCAATACTTTGACTATCAGAGAACGTGTATTGTTTTACAAGACTCCGAATATGTTCTCCTTCCAGATATCCGCTAAAAACAGGATATTGATGTTCATATTCATCCATATCTATTTTTTTTGGTTCGCACCCTAAAGGCGTTTTTGGCAAGTCAACGAACTTCTTCACTGTCAAGTAAACACCAGGTCCATTCGCAGTAAAGGTTTCATTCAGTACGTCTTGAGGTAAAGGTAATCTGGTGTCTTTTTCATAGAACCAGTATTTATAATCAGGTTCTTCACAGTCACCATGTAACTTTGTTTTCTCAAGAATAACAACACCTGTTTCCCTGTCGATATACCTGTGTTGGTATGACTTGCAGTTAGACAAATTTTGTCTTTGTGTAGGAACGATATGAACCCATGTAGAACCATGGGCTTTTGCTCCGTTTTCAGCAGCCCAATACTCCGAATCAATAAAAACGATAGGATACATACTGTATTCTTCATCTCTGATTCTTTTTTTGAGCTTCATGATATGACCAGGAAACTTCCCAGAAGTTAATTTGGACCATATCGGGGCAAAATCTTCAAGCTCTGTTCCATGACAACTATTTGTCTTCCCTTCTAAATAACAGTCCATAGACACATGAATCATGTCCTTGTAGTGCGGTAATCGAAATAATGATATACTCATAATTTATTTTCCTCCTTAATTTTCCGTCTGCCATATGGCAGACTAACAATCGTTAATTAGTTACTGCCATATCTGGCTGACCTCCAACTAATGAGGATGAGGTCGTATTCAGTTAATATTAACAGGATTCGGTAAGAAAAGATGACTTACCAAACCCTGTATGTTATTATGATGCTTTGCTCTTTTTTGCCTCACGTTCAGCCATTTCTGCTTCAAGGATGTGTTTATCCCGATAAGCATTGTGGTCAAACGAATCATCAGCTTGTAACTCCTGATACCAGGTGTTATATTTTCCAAAAGCCAAGCCATCATTATAGCGTTTTACAGATGAAATAACGAGTTCCTTTTGTGCCCTTGTGATTCCCACAAAGAGGAGTCGGCGGATTTCATCACTTCGTTCTGTATTGAATCTGCTCTTTAAATCATCTAGGGTTGAGAGAGATAAGAATACATATTTCCACTCAAGTCCCTTGGAAGAATGTAATGTAGTACAAGTTACCGCATTAAACTCTCCTTCGATACGAGCCTCTCCAGTGGATGAATATAGCTTATGCTTAATTACATAATCTATAATATCCTTAATGTGTCGCCCTTTTCTCTGGTTGACAGTATCAAGAAAACTCTTGAAAATATCATCACCATCATCGAGAGCATTTACGAGTGACAAGAAAAACTCTTTCTTTTCATCATCATTCATGGATAACCATAAATTCTTGACTACATTGGAGTTTCTCACAAATAACTTCTCTCCATCCTCATCAATGGACAAATTATTATCCATCAAGGCATTCAAGAAGTTAAACAACCCTGTTAAGTCAGTGTCATCAGCCAGATATTCTGCGAGACCAATTACAGCCAGCACCTTTGAATTATCCATATAACGCATCGGTGTGGTCGGTAACGCATATACACCAAGCTTAGTCAGCTCGCTTTGCATATTTGCAACATCACTTCGCTTAGAACCAAGAAAAGCGATATCTGATAATGATACCCCGCTATCAACCAAGTCCTTAATCGCCTGTGCAACAACAGGATATTCATTTTTGCGGTTTTCAAATCCCCAAAGTTCAGGGGTTTTGCCGCTACCGCATTTTGATACCAATGTCTTTGGAAGACGTTTTGTAACACGGCTTGCCTGACGATTGGCAGCTAATATGATTTCTTCAGTGCTTCGGTAGTTGTCCGTCAAATAATAATCCTGAACAGGACAACCTAAATACTTCGGCAGATTCAAAATCAAATCTACATCACCACCTCTAAAGCCGTAAATAGCCTGTAAGTCATCTCCTACAACCATTAAAGACTTAAAATGGGATGTCTTTTTCATGAGTTTTACAATATCAAGCTCCTGCTTTGAGGAGTCTTGGAACTCATCTACTAAAATATGCTCGAAAACGAAATCCTCTTCAAACAGCGTTGGAACTTCTTTATAAATATCCATCACTAATCTGGAAAGGTCATCGTAACTTACCGAACATTGTTCTTTCATCTTTTCCTGATAAAGAGCGAACAGTTTTTCCATGACTTCTGCCTTTTCTGAATCAAAATCCAAAGAATCCATCATTTCTTCCTTGGTTAAAATCCCAAGTTCCTTACATTTATTAAACGTAATCAGAAGGGATGGGATGACTCCGTGGAAGTTTTTGTTGCTTAAAGTCGGGTACTGGTAGTTTTCGTTTGGCACGACCAGTCCTGTATCTGCCAATATGGATTTTACAGCATCATACTGTTCAATCATATCTTCGATAACAGGCATTTCCTTATACCCTAACTTCTCAAAATATTTCTGGATAATGGATTGCCATAAGCTGTGGAATGTCATAATATGAACCTTGCCCGCTTCTTCTTCCAACCCGTAATCCTCCAGCAGCACCGACAACTTTCTTCTGGTTGCCAACGCTCCTGCATTGGTAAAGGTAATGCACAAGATTTTACTTGCATCTTCCCCATTACCAATTTTTGTTCCTGTATTCATAACGGAAACAGTTGTTTTGCCTGAACCAGCACCCGCAATCACACGAGCAACCCCTTTGTTATGGGCGATGATTGCTTTTTGCTGTGGGCTAAACGACATAGAAGCTACTGAAACAGGCTTTTCTTCCTTGACCACACCCTTCGGTGTAACCTTATAAAAGCATTTTTCGTACAAGTCACATGCCTGACACTGGGTTTTGGTGCAGCCATATCCTTCCATCAAAGTATCCAGAGATTTTTGATATCTCAAGATTGCCCTCTCTCCTTCTGGAGAAAGTTTGCCATCTTCTACCAAGAACCCATATCCGCTTTGCTGGACTTTCGGGCTAAATTCCTGCCACCCGCTAGGACATTTTGACGTTGGCTTCCCATCATCCTTGATTCTCAAGTAGATGTACTCACCTCTTACGAAAAAGCTTTTTAAGCCCTGCCGTTCCGCCTCCTTCTTTGCGGCAAGAATTAGCGAGAATATCTCCTTGTTCTCGTAAATGCTGGTGTCTGGAGTTCTGCCAGCGGTAGAAACATCTCTTACTTTGCATTTTATTTTGGATGCTGTGATACAAGGTACAGTCAAATCCTTATTTATCTTCATGTCTGAAGAAAAATAATAATCGACATACACATTGGCATCCATTTCAGGGTTTAATGAAACCGTAACTTCACCACCCTTACTCATCTGGCGGCTTTCCCAGTCGATATACCGAGTAACCCAATGGGTTGCCTCGTGAATATCTGCTTGTCTGGTTGCCTCTAAATCATACTCTTCTTCTGAGAGCTGATTTGTTAGAGCCGTTTTGATGTCAGAATGAGACTTTCCCACCTTACCTTTCAGACAAAGGTTAATCACGGCACGTACCGCATTATCCTTTTTCTTATTAACGGTAGGTCGGCGAAGCACATTCCCCACCGATGACTGTCTCTTCGTTAGGCAGGCAAAACTACCTCCTAATTTTGACGCATTCACATTCATTTTTGCCATATTCATTTCCTCCTTATGTCTAGGACACAGCCTAGTTAGTATTACAATCCAGTCCGTATGGCTGTACGGGGATTGTTTGTAAAAAATTTAAAATAATAAGATACAATATAATTATACGACAGATGAAAGAATAATGGAAATATAATTTACGGAAGGCGTAAAGCATGATTGTATGTTGGTATACCAAATTTCCCATATGTGTCGTATAATTATTCTTGTAAGTAAATTTTATAACTATTTATAAAAATATCTACCATTTTGACAGTGGGCTGG
>JAQXLK010000029.1 GCA_029012085.1 Clostridiales bacterium
TCCATTTCTTTCTCTTCAGGTTCACCTGAAAATACTCTGATGCGCAAAGAAACATAAGACCATATATCATTAGCAGAGTTCCCAGCTTCATAGACGGAAGCGTGATATACAGCAGGTTACATGATGCAAAGAGATGATTTATGGATAAAGTGAGTTTTGATAAAGCATCTAATATAAAAGAAATCATGGGCATTATGGACTGACTTATCAGAAAAACAAAGTAACCCGTTACCCCTGCCGGCACAAGAATGGAAATAATATAGACGACAGGAACATTGATAAGTACCCCTGCCACTGATATTCCGTTAAAACTGTATATCATATATGGCAGCATACCAAACTGCACCGCTGCTGCCCCTGCAATGCTCGCAGGCAGGATTCGTTCAAATATCGGAGTAAAGAAGGATATTGAACAAACGGCAAGAAAGGACATCTGAAAGCTTGCGCCGAATATTATATAGGGATTTTTCAGTGCAAAAGCACCCGCCACCAATGCGGCTGCTGTCAGAAGGTCGTATCGTCGGTCCAGCACATTGGCTAGAATCATAATATACATGAGCATTATTGCCCTTGTAACAGAAACGGACCACAAAGTAGCAAAACCATAAATCAGTGTAAAGATAATGAAGACCAATGTGAATATACGGTTGTTCTTTTTCTTCATCAGTGCTTTGTAAAGACTGAATAAAACACCTATATGCAGACCGCTTACGGCGAGAATATGTGCTGTAGAGTTTTTTTGAAACTCCTCATAAACATCTTCATCAAGTTCACCTGTATCTCCAAAGAGGATTCCTTTTACGGGACCAAGAGCCTCCTCAGAAAGTTTGAGATTATCAATAAATTTTTCTCTTTCCAGGAATATCCATCTTTTAAATTTATCATAATAAGTTATAGTGGTGTTATGAAATCTCACTGCAGAGGGGATGCATATATACCTTATTCCCTTGCTTTTCAGATACAAGGCATAGTCAAAGGTTCTTGGATTTCCAGATGACTTTGGTACATCAAGAGTTCCTGTTATGTCGCAGACTTCAAACAGAATTGACTTGTAATCTTCAAATTTACCATAGTAATTACAGAGTACAGGGCCTGCCTCAGTTTCCAGAACAAAGGTATATTTTTCATTATTCTGTTTAATCTCAGTAATTTTACCGGTAATACTCACGTCCTGACCTACATAGTATTCAAGTGGATTGTTGGCAACTTTTTCCTGATAGGTATACATTACTGATATTCCTAAAATAAAGGCTAATACATAAATTAATAATCGTCTTCTCATTACCATAATATACCATTTTTGTTTTTATTTGTAAAGCTCAATGTTTATATTTATATTACATATAAATAGGGAAATATTGTTACTTTTTTTACCAAACTGTGTTATAATAGTATAGATTTTATAGTTTTAAGAAAGGGTAATTTTTATGCGTAGCGATAATAAGAAAAAGGGATTATTTAAACCGAAGGGGAAGCATGCCCAGGGAGCAAACAGAAACGCAAATATCGCAGATAATAAAGAGGTTGCAGAGGTTGCAGCTGATGCAGAAATTTTAGAAAGTTCAGATATTGCTGAAATCCCTGAATTAGAAACAGAAGACACGCCTGAAAAGAAAAAGAAGGATAAAAAGAAAAAAACTAAGAGTAAAAAGCGTAAAGTTATCAAGAGAATAATTCTGGTGGTTCTTTGCCTTGGAATCATTATGTGCGGCGCTTTAGGAGTATTCGTATGGAAGACAATTTCCGAAGCTCCTGATATCGATCCGGAAAATCTATATACACTACTGTCAGAAAGTACTGTGATTTACGATGCTGACGGAAAACAGATAGATACAGTTTACACAGATTCTAACCGTGACAATGTAGAATATGAACAGCTTCCAAAGAACCTTGTAAATGCAGTCGTTGCTCTGGAAGATAAGACATTCTGGAAGCATCACGGATTTAACTTTGTAAGAATTTTAGGTGCTGTAAAAGATAAGATAATCCATGGCGGTAGAGTCAGCGGAACAAGTACCATTACTCAGCAGCTTGCAAGAAACCTGTACCTGAAGGATTCACGTTTCGAATACGACTACAGAAGAAAGATTATTGAAGCATATTATGCGATAATAATTGAAAAAAATCTGACTAAGGAAGAGATTATTTCTGCATATCTGAACACTATCGATTTCGGATATCACACAAGTGGTGTACAGGCAGCATCCAAGGCATATTTCTCTAAAGATGTCAGCAAGCTTACACTTGCCCAGTGTGCCGCTCTTGCAGCACTGCCACAGGCACCTAGTGCTTACCAGCTTGTCGAATTCTATAATAAAGGAGAAATCGATAAGAATGATAAGAATATCTTAAAGAAAACTTTCGACGGATACTGGGTAGCTAATGAAGCAAGTAAGGATC
>JAQXLK010000030.1 GCA_029012085.1 Clostridiales bacterium
AAGTGTCAAAAAGTGATACAATGTTCATGTGAGAGTACTCCTTCTTGTTGAATGATTTTTTCGTCGAAACCATTGTATCAAAGAATGTGGATACTCTCACTTTTATTTTTTTAACAACCAACTAAAACTTTACTCTATTCTTTCTGACCTTTTCATTTTCCGGCATTCTCATTTTATTGAAACTGTTTCTAAAGCGGATTGGTAGAAAAGGAATCAACATATTGAGATGCTTCTTTTCAATCATTTCAAGAGAATAATCCTGCACCTTCAAAACCGGGACACGGTATTCACATATTCTGCCATCGGCAAAATGGATACGACAGATTTCCTGGGATGGCACTTTTTCTTCATTTGCAAGGTATAAAATCACGCTTCTTGGCATAATAAGATTCGGCATAAGCCCTCCATCTTTTTCCAAATTTTCCTCTTTCCCATGTACAAGTGCAATATGAGTGTCATATTCCAGCATTCTAAACACCATTTCTTTCTCTTTCTCCATTTGACATTCCAAATGATAAATATCCCTGTTTCCTATTTGGACCGCAATATCAGCATAAATAGAATTTAATGTGGTTCCGCCTTCACTATGCAGCCTTGTGACCACATATTCTGTAGCAAGAAGCCTAAGCGTTGTCCCCTCTGGATAGGTTTTGTGAAACACCTCATTGATCAATGGCAGAATTAACCACGGATACAACTCCAGTTCCCGCTTTGTTACTTCATCCCACAGATAATACTGCGTGACAATCTCTTGTGACATTTCGTTAAGGATCTCCTGCGGTATGGAACCACTATACCTTGTGTCCTCAATTCTTGCTGTCCTTCCCCTGTTCTTCTGTTCTTTGACAGACATATTTCCTCCTTTCGAACCATCCATCACAAAAGGAAACACCTGAAAGGCAGACTATAGTAATGGACACGTAATCAAGCACAAAAAAGGCGATTTCCGAGTACCGGAACTCCGATTTCCAAATTTCCGGATTCGCGATTTCGAGTCGCAAGAATATTCATTGACGCCCTCCAGTGCTTTGGAGAGCTTTGTGGTATCGCCGCCGATCTCTACGGTAATGCCCTGAATTCTGGATGCCATGCGAATGACCACCTCCTTGTTGGCATGAAAAAAGCCCATCTGCATAAAGCAGATAGGCTCAAATAGGTATGAAAATCCCCTGCTGAGATTACCAGCAGGGTAAGTTCAATGCGTTATTCAAAAATGTCAGCCAGTGTAATCAGCCGTACTTCTCCACGTTCCTGTGCTTGGAGAAGGCCATCGGTAAAACCGCCTTTTGAGAAAATATAATAATGATAGTTTAGTCCGCTTCCAAAAACAGATGCATAGTCTCGAATCAGTTCGAGCTCATCCACACCAATTTTCTCGTTCCGATACTTGCAGGAGCCAATGATATAATCTCTTCCTTCCACAGGAGTGCCCACAATATCGATTTGGATCTGCTTTTTCTTCTTGGGGTCTGTTCCCCACCACTGACCTATCTCGTTCAGCTCAATAGGGAGGTCGTTGGAATAGTACATCAGATAATCCTGACACATTTTTTCAAATATCAATCCCATATAGTCGGGGAGATACTGCTTCACCGCGTGGGGATATGTCTTTGCTATTCTGCCAGAATCGATTGCACTCATATTGGCAGGAACAAATCGATACCAGAATCGGAAAAAATTATCTGCCAGCAAATAGATTGTTTTTCTTCCCGGCTTTTCTGTTACCGGCGTTTCTTTTTTTACAATGCCTAAATCAATCAGCGTTTTCAGATACTTTGACACAACGGAGGTATCTTCCCCAACCTTCATCGTAATATCATTCAAACGAGATGCGCCTTCCGCAATCGCTTTAATGATTGCATTGTAAATGGCAGGCTCACGTAATTCCTGTTTCAATAAATTGGCTGGCTCCTCATACAGATAGCTTGAGCGGTCAAAAAGGTTTTCAAGCAATGCTTCATCCACACTGTCCCTAACATCCAACTTATTAATATAGTGTGGGACTCCTCCCGTGATGCCGTAGATCAGCGAGTTTTCCTCATAAGACAAATCAGGGTGGAACACGGCGGTTTCTTTATAATCCAGTGGTGCAATCTTGAACTGCGCCGTTCGTCTTCCGTAGAGAGGGCTCTCCTTTCCGAGCACTTGACTTTCCATAAAGCTCATTGAAGACCCACAGAGAATCAAGAACATCTTAGATTCTGTCCACTTGTGATCGATGATATGCTGTAGCATTGCCGAAATCGCTGGCTTCGCCTTTGCCAGATAAGGATACTCATCGATTACAAATACGATTCTCTTTTCCTTGGAAAGCGCAGTCAATTCTTCCAAGGCGGCGTCATAGGAACGAAATTCCGGGGCATTTTCCATGTCTGGTCTCTCAAAAGTCATAATAGACTTTGAGAGCGCTTCCAGATTTTCCTTTCCCGTCGTATTCAATGCGGAAAAGAAAATCGTCGGCTTATCCTTGCTGAACTCATTGATCAAAGCAGTCTTTCCAACACGTCTTCTTCCGTAGATTACAATGCACTCAAATTTACCACCTGAATACCTTTTATTAAGTTTTCTAAGTTCATCTTCACGACAGTAAAACTGACTCATTCCCCCGCCTCCAATTGTTATACTCGTGAGTTACTAACTCGTGAGTTACTTCTTTACGAGTATAATATCTCGAATGCTGCACAAAGTCAAGCAAATTTTGTCGTAGGTTTGTGTTCAATACTTTGATGTTCAATACTTTGAATTTTAACTATTTTTCTTATTGACAACATGCACAAATTCATTTTTTCCAGTATTTATCCTTCTTTAGGAGCTTTTTTCTTTTATTTCATTTAAAAATAAGATGATTTTTCATCACCTTTATGTCTTGTTTTCCTTTCATGCATCTATATAATATAAATCATTCAGAAGCTATTCAGCTTTCTACTTTCTTATTCACGCACCTACTGGTTCTCTCGGTAAATCACCGGATTATTTCAACTATTTATCACATCTAAGGAGGAATATTTATGAATCAAACCAACACGTCAGCCAAAATTCTCAACAACCAATCAAACGAAAGTATCCACATTCCCGATAAGGGGCCGATTACCATTCCCATGACCAATGACTATCTGTTCCGTGCTCTTTTGCAGCGGAACAACAATGTTCTGAAAGGTCTGATCAGCGCTCTTCTGCATCTTGATCCGAAGGACATCT
>JAQXLK010000031.1 GCA_029012085.1 Clostridiales bacterium
AAGACCATAGTGCTGTGCCGTATAGTAGGCACGATAACGGAATCCAACTCCCTGTACCCTGCCGCTTACATAATAGTGTTTTCGAATCATCATAGATTATACCTGCCTTATGCATGTTTGTTTGCCTTTGAAAAAAAGCCAGCCTAACATGCCAAATCAAAGAATTTACTGATCACTTCTACTAATCCATCTTCATCATTGGAATGCTTTGTGACGTAATCCGCAGCAACCTTGACACGCTCCTGTGCGTTTGCCATAGCAACTCCCACTCCGGCATATTCAATCATGGACTGGTCGTTAAATCCATCGCCACAGGCAACCGCTTCCATTCTATCTATGCCCAGAATCTCAAACAGATGAGAAAGAGAAGCTGCCTTGTCTACTCCCGGTGGCATTGCTTCGATAAAAAATGGCTCTGACCGGTAAATGCTCAACACATGTCCATACCTAGATACCAGTTCCTGTTCTAATTCCGGTGCCACATCTGTCTTTGCTGTGAACAGACATTTATTTATATCAAAATTCACATATTTCGGAAAATCTTCTACCATAGTCAGATTCATATGATTAATGTTGGCCTCTAGTTCCATATATTCATCAAACCTTGTTCCTGTAACTACTTTATCCTTTTCATATGTAACAAGTCCCATATCATGCTGTACAGCATATTCATAAAGTGGCAGAATATATTCTAATGGAAATTTCTGCTGATAGACAATCTCTTTTGTCTTCATATTCATAATCCTTGCACCATTAAAACTTAAGATATATCCTCCAAAACGCTCTAACTGTAATGTATCCGAAACTGCTTTCATTCCATAAGTAGGTCTGCCCGAAGCCAGGGCAATAATGATTCCCCGTTCCTGTACCTTAAGTAATGCTTCTAAGGTCTTTTCCGTAATCACTTTCTTGCTGTTTGTCAGTGTTCCATCAATATCCAAGATCAGTATTTTCTTCTTCATGGTGGTATCCTATTCCTTCTATTATTCTAAAGTCTGTTTTGCCTTATATGCTTCTAACCGATTCACTTAACTGTAGCATCACATCCAGGATTGCTTTTGCAACCTCATCCTTACTCATAATCGGCAATTCGATCTGTTCATCTTTTTGAATCAACGTCACCACATTTGTGTCCGTACCGAACCCTGCGCCGGATACCTTTAAGTTATTAGCAACAATCATATCCACATTCTTGGCCTTCAGTTTCTTCGTGGCATTTTCCACTAAATCCTTTGTCTCCATTGCAAATCCACAGATCACCTGCCCCGGCTTCCGGTTTAACCCAACGTATTTCAAAATGTCAGTTGTGCGGGTTAAGGAAATGGACATGTCAGCATCCTTTTTCTTAATCTTTTCATCCGCAACTTCCACCGGAGTATAATCTGCCACTGCTGCCGATTTGATAATATAATCTGCCGCATCCATGTTCTCTTTCACCGCTTCAAACATATCTGCCGCACTGACCACAGGAATCACTTTCACAAATGGAGGTTTCGGTATAGATGTTTCACCAGTAATCAGTGTCACCTCTGCACCACGCTCCATGGCACATCTTGCAATGGCATAACCCATTTTCCCGGTAGAATGATTTGAAATAAATCGAACCGGGTCAATTGCCTCACGGGTTGGTCCTGCGGTTACAAGCACCCTCTTACCTTTCATATCCTTTTCATAGTGTAATTCTTTTAAAATGTAATCTAATAAATCCTCCTCAGAAGGAAGCTTTCCTGCTCCGGTATCCCCACAGGCAAGGTAACCACATGCCGGACTGATAATCTCGTAACCATAGGACTCTAATTTTTTTAAATTATCCTGTACAATAGGATTTTCAAACATATTGTTATTCATTGCCGGCGCAATCAATTTTGGTGCCTTACATGCCATTATTGTGGTTGTCAGCATATCATCTGCAATCCCATTTGCAATCTTTCCAATCACATTGGCCGATGCAGGTGCCACCATATAGATATCTGCCCGCTTTGCTAATGCAACGTGTTCTACATTATACTGAAAATTCCGGTCAAAGGTATCAATCAGACACTTATTTCCAGTTAAAGTCTCAAATGTAATCGGATTAATAAAATTTGTGGCATTCTTCGTCATTACCACATTTACATCCGCATGCAGCTTTACCAGCATACTGGCAAGATTTGCAATTTTATAAGCTGCTATGGAGCCGGTCACTCCAAGCACAACAGTCTTTCCCTGTAACATGATATTCTCCTCATCTAATATTAACACATGAAATACAATACAAATTACTGCGGACTCAATTCTCCATGTTTCTCATACCTTGATATCTTACTGATTTGATTCTTCTCGTCTACAAATACAACATGCGGCTTATGTTCCTTCGCCTCTTCCAGTGTCATCTGTGCATAAGCCATAATAATAACATGGTCTCCCACTGCTACCTGACGGGCTGCAGCACCATTTAAACAGATCATACCGCTTCCCGGCTCTCCTGCGATGGTATACGTTTCAAAACGGTTTCCATTTTCCACATCCACTATCTGTACATATTCATACTCATAAATGCCTGCAGCCTCCATCAGCACCGGATCCACGGTAATACTTCCCACATAATGAAGCTCTGCCTGTTTTACAACAGCTCTATGAATTTTTCCTTTCAGCATGTTTACAAACATATTCTTTCTCCTTCCATTTCCATAACAAACTAACGTCAAAAAATGTGATTGTAACAATAGTATAATATATCCTACCAATCCCCGTAAATCTCTTACATGATAATTCTATTATCAATCAGTCTGGTAGTTCCAATATACACTGCAATAGCTATCAGCACTGCTCCTTCAATCTTTTCAATTGGCTGGATGTTGTCAAAACTTACAACCTCCACATAATCAATCTTTGCAAGAGGACAAGTGTTTAATTTGTTTGTAATAATCTCTTTTACTTTCACTGCATCTTTCTCTCCAGCCTCAATGGCTTTCATTGCTTCCTCTAGAGACTGATTCAGAATGACTGCCTGCTTTCTTTCTTCCTCAGACAAATACGTATTTCTAGAACTCTTTGCAAGTCCATCCTCCTCACGAATAATCGGACAGCCGATAATCTCAATGTCAAAATCAAGATCAATCACCATACGGCGGATAATAGCAAGCTGCTGTGCATCCTTCTGTCCGAAATACGCACGGTCAGCCGGAATAATATGGAATAACTTCGTTACAACCGTCTGTACACCCTTGAAATGTACCGGACGGCTGGCACCACAAAGTTTCTCCGGTAATACCGTCATGTCAACAAATCCATGGAAATCCGGTCCATACATTTCTTCGACTTCCGGATGAAAAATAAGGTCTACACCACCATCCTCACAGATTTTAGAATCTCTCTCTAAATCCCTTGGATATGCCTCTAAATCTTCATTCGGTCCAAACTGCATTGGATTCACAAAAATGCTGACAACCACCTTGTCATTTTCCTTTCTTGCACGGTCAATTAAACTTCTGTGCCCTTCATGCAAATAACCCATTGTTGGAACAAGTGCAACTGTAAGCCCCTGCTTTTTCCACTCCTTTACCTGTTCTCTTGTCTCTTTGATGGAACCTGAAATCTTCATAATCTTTCTCCTTATCCTATTCTTACTATACACTACAATGTTGCTTATCACATCTTCACAGCTTTGGATTCTATAAAATTATTTTCCATTGTGAAAAGCACATTAATACAACTTATCTAATACATCATCACTAATGGTATACTCATGTTCCTTTGCAGGAAAACTTCCTGCTTTCACCTCTGCATCATAAGCCACAAAGGCATTTTTCATAATCTCTCCAATATTTTCAAAACGTTTCACAAATTTCGGAGTAAAATCGCTGAACATACCAAGCATATCTTGATATACCAGCACCTGTCCATCACAAACGTTTCCGGCACCAATGCCAATGGTTGGAATACCAACTTCTTTTGTCACAAGCTCTGCAAGCTTTGCCGGTACACATTCAAGCACCACAGCGAAGGCTCCCGCCTCTTCCACAGCTTTAGCATCCGAAAGCAATTTCTTTGCAGCCGCTTCTGTCTTTCCCTGCACCTTGAATCCACCAAAGGCATTGATGGACTGTGGTGTCAGACCCAAATGGGCACATACCGGAATACCGGCATCTGTAATTGCCTTAATCTGCGGACAAACCTCAACACCACCCTCAAGCTTTACTGCACCGGCACGCCCTTCCTTCATCAGACGACCTGCATTCACAACTGCATCATATACGGAGGTCTGATAGCTCATAAATGGCATATCGATAACCACTAATGCATTTTTTGCACCTCTTGCCACAGCTGCCCCATGATGAATCATATCCTCCATAGTTACAGAAATGGTATCCTCATATCCTAACATGGTATTCCCTAAAGAATCCCCAACCAAAATCATATTAATGCCTGCCTCATCAATTAGCTTCGCAGTGGAATAATCATATGCTGTAAGCATGGATATTTTCTCACCCTTTGCCTTTTGTTCTTTTGCTGTTAATACTGTATTCTTCATAATCCAAACCTCCTTGACATCTTTGTCAGTTACTCTATTCATTTATATACAAAATAATTGTAAAATCATTTCTATGCCTGTAGCAAAGCTTCCATTTTTTCATAATTCCGTTCCGGATTCTTATGCTTTGCAATCTCTGTAAGCTTTTTTCCGCAAGCCAAATAAAGTCCCTTTTGCTCCTCATCCAAAACAGCTAAATGCTTTAATATTGTATCCACATCTCCCCGCTCAATAGGACCGGTAAGTGCTTCCACTGCACCCTCTGCTATCACATGCTCTACATTTTCTCTTACAAGCACCTGGCTAAAGCTTCTTGCTTCTTTCTCTGTAAATCCACATTCCATGAGCATCTCAAATCCAGTAGCAAGCACAGCAATTACATGATTACTTAAAATACTTGCTGCCGCATGATACTTCGGCTTCACACACTGATCAATTTGCACTGTGGCATTACCAAGTTCTGCAAATATCTCCTGCCACAAAGCCACTGCATGTGCATGTCCTTCTAATGTAAAACTAACATTCTTAAGTTGTTGATAAACGGATTCTTTGTCGCTGAACGCGAACATTGGATGTATGGAAATGGGATATGCCCCGTAATCTCCACACTTAGAAAAAACATCGGATGATAAGGAACCACTCAGATGACATATTATCTTGCCACTCACTTTACCTTTATCAAGCTCATCCCATACATTCTGAATCACTCCATCCGGAGTCGACAGAATAACAGAGTCGCTTGCTGCGATTACATCTTCTGCATTCCGAAAGTAATGCGAATCCGTAAACCGCGCTGCCCATATGGCTTCCTCTTCCATTAAACTATAATAACCGGTAACCTCGACATCTGCTTTGCTGACTGAAAAATACTTTCCCAGACTGCAGCCTGCTTTACCGGCTCCTATAAAACCTACTTTCATGCAATCACTCCCTTCAAGAAGTGGCTGCACTTACCATTCGATGCAGTTTCTTTCGAATACCGCTCGACAGTAATGTATCATGTTCCATCTGATTATTCAAGATTTTTTTTCGTTTTCTTTTTTTGTTTCTTTTCTGCCTGCCGTTTTTCATAATCTGCAACAGCCTGCTTAGAATCAATTCGTTCATCCTTCAAAGAATATTTTAATGCATTCAAAACCGCTGCACTACAAATTGCTCCCATGGAAAGTACGATATAGCTAAGTGCCAATGCCACAGACCGATCAAATACTTCTATGTATTCCTTTGTTGTAAATGCAAGAAAAAAGCCTGGAAAAAAATGAATACATGAAAAGCAAAACACTGTAACCAAAAATCCCCTGATTGGCATCCTCTGCTCTAAAAAATATACAAATGCAACTATAATTGCTATATAAATCACCATAATCAGAAACCGCTCATATCCGGAAAGAAAAAGCTCGCCGGTCGACGTGTTCATGGTGACATCATCATCTTTGAAAAAAGTAATAATCGTATAAATGCACCTGTATCCCACTAAACCAACGGATTCTGCCATCCCATAACCTAATGCCATCATGGAACTTTTTGCAAAAGACATCTGATTTTTAAACAGAAATACAACAATACCTATCACAGGAATCATTGTAAGCACTGCACCGGCTATCGCAACCAAAAGAATATATGGAATATAATGCTTTTCCACAAATTCAGAAAGTCCAACATGAGTAAATAAATACTGCAATCCATGCTCTTTCACACCCCACTGCATGACAAGATAAATCATCACCCCAAGAAAAAAGGTAATACGAATCCCCTTTCGCTCCATTGGATTCTTCATCCATACAATCCCTAATATCATTAGTGGTAAAATAATACAAACTACCGCTGTCACTGCTAATGCAACTATATCCGCTGTCATGTCATACTCCATCCTTTGTTTTTACTCTCACGACTTACTTTGAAAGTCTTTATTTTAATGCAGCCTTTAAAACCTCAAGGTTTTGTTCCATCATTCCAACATAGTCAAGTCCCTGCTCTTCCTGCTCCGAAGTACGCCCCTCAATCGGATTTAAAACCTCTGTCCTGGCTCCTATCTCATTGGCAATTGTCTCTGCAACTTTAGGACTTACTAATTCTTCGAAGAAAATCACCTGAATATCATTTTCTCTGCAAAAATCAATGATTTCCTTCATTCTTGCAGAATCCGGTTCCGAGTCAGCAGTCAGACCTTCCACAGCTTCCTGAACCAGCCCATACTCATCACAAAGATAACCAAATGCTTCATGTGCAACCACAATTGTATTCTTCGATAAGCCGGACAATTCCTTTTCATAGCGTTTCTCCAATTTTTCAAGCTCTGCCTTATAATCTTCAAAACGACCATTAAAATATTCCTGACTGTCGGAATCTGCTTCACATAATGCATCCCTAATCGTCTCTGCCTCAATCATAGCATTTTCAATACTCAGCCATGTATGCGGGTCAAAACGCTCCTCTTCCCCATGTTCCTCCTCATTCTCTTCATGGGAATGAGATGCCTCTTTCAGCTTTACATCGGAAGTCGCCTCTACGATTAATAAATCTTTATTACTAATAGCGGATATTGTCTTATCAACAAAATGCTCCATTCCTGCACCATTATATATAAACACATCCGCTTCTTCCAGTAATTGCATATCACCGGTTGATAATTCAAAATCATGCGGCTCCACTCCGGCAGGAACCAAATTAATAATCTCTGCCTTCTCTCCTGCAATCTCCTCGGTGAAATTCTGTATCGGATAAATTGTGGTAACAACCTTCAACTTATCTTCCTCCTTAAAATGACGCCCTTCCTTTCCAGTGGTACATCCTGAAAAAATAACAGCTGTCATACACAGCATACCCATTCCAATCAAGCTGCGTATCCAGCCTTTTTTATTCTTTATATTCATAATCCATCTCCATTTTCTGAACTTGATTCGTATTCTATTACTACTCATTCTTTACCAATGTGCAGATTTCGTTTCACCCAAGACTATTTTTTATCAATGATAATAGTTTTCCATTTTTTTTGAATAATCATCCGCAATTTTTTTATATTTTATATAGTCTTTTTCTTTCATCAAACCATCTGCCTCATATGCATCTAACGTTGCCTGGAATTTCTTTAATGCATCATGTGCCAAATCCTTATAATTGTTCTCCAGATTCATCCGCAAATCATTCAGCAGATTATCTAATTCCATTCGAATCCTTCGCTTTAGCATAGTTCCACTCCTTATGTTCTTACATATACTATTACTATAACTATTTATTTTTCATTTGTAAAGAACGGAGGTATTTTCATGTCTGCTCCTGCCAAAATTCCGGCACAATTTTTCAATGCATATCCTTTTCACAGACAGGGAATTACCGGTAAAAATATTACAATCGCAGTCATGGATTCCGGTCTTGCAAAACACCCGGATATCCATCCTTCCAGAGTATTAGCATTTGAAGATTTTGTTGGTGGGCATTTCAATTCACAAACAGTTCCCTATTATGACAACTTTTCACACGGAACCCATGTAACCGGAATCATTGCATCCTCCAAAATCGGCATTGCACCGGAATGCAATATCATTTCCCTTAAAGTACTGGATAATCATGGAAATGGTTCTTCCAGGCAATTTGTTGATGCATTAAAATGGCTGTTGCTTCACCATGAGACCTACAATATACAAATTCTGAACATCTCTGTCGGAAGTAGTCAGGCAAATTTGAAAGATGAAAATGCACCTCTTAACTACTGGGTCAATAAATTATGGGAAAACGGTATCACCATCTGCTGCTCAGCCGGAAATAACGGACCAATGCCCAACTCCATTACAGCACCGGGAAACTGTAAAAAAGTCATAACAGTCGGTTCTAGCGATGGCAGACAATTTTCCTCTGCCGGTCCTCTTCTTCCCTACATCACCAAGCCTGAACTGGTTGCTCCAGGTACGCATATTATTAGCTTAAAACCTGGCAGCGGATATCATATCAAAAGCGGTACCTCCATGTCCGTACCATTTATCAGCGGTGCCTGTGCCCTGCTTTTACAATTATATCCAAATCTCACCAACGACCAGATTAAAATCCGTCTTATGGAAGCATCACATACCATACCAAATCTTCCTTACAACATGCAGGGGGCCGGAATCCTGTCCCTCAACAAACTGTTACAGACGAAAACACAGCCGGTCTTTTGAACTTCTCTGCCCAAAAGCCGGCAAAACTGTGTTTTTTTATTTTATGACTCACTCCATATTCTATAAGAACGCTTTTCATGTTTTTTAACATAATACAGAGCCTCATCTGCATGCTTCAAAGTGTCGTTTATGCTACATCCACCCTTATAATCCGTAGAAGCAATTCCAATCGAACATGAAATTAAATGCTCCTTCGGAATATCTATGACTGTGTCATCATCATGCGGAATCTGGTCAATAAAATAATTCTGCTGCTCCAATTCTATATAAATGGATTTTGCAGTCTCTTCTGCCTTTTCAATAGATGTATCCGGCAGTGCCAGCAAAAACTCATCTCCACCATAACGTACAGCATATCCTCCTTTGCTTGCAATCTTCTGTAAAATATTTGCAAAACCTACCAAAATCCTGTCACCAACTGCATGACCAAAGGTATCGTTATAATACTTAAAGCTATCCAAATCAATATACAGTATCGTCATATGAAGAGATTTACTTTCTTCTGTATAGCCAGAATCATTTGGAATCGCACCAACCAATTTCATAAAGCCCTGACGATTTAGCAGTGAGGTCAGAATATCTGTTACTGCACTTTCATGAAGCTTGTTATTCATCGCCTGTAATTCATTATTATATTCCAATATTTTCTGATTAAAATCAATACGGTCAATAGAATCCACAAGCTGTTTAAATGAAAAACGTAAAATTGTCAAGTCGCCTTCCGTCAAAAGCGAAACATTTGCTGTAAAATTATCCTGCATTTTGGTGTATCCGATCAATATATCACGTATTTCATTATCCATTATAATTGGAATACAAACGAAAGAAGCAATCTCATCCACTCCGAATATACTTGTAATATCATAAAACTCCTCATACCTCTTTTCCGTTCTAGATACAACAAATCCTGCCGGATAATCAGCAAGCTTTGATGTAATTGTCGCAATATGTTCCTTTGTTAAATCAAATGCTTCCTTTAAATAAAATGGCTCTATTTCTCCCTGCTCTTTATTACCGGAAAGTAAAATCATCTGATCAAACAAAAAGTGATTCTGAATATGATTCATGGTAGTAAAAATCAATGATTGTTTGTCCTGCTCCTGACTAATCATATTCTGACAAGTCGAAAGAAAATCAATATGCTTTTCCTTTCGTTCCAATTCAGCTTTTGCTGCCATTTGATTCGCCAATTCATCCACCATCTCTATGGTAACCTCACCCATCCCGAGAAATAATGGCATATCCTCCGATTCCTCTTTGTCTAATACACGAGTGATTTTACGTGCCTGCTGTTTAAATTTGTGCGATTCTTCATATTCTAAGCATTGTTCCAAAAGTGTAGCAGCCTCTTCTTTTTTTCCAAGAATCGTGAATAAATCAGCCTGATCCACTGCAAACTGATGATAACTAAAGAATAAATTACCTTTCGATCGCATCATATGATAATATGCATGATCAAAATCACTTTGTGCATAATCGTAATCTTTGGATTTTTTGTTCAGCAATCCTGTTACATAATAATAAAGGAACAAATCATCATCCCACAGGAAAAACTTACTCTCATCTTTTGTATCTAACAAATGACTTAAATAGCGTTTGGCAGATGCAAGATGCAAAGAACAATTATACTCTGACGCTAACCGGAAATACGCAAGTGCTGCTAATCCATATAATTTGGACGCATTACATACATTAAGCTTAAACTGTTTCATTTTTGCAAGAATTTCCAGACACTTTGTAACATATATAATTGCATTTTCATAGTCCTCTGCCAAAATAGCATTAATCACTTTATTATATATCGTTTCACAGATACCATCCATCATTGATAACCGATAAAAAATAGACAACGCTTTATTATAATAGTTGTTTGCTTTTTCATAATCACCGCTTACAGAGCTATTATACCCTAATCCATTATAAATATTTGCTTCTTCAACCGGATTATTCAGATCTTTTAGCAGCTTGATACACTCCAAATAATATTGCTCGGTTAATTCAAAATGTCCATAAGCGGACACAACAAATGAATTCTTTTTATAGCTTTCCATTGCAAAATATATGTTATTGAGCCGTAGTGCCAAATCCACCCCTCTTTGCAAAATCATCAGCTTCTCTTCTGTTAGATATAACGTATTACCATTTTGGAAGAAAGAAGCTTCATTACCGTACCCATAGGTATACACATGTGCAAGGTGATTTAGATAATTGTATTTCTTTGCAAGTTCACAGAAGCCATCAATATCATCAAAATGAAATTCGTTAAAAAATATTGCAGTCCAGCCTCTCAAAACAACTATATAATCTAATAATTTTGCCTTAAATGTGTAATAATCTTTGTTTTCTTCCGGTACAAGAAGCTGACACTCCTTTGCCATTCTTGCAGCCATATTATATAAACCATTATATGTATATGCCACTCCGGAAAGATAAACCATTTCAAAATATATGACCGGTTCCGTTTTGGAATCAATGATACCTTTTAATTTTTCTAACAATAATAAAGCCTTTGAATAATCTCCTAAATATAGCGTGGTCAAAGAATATAGATAGAGAAGCTCCTCTTTTGTCTCCTTTGCAACAAAAGAATGTTCTACCTCCAATTTTCGATACAGAATATCCAAATAGTAATCGGCCTGCTCAATTGCTAAGGTATATATCATATTATGGATGATTGGAAGATAACTTGCAATCAATGCGCTATGAGGTAAAAACCGAAGAGTTGGCACCACCGGCTGTTGTTTTTCTGTAACTCCCCAGTCAATCAGATAATGCTGTTTTTCTACCAACTTAATTAATTCCTTCCATGACTGCTGTGCGTAAGAAATAACGGGAATCACTTCATTATAGATTACAATAATTCCCAAATTGCGGATCGAATCTTTTTCTATAAAAGCCCTTAATAAATCAATTACTGACTTTGATGCATACTGGGTATGATTCAGCACCAAAACAAGCGGCTGTTTTGCTGCTATATACCCCAAACTCTCCAAAATAGACTGATACATACGTGTCTGCTCATAAGGAATCTCCGGCAAAATAACATCTTCTTCCCGCTTGCAGATTCCGTCCCTTAAATAAGAAATAAATATTTGTTTCTGTAACGGGTAAACATGACACGCATCGACAAAATCTTCAGGCTCAACATCTTTAAAAAAGGCATTGTACAAATCCCGAATCCATATCAAAAACGGCTCATATGCGCTTTGCATTTGGGAACTGGAAAAATCATGACAAAGTATCATCTCATTTCCGCATTCCGGAATAGCTGCCTCAATCGTCTCCCTTGTGAGAGTAATCGAGTTATAATGCTTTACAAAAAGATAGTGTTTCACATCCTTTGATAAATCCTGTATTACCTGCTGTATAAACTTGTATACATAAGAATTACTATACATAGTGAACCTCCACTCCAAATTGCGCAATCAAATCTAGTAAAAAACCTTCTTGTTCATCCCATAAAAATTCTACTTAAAGGTATTATATCAAAAAATCACAAAAATTCATAGCTTTTTTTGATATTATTTACTAATTTTTTACAATTTCCTGCAAAAAACGGGAAGGTTTTAATTCTTTATTGTAATACTCCTTTACATCATAAATGTGCAAATATTCCCTTGCTCTTGTCATGGCAACATAAAACATCCGGCGCTCCTCCTCAATCTCTTCCGGTTTCACAGACTTTTTATAGGGTACCATCCCTTCGTTTGCTTCGAGAATGAATACTGCATCAAATTCTAATCCCTTGGCACTATGCATTGTCGTTACAACAACACCTTTCCGTTCCGTTTTTGCCTTTTGGGTATATGTTTCAAACTCTTCACGATACTGTTCTATTCCCTCAAACCATTCACCAAACGTCTTGTACTGTTTTGCCATTTCCTGTAATTCGTCAAGCGGTTCATACAAATCCTCCACATTTATATGCCGATACGCCGCATATTCCTTTAAATATTCATCATAACCAATGGCTTTCCGAATAAAATGAACCGCTGCAAAAGGCTTTAAACCTGCTAATATCTTTAATTCATATTCCATCTGATTGATGTTATCAATTGCCCACTCCTTACCGTTAAATGCTTCCCTTAGCCCCTCAAAGCTTACCACCGGCTCTGTCAAAAGTTCTCTTGTAAGATAACGGTTTGGTTTGTTCATAATTCGTAAGAATAATGCCCGGTCACGGATTCCCATAGCAGCCCTTACATAATCCAAAATATTTTTCACAGTAAAATGGTCATAGATACAAGGTACCTTGTCCCGTATCTGAAATGGCACATTATATTCCATCAAACGGTTCACGATTCCTCTTGCCTGTACATTTGTCCGTACAATCACAGCCATCTGCTCATATTCTATTCCCTGCTTATGATATTCCACAATATGTTTTAAAACATGACTGTTTTCCTCTGTCAGTGTCTTCATATGATGGATATGAACCGGCTCTTCATACTCTTTTGCGCTCACGATTTTCTTGTCAAATCTTGTCTCATTATGTTCAATAACCCTTACTGCAGCCTCCGTAATATTCCGGCTGCACCTGTAATTTACATCCAAAAGCGTTGTCACTGCATCTTTATAATCATCCTTAAAATGCAACATGATTTCCGGTCTCGCTCCTCGAAATCCATAGATACTCTGGTCATCATCCCCCACAATAAAAAGATTATTGTCCGGCAAGGCAAGCATCTTTGTAATCTCATACTGAATTTTATTGATATCCTGAAATTCATCTACCAAAATATACTGGTACTGGCTTTGCAGTTTCTGCAAAATGTCCTTTCTCTCTTTTAGAAGTTCATAACAATATACCATCATGTCATCAAAATCCAGTTTCCCTTTTGAAACCACTTGTCTTTCATATTCCCGGTAAATTTCCCGAAACACCTCCTCCCCAAGACATCCGGAATAAAAATGCTCCAAGGAAATCATATCTCCCTTCATATTGCCGATTTCCTGTATTATGGTTTGAACCAAATCTTCTTCATCTTCACAATCAATTTCTTTTTTGCGGATCAGGTCACGAATCAGATTATATTTTTCTTCCTCCGGCAAGATATCTGCAGCCGTATAACCATAAGCAGTCTTTAATATTTGAAAAAATACCGAATGAAACGTTCCAAATGTACATCTGTATTCCTTTCCCTCCATAAGCTGCCAGAAACGTTCTTCCATCTCTTTTGCACTGGCTCTTGTAAATGTAATCACAAGGATTCTTGAAGGATTTACATGGGCTTTTTCAATTAAATATTTGATTCTGTATACCATAGCAGTGGTCTTTCCGGAACCCGGACCCGCTAATGCAATCATCGGACCTTGCACATGCCGGATTGCCTTTAACTGTCCTTCATTAAACTTTGACATATTCTTCCTTTCAAAAAAAGTTCAGGCAGAAATCTCCTGCCTGAACCTCCATATTATGCATTTGCTGATTCTAATTTTGCAATTCCAATCTCAATACGACGAAGGGACTCTTCCTTTCCAAGAATATCCATAATCTCAAACGCACCACCTGGTGTCATCTGTTTGCCGGAAACTGCGGTACGTACCGGCCAAAGTCCCGTTCCATTCTTAATTCCCTTACCGGCAATATACTCCATTAAAGTATCATGAAGAGTATCCATACTCCAATCCTCTACATCTTTAAGAATCTCATACTCCTCGCGAAGAATCTCTAAAGAGTTCTCACTATTCGTCTTCATCTTTTTATGTGTATACATCGCCACATCATAATCCGGTAATTCCTCAAAGAAGTCGATATGCTCCTTGATATCCGGGAATATCTCGATACGTGTCTTTACAAGCTCTAATATCGCATCTATCTTCACATCCCTTGTAATTACTTCCTTGACATATGGCATAGCCATTTCTTTAAAACGGTCAAAATCCATGGCCTTGATATATTCACCATTCATCCATTTCAGTTTTACCATATCAAAAACTGCCGGAGACTTAGAAATATGATGGTAATCAAATGCCTCTACAAGTTCTGGCAGACTGAAAATCTCCTGATTATTCTCCGGACTCCAACCAAGCAATGCTACAAAGTTTACAATTGCTTCTGTCAAAAATCCCTGTTCCAGTAAATCCTCATAGGAAGAATGTCCGGAACGCTTTGAAAGCTTCTGATGCTCCTCATTCGTAATCGTTGGACAATGAATATATGCTGGAACCTCCCATCCAAATGCCTGATACAAACGATTATACTTTGGTGAAGAAGACAAATACTCCTGACCACGCACTACATGAGTGATTCCCATCAAATGATCATCTACAACATTTGCAAAATTGTAGGTCGGATATCCGTCTGATTTAATTAAAATCATATCATCCAGCTCTGAATTTGGCACTGTAATGGTTCCATACAGCTCATCCTCAAAACTGGTTTCGCCCTCTTCCGGCACATTCTGTCGAATAACATAAGGAATTCCGGAAGCTAACTTTTCTTCAACCTCTTCCTTACTTAAATGCAGACAATGCTTATCATATTTGCGAACAGACTTTCCATCTACAACCTCTTCCTTCAGATTGTCCAATCGTTCCTTATCACAAAAACAGTAATATGCTTCACCCTTTTCCACTAACTGCTTTGCATATTCCATATAAATTCCCTGTGCCTGACGCTCGCTCTGAACATAAGGACCAACACCGCCATCCTTATCCGGTCCTTCATCATGAATAAGTCCGGTTCCTTCCATCGTACGGTAAATGATATCCACCGCACCTTCAAGGTAACGTTCCTGATCTGTATCCTCAATTCTTAATATAAAATCTCCATTTTCATGTTTTGCAACCAAATATGCGTAAAGTGCTGTACGCAGATTACCCACATGCATTCTTCCTGTCGGACTTGGTGCAAATCTGGTTCTTACTTTGCTCATTTGCAAATCCTTCCTTTAATTAGTTCTTACCGCAGCACTGCTTATACTTTCTGCCACTTCCGCATGGACACGGATCATTTCTTCCTACTTTTGGTGGCTTAACAACGGTTCTTGAAGATTTCTGCTCTTTGTAAAGCTCTTTTCTTCTTTCCTCTGAAAGCAGATTATCCCACTCCTCTAAAGTGTATAACCATTCTGCCTCACAGCCTACCATATTCTTATAAAGCAGTTCCTTATCAAAATCTAAAGAAACCTCTGTATTCTCATCCATCTCCTCAATATTATTCGGAGTCTTAAGGCTTTCATCAATACCATCCAAAAAGCCTGTCATTAACTGAATGGTTGTGTCATATTTTTCTGCCAGCTCCTTCACAGTACCTGTAACAACCTCATCCGGATTAGACAGTAACTGCTTATAGATTCCCTGCTCTACTCCAAAATAGTTAAGCCAGAACTGCTTTCCCTGTGGTGTTCTGTCATCCAGACTATACGCATAATCACGCCATTCTTGTAATAAACCCATCTCTTTATACCATCCTTTTAATATAATGTGTATTGCCATATAAGGCACGCATGCAATAAATTATAACAAAATGATTTTATTTTTTCAAGTATGTATAAATTCCCTAAAAAAGGGAATAATGATACTATCATTTAAAACAGGAATGTCACATAAAAATGTGCTATCCTTTGTATAAATGATGCAGATTCCCTGATATCAGAGAATCAAATAATACTTTATCCTCCCCTATTTGCGGAGTCGGTCTGCCGGCTCCGTTTCTGATTCCCCATTTACCAATCTGGTAAACCACATGAATACCCATAGCACAACCGGCACTATAAAGGATAAGCATAACATTCCTAAAAAATATTCACTTCCGGTAATTGCACAGATAAACATTCCTATCACCAGTGCAACAATCAAAATCACAGTCAATAATGCAACAATTCTTCTGACTTTCTTCATTCTGAAATTACTCCTTTTATTCTAAAATCTTCCACTCAATCCACCTTACCAGGCAGTTACAAAATACTTTTATTCATGTTCACCATATAAATCCAAAAGCCGTTTCTGTACATTTTTCTCATATCCATTCTCTGATGGATGGTAAAATCTGACATCCTTTATCTCATCCGGCAAATACTGCTGTTTTACAAAATTTCCCGGGAAATCATGCGGATACTGATAGCCCACATGACCAAGCTCCTTTGAGCCCTTATAATGCGCATCCCTCAAATGTGGTGGTACTGCTCCTGTTCGCACTTTCTTTACCGTATCTAACGCACCAAAAATTGCATTCGTTACCGCATTGGACTTTGGTGCACATGCTACATATATAGCCGCATTTGCCAAAATCAGTTGTGCTTCCGGCATCCCAATCCGTTCTACCGCCTGTGCACAGGCTACTGCTACCTGAATTGCCTGCGGGTCCGCAATCCCCACATCTTCGCAGGCACAAATCATTATCCTTCGTGCAAGAAAGGTCACACTCTCTCCTGCATCAAGCATCTTTGCCAGATAATAAACTGCTGCATCCGGATCAGAACCTCTCATACTCTTGATAAATGCGGAAATCGTATCGTAATGATTATCTCCATCCTTATCGTATCGGACAGCCCGACGCTGTATACATTCCTCCGCGACAGAAAGCGTGATATGTATCTTTCCATCCTCCGACGGCTCCGTTGTAAGAATCCCTAATTCGACTGCATTTAATGCACTTCTCGCATCTCCCTCACTCATGTCTGCAAGGAAATCTAACGCATCTTCATCAATCTCTCCGTGATAAGCACCCATCCCCTTTTCGGTGTCATACACTGCTTTTTGAATCAGCTCTTTAATATCATCTTTTCCTAGCGGCTCTAACCGAAAGATATGTGATCTTGATATCAAAGCTCCATTCACCTCAAAATAAGGGTTTTCCGTAGTAGCTCCAATTAAAATAATCGTTCCATCCTCTACAAAAGGCAGAAGATAGTCCTGCTGGGCTTTATTAAACCGATGTATCTCATCTACAAATAGAATCGTCTTTTTCTGATACATGCCATAGTTACTCTTTGCCTCTTCTACCACCTGCTCCATATCCTTCTTACCTGCAGTAGTAGCATTTAACGACTTAAAAATGGCACTCGTTGTATTGGCAATCACCATGGCAAGCGTTGTCTTACCGGTTCCCGGTGGTCCATAGAAAATAATCGAACTTAACTTATCTGCTTTTATAGCACGATATAGCAGCTTATCTTTCCCCAAAATATGCTTTTGACCAACAACCTCATCCAAGGCTGTTGGTCGTAATCTCTTTGCTAAAGGGGACTCCTTTTCCATATTCGTTTCTCTCATAAAGTCAAACAAATCCATGTCATAACTCCCTATGCTGTTTTTAAAAATCCCAGTTTGTCCAATAATTTATCAAACTTTTCAATCACAATCGGCTTACAGATATAAGCATCATAATCATCACATACCTGGATACTATCTAACGCAACCTCATCTAATGCACTAATCATAATAATCTTTGATCGTTCCTGCCCTTGTACTCCGTACTCTTTTTCAGCCTCTCTAATTGCTTCTAATGTCTTATATCCATCTAACTTTGTCATCATAATATCTAAACAAATTAAATCATACAGCTGTCGTTCATCTAAGGCTCTGGTCACTTCATCCACTGCCACCATTCCATTATCTACAGCTGTCACTTCGCCATAAAGTGAAAGAAACTTCTCTAAAAATTTTCTATTTACAAAATCATCGTCCGCAATTAAAATTCTCATCTCAATCCTCCAAATGCTTTACCATGTATTCTTATGCCTGCAAACTTTCCTTACGAAGGTTCGTCTTTTCTTAATATATCTGCAAGCTTATTCAGCATTGACTTAGCAACCTCATTATGAGTTTTCCTATCATTTTGTATTCGTCGGTTTAACAAATCTCGGTTCAAGCATCCAAAAAAAATATTTGAAAGCTCCTCAGCTGTAAAAGTATCAATAATTTCTCCTTCATCAATAGCAGCTTTCAATTCATCACGCACAAATTCCGTACGCATCTGAATGCAGGCGGCAATTGTTTCCCTCGTATTCACATTATGCAATAATTCCTCATAATTCAATACAATTGCGCCTAATTCCTGATAACCATCATAATATGTTCCAATTGTAGTCAATAATTCAATCACTTTATCAAAATGAGAAATCTCTTTTGCTTCAATCGTTGCAATTAAAACTTTATCAAACTTTGTAAAGGTATCCACAACCTCAACTAGTACCTCATCAATACCACCAAAATATCGATATAAGAGAGACTCTGACATATTCTCTTTCATAGCTAATGTCTTTGTTGTCAAGGACCCTAATCCCGCCTCACTTATAATTTCAATTGCAGAAGCTATTATTCTGTCTTTTCTGTTAATAAAACTATTATTCATATAAATCCCCCAGTAAGTGAATATCTATTCACACTGTTACTATTGTATGTTATCCACTTAATTTTGTCAACCTGCAAAAAGTAACACAAAGACCGGAAACAAATGTCTCCGGTCTTTGTATTACTTTTTGCCGTTATTTTTTTATTTTAACAGTCTTTTTTTGTCCCTTACCCTTTAACAGCTTCTTATATGCTGTAAGCTTATTTTTCGGAACACGAATGGTGGCTTTACTATGAATATTCTTAAATGCATTCTTTCCAACCTTCTTAAGAACCGTACTCTTAATTGTAATATTTTTTAACTTCCTACAATTATAGAATGCCTTTGCCTGAATCGTCTTTACATTCTTTGGAATCGTAATAGAAGTCAACACTTTACAATTATAAAAAGCACTATCCCCAATTTCTGTTAATGCAGAATTCGTTGGAATTGTAACTTTTGTAAGCTTGCTGCAGTTATAAAACGCTTTCTTTCCAATCGTTGTAACACTAGCCGGTATCACAACCTGCTTTAAGGCTGTACAACCAGCAAATGCTTCTGCTTCAATCTTCGTTACATACTGACCAAATGTAATCTTGGTAAGCTTTGTATTGCCTTTAAATGCTTTTGCATCCACAGAAGTAACTTTATACTTCACACCGTTAAGCGTAACGGTATCCGGAATGACAACCGTAGTTGCAACAGATGATGCTGGTGCTACATAC
>JAQXLK010000032.1 GCA_029012085.1 Clostridiales bacterium
GCCTCAAGAGAAACTTCTGTGAAAGGCTTCTGTGGATTGAAACGCTCATAAGGGATACCATTCTCATTGCAACCAGTACAGCCCTTGCAGCTCTTTTTCCAACACAAAATAGGAGTACCATCAATTTCGTATCCTCTAACGCATCTGCCCTTACGGTAAGGCTTAAGATATTCGTTGATGAATTTATTCTTCTCCTTGTTGCAGGTGTTGTAGACTTCGGCGGCTGTCTGACCATTTGGAATATCAGTTGCGACATATCCAATGTAGAAAGTCTGACCACAGCAAGTGAATGTTTCGAGATTTTCTCTAATAATCGTTTCAAGAGAAGGCCACTCGTTGATGCTAAATACAGCAGGACATAATACCTGGTTGGCGTTTGCTGGAATACCATCTACCGGAAGTTTGGCTTTTGCTGTAGTGTTGTTAATAGTTGCGTTTGATACTGAAGTAACTGTTTTTGTCTGTACATTGACTGTTGTTGCCATAATTTTTCTCTCTTTCCGGGAGAAGTCCTTATGGCAAGCTGACCTAAAAAAGGGTGCAAAAACTCAGCCAATACAAGGACTTCGCCCTATGTGTTGGTTAAGCTGACAACCAATAAAGCCAGCAGTTCTATATTTAATTGCCCTCGCAGGTAACCATATTGGTTTTGGGTCATGACTCCTAGTTAGCTTTGAGGGTGGCGCAGTTTAATGTCTTGCTCCAGGACATGTAAATAAAAGAATTAAATTCCTATGATATAAGTGTAAGGGAGCTGTAATAGCATAATCCAACGACTTATTCATATATTTGGCATTCTGAAAGTACTTAAAAATAGTGCTGTACACTTTGAAATATTCGTGTTAGAATATTTGTATAATCAAACGAATAAAAATATTGAAATATGAATGAGGTTATGCTATGAGTGATAACACTGCGGATGTAACACTTGAACGCATTTTGGAGTTGAAAGGTAATGACACTCAGGATGCATTCGGTAAAAAGATTAAAATGTCACAGGCGAATGTCAGCAAAATGCTAAAAGGCACACCACCTTCAGCAGCAACTTTGATAGAAATTGCAAAGGCATATCATGTTTCTGTAGATTGGCTCCTTGGCTTGTCTGAACAGAAAGAACATACATCTAATCTTGATGTGAGCAACCTTACATATTCTGATGTGATGGCTGTTATTGACAAACTGTATGAGAATGGAACAATACAGATGGGTTATGACTATAACAGCTATGGAAATGAATCTGATCCTGGTATGCTATTGGTACAAGATAAAATCCTTCTGTTCCTTTTGGAAGGTATGGATAAATTGTCCGGAGATAATGCTGATATTGCTGGTCTGTGGAAGGATAAAACATATAAAGCCTTTTCAAACACGCCTCTTCTTCAATGGAGTGAAAAGGTTGACACAATTTACAAGCAGAATATGCCGGAGCAAAATTCCAATGAAACCATTAGTAAACTGGCAAAAGATATTCGTGAGGGGAATGTGAAAATTATGGAAGAAAGTAATTTCACAATATTCCCAGAGAATGATTTGCCGTTTAATTAAAAAAAGACGGCTATGAAGAACCCGTAATCCTAGTGAGGCTAGGACATAATAGGGTTCCGCACGGCCGTCAAAGCGTTCAGGCGGATATACCGACTTTTATTCAGTTGTTATGCTGCCGGAATCAACTCGTATGTAACATTGAGTGTTCCGTCTGAGTTAGCTGTGATGATTGTTTTACAATCACCTCTGATGATTTCTACAATCTTGCCATCTGCACTGCGGTCGCAAGTGCGATGCTTGTTCAAATCTTTCATGGGGATGTACTCCATAGGCAATTCTCCTTTCTGAGTCCGTTTTTTAGGACATCATGAATGTTATCCTATAATGGGATAGTATTATCTTTAGCTTACACATATTATATCGTGAAACTAAAATGAATTAAAAGTACATGTCTGTACGGAAAATGGTTGGTAAATATTTGTAAGTATCATAAAATGTACGGGAAAAGGTTGGTAAAAAGATAAGATAGTAAAAACTGTACGGAAAAAAGGTGGTAATTGCCGATATATATGATATACTTACCTTATAACGATAGGAGGTGCAGGATATGGGTCGACCATCGAGAGCAGTCAATGATAAATTAACGATGGAAATAGGTATTGATGAACTTGAGATTGTCGATTATAAAGACGGTCAGTATATTGCTATAAATGCTGACCATGAAGTTCCACTATGCCCCAAGTGTGGACATAGGTGTAAGAATCATAAACTAAGAAAAAGACTTTTTACTGATTTTATTCAAGATGATTCTGGAAAAGGAAAACTTGTTTATTTACGGTATGACCAATATATGTATAGATGCCTTAATAAAGATTGTCATCATTTGTTTTCAAAAGAAATTAGTTTTGCAAGAAAAAATTCTAAGGTTACGAAACGATTTGAGAAACAAGTTGCTAGGATGGCTTTAAGTAGGTCGTATGGCGAGATTAAAAGTAAATTTGGTGATAATTTAGCCAGGTCCACAATTAAAGATGTTTTAGAAAGATGGACAGAAAGGCAGGAAAGAAAAAAAGGTCAAGTTTATACACCTCGAGTTCTATGTATGTTTCCATTTCAAACTAATGGGTTGGACTACATAGTGATTGCAAATGGTGAAAATAAAAATAGACTTATAATTGATGTATTACCGTCTTATTCGGATGGAAGAATAATTGAAAAATTGAATGAATTTGATATGAAGAAGGTAGAGGAGATAGTGATTGATACTTCGCCTCAAATAGTATCATTATTGAGAGATTACTTTCCAAATGTAGAAATACAGATTCATTCGGGGTGTTTACTTCATTCGGCACGGATAGATTTTAAGTCAATTATTCAAGAAGATGGACTCTATATTAGAAATGAAGTAAAAGAGAGTTTGTTAAAATCACCAAATGAATTTGTGATGTTGGAAGGCTCTGGGGATATAATTGAGCAACACAATAAAACAATAGCATTGGAATTAGGTAGAATAAAAAAAGAAACAGAAGAACATCCTAGAATAAATGCTGCTTATGATTTGTTTATTGAACTACATAAAGCATTATTGCCGGAGGCTGATTTTGAGAAAGTGACAAGTTGGAAAGAAAGTGTTCAGTTAGCTGCAACAGAATTGCATAATGCTGAAAGAACACTTGGATTTCTTCATGAGGATGACTTTGGATTAACATTAGATTACATAGAGACATACATGAAGGAACTGATGAACTTCTATTTGAGAAGAACTTTTGTAACACAAGATATATATGATAAACTCATTCAACTCAATGCCGAGTTAATGAGGTTTCACACTTATTCAGAGGATTCACTAAGATGTAAGATACTATATTTGGCGGATCCAATGACAGAGGATATCAACGGAATAAATTATTGGTATGGTGTTCCAGTAGAAAAAATTATTGAAAAAATAGAAAAACTAAGATAAGGATGGTAAAGATATGAGTATTAGTGATGAAAAAATCAATGGTGTTGGAAAAAGAGCTCAAGAAAACGCAAATATTATTTGGAATGCAGCTAATTCATTGTTTGGTGCATACAAGCCACATGAATATGGATTGGTTATATTACCCATGTGTGTAATTAAAAGATTTCATGATTGCTTAATACCAACGCATCAAGCTGTATTAGATGCAGATAAGAGATATTCAAATATGGGAGAACTGAAGGTAGGATTCCTGAAAAAAGCATCGGGCTATCAGTTTTATAATATAAGTAAGTTTACATTTGAGACATTGATAGCAGATTCTGAGAACATATATGACAACTTCATGGATTATGTAAATGGATTTTCAGATAATGTTGGACAAATTCTTACAAGAATGGATTTTTATGCGCAGATTGAAAGAATGAAGGAAGCTGGAGTTCTGTATCAAGTTATATGTGATTTTGCGGCTGACAACCTAGACATGAGTCCATCAAGAATTACTACTGTGGATATGGGGTATATTTTTGAAAATTTGGTGCAGAGATTTTCAGAATCATATAATGAAGAGGCAGGAGCGCATTTTACAAGTAGAGACATTATATATTTAATGTGTGATTTACTTACAACAAATAGCGAAGGTTTGGTCGATGAGGATGGACTGCATTGTACTGTTTATGATATGACTATGGGAACTAGTCAGATGTTGACATGTATGCAAGAACGTTTGTCTCAAATAGATGAGAATGCGGATGTTAAAACTTTTGGTCAAGAGTTAAACCCTTTTACAATGGGAATAGCTGTTGCTGATACATTAATCCATGGCGGGGACCCTGATAATATGAAATTCGGGGATACTTTGTCGGATGATAAATTTTCAGGGTATAAATTTGACTATGTTATTTCGAATCCGCCGTTCGGAATTGATTGGAAACGAGAAGCAAAAGAGGTCGAGGCTGAACATAAAAAAGGAGAGTTGGGTAGATTTGCGCCGGGATTGCCAGCGAAGAGTGATGGACAAATGCTATTTATGTTAAATGGTATTGCAAAACTAAAAGAGAATAGTGGCAAGATGGCAATAATCCAAAACAATTCTTCATTGTTCACAGGGGATGCTGGTTCTGGTGCGAGTGATATTAGAAAATATATAATTGAAAACGATTGGCTAGACGCAATAGTTCAGTTGCCAAAAGATAGTTTTTATAACACTCCAATTTCAACCTTTATTTGGATTATTGATAAGGGTAAGCCAACAAGAAATCCTGGGAAAGTTTTACTCATTGATGCAAGCAGTTGTTGTATTTCAAGATGGAAATCGATTGGTAGCAAAAGAGTAGATATTGATAAGAATTGTAGGGATTTGGTGATTCAAGCATATGGAGAATACAGTACCAAGAATTATAAAGTAAAGATAGATGATGAGACTACTATTTCATGTAAATGCAAAGTAATGGACAGTGTTGAATTTGGCTATTCCAAAATCACTA
>JAQXLK010000033.1 GCA_029012085.1 Clostridiales bacterium
CTTTGTATTGGCTCTTATCCTTAATGTTTTCCAGATTCTCTGGGTCTATCAGCTGTATCCCTTTAAATAACAATACATTTACTATATCGGCAAATACATCATTATAATCAGCTAACATCTTTTCTGTAATGTCTTTTTGACTCATCCGTACCTTCCTCCTTTTGTCATAGCAAACATGAAGCATATTCCATGGCAAAAAGAGTAATATTACAAATCAATTATACTAAATCCCTCCCAAAAATCAAGTTTAAGAATATGCATTTCCAGTAAATAACTTTTGCCACTTGCTCATTGTATGTCTTTTTCTTTATTATATAATATATTACATTATTATACAATAGATATACTATTTAATTTAAAACATTAGTAAAAAATGGTACAAATGACTCTCCATATAAAGTTGCTTGCAAATAACTGTATTTTCTTATTTGTCTAAGCAGTATTTACTCTATAGGATAAATCATTCTATAAAATGAAAAACCCCTACATGACGGACTCACCGAACCACCATGCAAGGGCTTCACTTAATATAACTTTTCAATGCTTATTTGTCTGCCGATACAGCAATCATACTTTCCACTAACGAAGTAGAAGATTAATCTTTTTGGCAAATTTATTTACCGATTTCAATATGGCATTCTTCTACTGCATACTGGTCTTAATCTTGGCAACCGTAAATACGAAAAAGTCGTTTTTTAAATCTCCTTTGAATTCATCACCTGTAATCGTTGACCAATTGTTTTGTCTCAAAAGCTGACCTTTCAGACAACCGGAATTGTCCAGTCCCTGATTATTCATAGAACTACCACCGGAACTAATTCCCGGAAGGTTGTCGGTTACCATCAGGTATGCCTTTACCCTGTAATTTGTCATATTCAGACTATCACAATCTGCAACTAAAGTACAATGTGTGTAAATTACACCAGGAGTTTTGGTAACACTGCTGTCTGCTGCAACCGTCTTTCCATCCTGTAAATCAGCACCGGTTATGATATCATTTGTAGAAAACTGATATGATACCGCAACCATTCCTTTTCCGGAGCAAACAGTGTTTGTCGTAGCTTTTGCTGCTTCCTTTGCCGCTTCTTTCGTACCAAATTTACCTAAATATAAATGAATTGCATCACCGCTATATGGCTGGTATATCAGCTTCCCGTTTGCATCTTTTTGCGAAGTTTTTTCTTCAATCTGATAAACAATAGTAAAGTACTTCTGTTCCAGACTCGATTTATCATTCTTAGGAAAGGCAATGCTTGCCGTATATGGAACCACTCCACTGTCACTTTCTTCTGAAGCATACTGATTCATGCCTAAAGCCTTCAGTTCATTTTCATCTACTTCCATTGCAAAACCAATATCACTCTTCGTTTCAGCACCAACCGACATTCTATAGAAATCTTTTACTTCTCCTGCTGCAGGCAGATTCTTATCGGTCATGACTACCAGTTCCGCAACAACACTAAACCGACTTTCACTATATTCCTCTAACGAAGACAAATCTGCACTGGAAAAATCAAACGTAATATCAATCGAATTAGATGTATTCTTTCCTAAATCATTAATACAAATAACATCCGATGTATTGCTATCCACCTGTCGTCTGCTTTGATAATAGTAAGTCGTTAACTGTCCATCTGCAACAGGGAATGATTTCTGATTTTCACCACTTCCAAGAATAACCGTTGTATGGCTTGGCAAAGGTACTTTCCTGGTTCCACTGTTTATCTCAACCTCTAAGCCAAATCCTACATCCATATAAATCTTATCTGCATTCCGGATGGAACTCCAATAGTTCGGGTCTGCTGTAATATCATACTGCAAATGAACTTTCACACTACCATCCTGGCTGATTTTACTTCCTGCATCCAGATAGGTATTTGCAGTGTTGCTGTCAACCGGCGTATTCCTGTTAATTTTATAAGCAGCACCATCTATTTCATTCACTAACTCATAACAATGCTCATAAAAATCCGTACGGGAACTTAATCCATAATTCATATCCCTTGGAGATATATGCATTTCATATAGCGCATTCGGTCTGCTGGCTGTCACAGCTGACGTATCAACAAGTAATACATAACGTTCCAGTACGACAGGACTATTATATTCAGTATTACATATGTCCGTATATGAATCTCGTTTTACCGCCGAATCTCTTTTAATATTTTTCAGGGTATATGCATTCCCGTTAGCATCTTTAAAAGATGTAAAATCAATTCTCTGATTTGTCGTATCCTCCGACAGAACCTCATAATAATACGGTTTGCTTCCCTCATCTAATGCAATCAGGGTTATTCTGGTCCCCGGTGAAAAATATATCTGTGCAGCAGTTTCTATACAAAGTGACTTCGGAATTTCAGCTGTCTTAAATTTTTCAGAATCTACATAAATGTACTCCGTATAAATACTATAACTATATCCTCTTGTTAATGTCATAGCACTTTTGTTCCCTGCAGCTTCTATTACATGCTGACCCTTCTCTATAATCTCCTTTGTATTATACTGGATACCTTCAATCATTTGCATATTACTATATATTTTAAGTCTTTTTTCAACATATACCGGAATATCCAAAGACCATTTCACTTGTGGTGTGCCGTTTTCTCCCTTCTTCCATCCATATGTCACATGTACTAACGTAAAGGTTCCATTATCCTTGTCTGTCAGGTCATCTCCTGCTCCGGCAGTGAAACTGTATTTTTTTATACCATTTTCTGTACTTGAACTAACACTAACACTTGGTGTATTATTCTCACTCGTATCCATGGAAATACCCATACTTGTTACATTCATTTTATATGTAGTAACCGTAAGAATATTCTGAATATTGTCCTCACTGGAATTTACATAACTGTTCAAACCTCCGGAATTGTTTGTTAATATATTAATATACGTCTGCAAAACCTGATTTAAATCTCCGCAATCAGCCGAAGTATAGACGATCATCGGTATCTTTTGTCCATTTATTTCATATGGGGTTTTATAGTTATTACCATCATAAAACGTATTCTGATAGATTGTTTCTGCTGTTATCTTATCATAATTGGTTACACTATCATCCGCATTAATCGTTCTGCCATCCAGATAATTTTCTTCCAGACGGTATGCTGTACGATCATCAACACCTTCATTCGTCCCCTTTGCTAATATATAATTATCCATTATAGGCTTTAAATTATCAAATACATAAGGCTGTTGTTTAATCTCCTCCGAAGAAGTATCCATTCCCGGAAATTTCTGCCCAATTGTAGCAGTTTTATCATCTGTCACTCTTCCATCATAAACAATGGCACATTTCCTCCGGTATTCCTCATACATAGCCTGATTATCCGATAAATTTGTACTTGTCGTACCTACATCTGCTACCGGACGATACTTTAAATCGGTATACTTGATATTCACATCAATAAATTTCGGAATTCCAATAATACTACTACCATCAAAAGCAATTCCTATTACGGCTCCTTGGGAATAAGAATACTTATAAAATTGCTCCTTCGTAATTGTTTCTGTCGGATTACTCTGCGAAGTCCATTTATCAACTGATCCTGTAGCATAATAAAGATTGTCTCTTAATCCCTTACCCTCTCCGTTGTCAACAATACTCGTTTCCAGTAAATATTTCTTTCTTTTAGCGGACTTTTCCGCATCCGTATCTGTTGTAGTAATTGTGGAAGCTGCCAATTCGCTTTTTTTCATCATGCCAATATAGTTATCCGTAAGCTGCAGATGAAAGAAATTTGCTTCATATTTATTCCATCCAATGACACCTCCAAGCCTCGCCTTATTATTCTTCCCATCATAGCCGGCAATTAAGTTATCATGAATCAAAATGTTCTCAGCAACTATATGCTGAGTACCCACCGTCGCTTTCATTCTTCCGGCAAATCCTCCAACATTCCCTTCAGTGGCGTTCTCATCTATTGTATAGCTTACTCCGTCTTCCCTGCCTGCAACCAGCTTATTGTTTGCAATGGTAATATTCTCATACCGTTTATTTTCATTACTATCACCATTATCCAAAGAACCTACAACACCACCTACATTTTTTCCACTCAGAAAACAATTGGTAATCCGGTTTTCATTGGATTGGCTTCCCTCCTGCTGCAACACCTGTAATTTACCGGTTGAAGAATATCCAACATAAGCTCCCACTCTATTACAGTAATCAGATTCCACAACCAGAGCATCCACAGTTGCACCTGTTAGTGTAACGGTTCCGGTATCTTCCGCAACAATACCACCGATATCTCCTCTTTTATTTTCACCAATCTTGTAAGATAATGTAATTTTGACATCCTTTATGTTTACATTATTTAATTTAAATTCACCACCCGATTCAAGCCAGCTGACAACACCTCCCGCATATCGTGTGGCATCAATGTAAACACCTTGAACCGTCACATCATTTCCGTTTACTTTAAAAATATTACCGGTAATTCCTGCGACATTACTTCCCTTTCCTGAAATTACAGTTGTGTACTCCCCAGTTTCCTTTTTGTATCCGAGTACATTACATTTTTTCAAAGTCAAATTACCACCACTTTGTCTTCCAAGTAGTCCTCCGGTGCCATAGGTATTAAGTTCCGGTATTTCTTTTGTATTAGGATTCTTAAAGCCTGTATCTTCCTTAATTTGCACCGCTTCAACAGAGGATATACTCCCCACTGTAATATTGGTCATGGAAGTATTTGCACTGGTAGCACCAACGATTCCACCTGTTCCTATTGGAGAATTTTTGTCACCATCATTCTTTGTTCCGGCAAAGCTATTTATTACTTTCAGATTTTTCAGTGTAATGTTCTGAAAATCTGATGTTCCACTGGCTACAATTCCAACCAGACCACCAGCCTGAACTTTCATTCCATTCGTCTCGACAATTATATCATTTCCCATACAAGGTTGAATTTTCACCGTACCATTTTCTTCATTACCTTCACTATCAACTCCATTTATTACTACTTTCCCTTCTGTTCTTCCTATCAAACCACCTACACTATTACCGTCATCCAAGTTAGTTTCTTCTGCCTTTGCATAACTTTTCACATGAAGATGTTCCAGCTTTGATATTTTATTAATCGTAACCTCATCTGTTGAATGAGCCACAAAGCCACCAGTAAAATATCTTCCTAAAATTACTGTTTTTCCAGCATCCTGTGTATCTGCATTTGATGTTTCTGCATTCTGTGATTCCGTATTCAAGGATTGTACGGAACCTTCGGAGTTCTGCGTCGTTTCCGGCTGACCGGTTATCCCACAGTTTTTAAAGGAAACTGAACCATTGCTGCTGTGTCCCACCATACCTGCTGCATACTTCTGGGAATTTACCTGCAGCTGATCCAACAGGACATTTTCAAAATCCAGTTTTACATTTTTAGCAGTCGTAATAAATCCGGCTGCATTATTCTCCCTTACATATTCTGAAAATGTATCTCCTACATCTGCTTTGTTGATTACCGTTCCAGTTAATGTAATCTTTTTTATAGTAAGATTCTGTGCGTTTGATACTTTTACAGAATTGAATAATGCCGCATCCTCTGCTCCCTGAATGCCATCTACCACCATATTTAACTTAATGGTTGCAGGTGCTGGAGCGATAAAACTACTATGGAATGTATTCTCCCTTGGCGTCACATTCTTAAAATACCTTGCACCTAATCCGCGGAATGCATTCCCGAATACCGACATGTCATAATCAGTTCCGGAAAGTGTGTAGGTAAGCGTTTCGTTTGAAGGATTCAAAACAGCCTTTCCTCTCATTCCGTCAAACGTTTCACCGCTTGCAACCTCAATAATACTGCTTCCCCCCCAGTTAAAAAACCGGGAAAGATAGCTATGATATGCCAGTGTATCTGCATGATTCATATTATCCTGACATATGACATCTTCTCTGGCGTTCTTTGCATCGGTTTCATTATCTGAGAAATTACCAGCCCCTACATAATCATAGTTACCGGATCTTTGTCGGGATACCTGATTATACCCCACCCCTTCAATAGTCTTATTGCCGGCATCGTAATTTAACATACCGGAATTTAATGCCATTGAGATAATCTGCAGCTGCTTGGCATCTGCAATGGTATAACCCTTTGTAGCTGTATCCGATGCTACCGCTGTCCAATTGATACGACTATCTTTTAAATATCCACCATTTATAATATCATAGGAACGGCTCTGAGCATCTGCTTCGCTCACTTCCTCCGATTGTATAGAACTATTGCTATATACATTTGCTACCTGTTTTAATAATGGGTTAGTTGTATCTCTGTCATCATCATACACGACATATCCGTCAAAAACTCTTCCAATAATACCACAGGTATATATTCGTTGGGAAACGGTTCCACCTGCGTAATTAATACGAAATCCGGACAAACTGTCTTCCTTCATATTTCGTAAAATTACACCACCGGCATTTACGACTCCTACATATCCACCAATCCTTACTTTGTCAGCACCAGGGGTAAAACAATACTGTTTATCACCAGGTAAGTCCTGACCTGTGACGGTAACATTATCAATGATATTTTCTCCTCCCAGTACCGTTGCAATAACACCACCGCCGGTTCCATATTCTTCCGTTGTCTCTGTGCCATCTGTATTTTTAATCGTCACGGTATTCCGGATAATCACCGGTTGGTTAAACTGTATCACCAGATCTTTCACGACACATCCCTTCGCAGCCTGAATAAATCCATAATTTTCCACAGAATTTGTTTCCGAAACTTTGGACATAGTAATCGTTGGATATTGATTGTTTTTATTTATTCTCTTTCCAACAAATACTCCCGTAAAAGGCGGCATATCTGATTGTATTCTTCCAAATCCCCTAAACTCCGAATAGCCACTTAAGTCAATATCATTGGTAATCTGATAATATGCCTGGCTTAGTTGTGCCTTGCTTGGAAAATCATTATTTTTATATTGAATTGCATTACCATGTCCGTTTGTCGAAGTATTCGTTTTATCACACAGCTTACTGTCATCACCGACAGGATTTACCGACCACATACCATATTCCAGAATATCTTTAAAATTATCCTCATCATACAGATAACGATAAAGGGTAATCAGCTGTTTCGCTGACTGAATAACATAAGGATCCTCATAGGTTCCACACCCTGTTGTCAAATTACCGACTTTCGGATTAACCAGAATCTTTTGGGCTGTAGTATAGACGTATGGAATATAGTTTTCACAATCATATGTAATTTCCTTATCCTTATTATCCTCTTTCAACTTACCAACCCTTTGCTCCAGATTAAAATACTCTTCTATAGCATAATTCGGATTTTCATTATTATTTCCCAATTCTTTACCAAGTGTAATCTTCTTGGATGCCGGAGAAGTACATCTTCCGTCTAAATAATCCTCATAATTAAATATATAGATACTATTACAGTTTTCCATATAATCATAAGAATAAATAAAAGATGCCTTTGCCAATGCTTCATCCATTTTTGAAGAGTGTAAGGATTCAGCACTTTTTCCAGATGCAGCATCTGCAATATCCATGTTTTTAAAACTAAGCGAAATATAGACTGCATCACTTCCACCAACATTTCCAATTAAGGCACTGGCTGCCTTTTTATCATCTGTTAATTCTGTACTTGCACCGCCAATGTCATTATCCGTATAGCCGCTCATACAGATTCCATCCATTACTACCTGAGCACCGGAAGAAATATCCGAAATCATCAGACCCAGTGGTGCATTATAATCTATAGAGGATTTCTCTGATACACAAAAAAGATTACTCAATGTAATATTCTCAAATGTACTGGTTTTCGTTGTATCATATGTTTTCTTCCCGTTTGAATCGGCAGACTTCACGATGCCTTGAACAGAACCTGCCACCAATGCACCGGAAAAATTTTTGCTTTCTTCTGCATTCGTTTTTCTGGCAGTGATACTGCAGGTTCCCTGCAGTGTCAGATTCTCCACTGTAATATTGGAAACATCATCCAGTAAACCGGACTGCATCTGATAGTGCTGACAGCTGTTGTCTTCCGGATATTTTAACGGATTGTTATCCTTTTTTATTTTTTCAGCTTCACCATTAATAATCTCCTTTGCATGAAAAATAATGGTACCACCATGATATGTTTCCCCTGGTACCGTTGGTGTCGGGTAAATACTGTAACCGTACAGATCAATATTGTTATTTATATTATAAGTATTGGGTAAACTGCTATATCCGGAATCCATACATTTACGAATCCCTTTATTTGCGTAATGTAACAGATGCCACTTTAACACCTCATCAGCAGTTGTTAAGGAAGCATAATTTGTATTCGTCCACTCCAGTTTATTCAAATCATAATAGTACCGGGTATTTGGATTTGACTTTTGAACCGGTTGTCCATCGCTGCCTACCACATGACCGCCCGGATAGCTCTGATATTCCTGTCCGTTTCTTCCCAAATAGTACGAACCAGCCGCACTGTGCCCGATTGACACAATTCCCCCATGATTCTCGTCGTCTCCGCCTTTTGTAAAACCTGTCACTTCGTCAAAGCAGGAACCTGCATAATCCGTTAATTTTATTCCGCTCGAAACGGTGTAATCCTGGACATCCAGGTAAAGATTCTGTCCGTTTCTTACCAAAAGTCCGCACCGGTCAATCCCTTCTGCATTTTTTGACGAAAACTGTGCATTCGGTCCGAAAGCAGCTTTTTCAATCTTCATTTTTCCACACACAGTATGAACCAGACCGCCAAATGCTGCTTTTGCTTCCAGTTTATTCTCACCAGTATGAGCAACCTGAATATTAGATAAAGATGCCTCCACATCCTTCCAGCTATAACCAAGGAATCCACCCATTTTTTCATGCAGATTGTCATTTGATTGCGTAACCGATACGCCATTCACAGACAGATTATCGACAATAAGACTGCATTTTTTCTTATAATCATAAGTCTGACCATTTTCAAGGGGTTTGCCAATCAACGTAATCATTCCACTTTCCTGCAATGCAAAAGGCAATTTATTTACAGTTTTACTACCATTTGTTGGAGAGTCAATGGAAACATCAATCGTTCCACTCAAACAAATTGGTTTACCATTGCTTCCCATTTGAATCTTACAAGACTTACCGTCTGTTACCTGATCTAAATCCACATATCCAATCACACCACCCATTACATGATTTAAATCACAATACTTGAAATTCATATTTGTGGTGAGTGTATTCATCGTAAGTGTGGTATCCTCTGTTCCGATATAGGTTCCAAAGATACCTCCCAGACAGCCTTCCCCGTTTTTCGAATAAGTCGGTTCATCAGAACTCCAATTCCATGTACTATTATTTACGTCTGTTATTGTTCCGGTATAGGAGACATTCTCTACCGTAATGTTTCCGGTTGCAACAGCCGCCAGACCACCGGCATGCTCCGTCTTCGGTTTTAAATCGGTCTTTTTATTATTGTCTCTAATATTTCCTGCTGAACGTTTCTTATACTCTAATGTATACTCAAGATTCAGATTCTTAAATTGTGAGCTACTTTCTCCAGCAGCGATTTTTGGAAACAGACCGATGTTCTTTTGATTGTGGCTTTGAAGCGTATAATTTATCGTAGATTTTGAGCCTTCCGTTCCGATTAGAGAACCGGTAAATGGTGATTCCGTTATTCCCTTGTCATCATTTCGTGCAAGGCATACAACTCCACTATTTGTTAAATCATAGTTTTCACCTGTTAACTGATAGGATTTTGTTCGGACCACTTCAATATCCTTTATGGATGCACTTTCCTCTTGGTTGCCTTCCGGCATAAATATCCCCTGTGTATTCATGGCAATTGCAAAACGGATTAAATCACCGGTTGTAGCAATGGTATCCGACAAAGTGCCGGTAATTTCATAGTCTTCAATTAACTTTTTTCTGTTTACAGATGATTCATCCGAATCATAATAACCATTCCGGATAACACCGCCATAATTTCCGATTTTATCACAGGTATAAATACCGGATTTATCATCAGCATCCGGCTCCATATAAATCAACGCATTATCAATTTCTCCGGCAATCGTTCCTACATAGGCGTCATAATTGGGATCATAATATACCTCATTCTCTATCGTGATATCTTCTATCTTACCATCTAAAGCAATTGCACAATTACTTTCCACCATACCAAAGAAACCGCCTGCAGCATTCAAATGATACGGCAAAGAACATTTTCCAACTGTTACATTACAAGCATAGCCTTTTCTACGTTTTTGAGTAACACCCTCTTCATTCCTGTCACTTTGAACTTTTCCCACCAGACCGCCATAATACTGCAGCGAAGAATTGCTGGCATTCGTCTTAGTTCCTACTATAAAATTGCTCTGTACAGTACCTGTTCCCCGGATTTCAAAATCGGATGCTGCCAGCCCAATTGCCCCTCCATATGCTATCAGATTATAAGGAGCAGCTAAGCACTCATAAGATTCGGATTGACACTGAATACCATCCAGAATTAATTTTGCATCTGAGCCAGATTTAGATTCCGCCTTTGCAACCCCCATGGATAAATAATCGGATATAAAACCTAATTTCCCACCAAATGTACACTTTGAAATCTTCGCATTACCACTGTTCATGTATACGTATCCAATCAGTCCACCTATACATCCATCTCTTCCCACCAGTCTGGATGTACCGCTTACGTTTATATACTGTACCGTTTTTAAGGCATCTGAAACTTCGTATTTTCCTATCATACCGGATATATTTCCACGGGTACGTGTTGTCTTAAAATTCTGGATATTGCATGGCTGTGCTTCAGAAAATAAAATATTCGTATCATACGCATATCCAACCAATCCTCCAACATTGCTTAACTCGGAATTAACGGGGTTAATATTATAATCTGACCCTGTACTATTCATATTTATCTCAACAGCCGATTTTTCACCACCAGCCCAGCTATCACCGATTCGAATTTCAGAATTATTAACAAAACCTGCAAATATTCCCGCATTACATTCTTTCTGATCCTTATTCAATATATAAATGTGTACACTATCATTACAATAAAATTGATTGTTTAATATGATATTGGAATTTTGAATGTTTCCTGCAAATACTCCGGTATTTTGACCGGTGATATCCCTAGTTGCTGTTCCACCGGTATATTTTAACGGACAGTTCACCGTAAGATTGACATTTGAAACAGAACCAATTAAACCACCTGCTGAAACTGCCATTCCATTGAATTCCTTATTGTTATGCGTATAATGAACCTCATTTGCTGCCTGCAAAATAATTTCTGCTTTTGCTGAAGTTTCAGAAACACAATTCATCGAACCAATGACTCCTCCCACTGAATCCGACCAACCGGAATCCAGTCCTGCTGTATAGGAAGAATAGGTTGTCGTTACATTTCCTTTTGTCTCCTCATATGCAAAATAAAACCCATCAAGATTCAGTTGAACATTTCCTGTCACCTTTCCAATAAGACCGCCTGCTGTTTTTCCACGAACAATCGTGGCTGCTGCAATACTGCTTCCTTTGATTGTCAACTTATTAGAATTTACATTGTCCACATAGGCAAACAGACCACCGGAAACACCATCCCCGGTTGCTGCATAAACATTCTGATTTAGCGTATCACCGGACGAAATTACCGTTATATTACTGTATTCTGCTTCCGCATCTGTAGCAGAAGTGTCTGCAACCAGATGTTCTGCCAATCCAGCGGTACAGTATATGCTACTTGTGGGATTACTATATGTTGCAATTTTGATATTATAAATCTTTGCCTTACTTGACAAATAATTAAACAGTGGTCTTCCTAATTTTAATGTGATATTTCCGACTGCATAATTTGAAAAGAGTTCTCCCTTAAAAGGAAACTCCTTGCTTCCTAATCCCTGAAAATCAGATCCTTCCGTAGTTGTAAAATCATATAAATCTGAGTTTGTACCAGACACACTGTTATTCAAAAAATAACAAAAACGGTATCCATCTAAAGAATTCTTCTGACTATATTTTGCCAGAGCAATCCACTGGTCAAACCGGCTGATTCCATAAAGTGTTTTTGGTTTTAATTGACTTTCATTGATTTCACCATTATCTGTAAGGGGTAACTCCACCCAATCGTTTTCCGTAGTAAAACTGTCCATATACACCTGAATGCAATCTTCTGACAGGACTTGCCGCTCATCAAAAATAGTCTCATCCGTTTCTAATGGATTGGAATCTTTTGCTGATACTGTCTCTTCCATAAAATCCGAATCAGAACTGTCTTCCATCTCATTTCCGTCACCGGTATCCGGTACAAGTTCCTTCTCTTCCGTTTTTTCTGAATTTTCCGGTAACGTTTCTGTACCCGAATCCAATACCGTTGAAATCTCTTCCTCTGATTTTTCTTTTGGGGAGGAAGCAGCAGCCTTCCCCTGATGAATGTTTCCATTTGCTCCTACCAACAGACTAAGTATTAATATGATTGAAATTCCTTTTTTTATTGCTTCTCTATTCATTGGTTGGTTCCACTTCCTTCCGCCTTCGTCAAATCCACTAATTGAATACACTCTAACAACTTCACCGTTTCATCATCAAAGCTGTCAGCCCTATAAAACGCAATCTGTATCGATGAATAGGGCTGCATGGTTATTATCATATAATTCCATGTTGTTTCATCACTTGTTTCCATTCCAGATCTGCCTGACTCCTGTTTTGCCTGCAGATAATACGCATTATGCTGGTCGATTTCTAAGTTGTTCTTCCACTTTACCTTCACCTCATGTGCCGCATTATCTTCTCCCGGCATATACGTGATTGTACATGGAAAACCACAAAAATCACTTAGTGGGGAATTACCTGCTGTTACCTTATTAAAATTATGTTCCAGCTTGTATTGTGCAGAAACCATGGTCGCATAAAGGATACCACCCAGCTTAATGGAATCTTTTACATAGGACGGCGAAACCGGCTTTGCAATGACAAGGATTCCACATGAACGGTAATTCGGATTATCCTTCTGGCTATCCGGTCTGGTCACGGAAATCTTAAACTGATCCGCTCTTGCCATACCTCCCTGTAATGTTTTATTGGAAAAAACAGCCGTCTTATTCTCCGATGTTAAAGTTCTCGTTTCATTCCCATAACTTACTGAATAGCTTCCTCCATCCGTAGTATCCATTAACTCAAAACTAATATCATAGGTAATATCCAGATTTCTGTCATTATATAATAGCTGATTTTGATAATTTCGTATCTCTACATCAAATATGTATGGATCATTTCCGTTCCATGTCGATGTATTATATATAATCGGATAATTGCCTTCTACTGGATCACCCGTCCCATTATTTAAACTTTTCAATACATTACTGGAAAAATACAGACTCGATGCCGTCGCCACACCTTTATTACTGCGACCCGCATAATATTTTGCAACCAAAACTCCGCCGGCAAGACAAAGCAGTACTAGGGACGTGATAAAGCCTAAAACTGCACGGCATTTCTTTTTATGAAGTTGTCTTTTTCGATTTTCCTGATTCTTCATAATCTGCCTCCCAAAGTATAACATTCCCTGCCATCCAATAGCCTTCAGACTGTCCTCACACTACATGAGCACCCGCCGTTCGAAGTTCTCTCAACCACAATTACTATTATGGTGTTGTCTCCGCTGTTGCTGCTTCTTCCGGTTCTAACTGCATTGCCTTTACAATGACATATACCAAATCGGTTTCTTTCAGATAGTCCGAAAAATTAATGCCATCCTGCCAGTTTATTTCAATCATATAATAATCCAGATCAAAACCAACCGTTCCATCCGTTGCTACTGTGGTTGTTAAATCAAATGCATTTCCATTCGCGGCTTTGTCATAGATATCATATTTTCCCTGGTTCACGGTAGTCGAAACCTTCTCTCCATACATCTCCTCGTTGTTTTTCTTGGAAATAGATTCCGAATCACCTTTTGGGGTTAATGCCGTTTTTGTAAATTGTTTTTGGATTGTCTGATTACCATCCGACCATTCTACCGTAATATTACCGGCAGCATCTTCCTGTGTTTCTGTTAACTCATAAACTATATAATTTACCGGAAGATTCTGTGTATAAGCTAATTCAAATTCATAATTAAACTTGGAATCTTTCCCAATCTCATAAGAAGTACTCTCCCCACCCGGTTCTTTATTACAAACGCCAACAATAATCTGTTTTGTCTCCCCCGGATGAAGATTTCCTACCGTCAGATTCAGTGCATCTGTTCCATTTGGTTCTACCAGATACAGATAATATGGCGACATCACATCTCTTTCTCCGGAATACACCTTTCGATGTGACAGATAATAATACCATGCATAACTCATCATCATAAGGATACAGACTTCCACTACTGCAGCTGCAATCAGTCTCTTCCGAATTTTCTTCTTCCGCTCCTCCTGCAACTTCCGTTCTTCCTCTGATAACCCATTTGAGTCTTGGAACATATCTATCCTTCTATTATTCAGTTTATTCTCCTGATGGCGTCTGTTCTGTCGCATGATAACCCTTCACCTCTAAATGTAATTGTATACTCTTCACATAAGTTCCAATCCTTGTATCAGCATAGTCATATAGTTGCGTTTCATTCCATGAAGCGGACTTATTCTCAATTTCCTGCATCTTATCCATATCAAAATAGTTACGTCTCGGATCATTTTCTGCACTAGTTGGGGATATTGATCTATCTAACTTAATACTATCTTGTATATCACTACTCAAATTATTATATTCGTATGGCCAGTACCAATATAAAGTGACTTCTGTAGAATTCCCTGTATTATTTTCAGTATTCCACGTCAAATTTCCTATCATTGGTTTATCACTACTAATCTGATCAACAAACACATATTTTTGATTATGGGTATGTGTAGTTATATCTACTGTATTGTCAGCTATCATTATCTTGCCGTCACTAGAATTCGATATTGCCACCCTCTCTTTGAAAAACAGGATATGCCCCTTTGCCAATTCTTCCATAATCTGCACATTAGAATCCACTTGTACATTTGATGTTGTACCATCTTCTAAAACCACCGCATTTACAGCATCTATATACTTGAACATTGCTTCCGGCGTAATCTCATAACAATTAATTTCCTTACTGAGTGGTGTCAGCCTTATGGTTAGTGAACCATACACTCCCGGTGCCATCTTACTGACTTTCTTTTTTTGAGTGTCTGTTCCAGAATTATCTCCCGAACCACTAACCGTATCTCCCACCGTTATCTCATAAGTTTCCACATTATCAAACACCGGCATATCCAAATCAACCAATACAGTGTTCTCTTCGCCTTCTTTTACTTCAACAAAGTTTGTTTCCTCTGTCTCCCCAATCTGCTTCGTACCCTGCTTTACTTCCACCTTC
>JAQXLK010000034.1 GCA_029012085.1 Clostridiales bacterium
ATTATGTGAATGCCCAGGACAGTGAGATGCTGCGGGAACAGCATATGCGCAAGATGGAGGAACACCTGCAAAATGCCATTGCAGCAGCGAGAATTGCCGGTGTTTCAGAGGAAGAACTGATAGAGACGCTGAAAGTGCTGGCTGCAGAGAAGGAATAAAGCAGTGTAAGCGTTGGTGGTACAGCCTATACAGACACGAGATGAATGGGAAAACCTGAATAGGTGAGAAAAGCCTTATTTCAGGGGAATATCAGGAATGAGAGGAGAACAGTATGAATACAGAAAGTGTAGTAAAGGGAAGCAACATTACAAAGCAGTTTAAAGATTTTAAGTTGAATATTCCATCGCTGGATATTCCAAAAGGTTTTGCAACGGCACTGATTGGAGAAAATGGTGCCGGAAAGAGTACATTAATCAACATATTAGCCGGTATCCGTCTGGATTATAACGGTGACATTTCTTACTTTGATGGGAATATGAAGGAAGAAGACATTCGGGAGAATATCGGTTATACAGGACCGGGGAATTATTTTATGCCACACTGGACCATCAATCAGGTGGGTGAAGCGAGCAAGCTTTTGTTTGACCGATTTGATGAGGACGAATATAAGAGACTACTGGCAGAATTAGACGTAAAGCAGCCGGAGGGGAAGAAAAGAAAGGATAAAGCCATCAGCAAACTGTCCGACGGTATGCGGATGAAGGTGACATTGTCAGCGGTGTTTGCAAGACAGACACAGCTTTTGCTGTTAGATGAACCGGCATCTCCATTGGATCCACTGATGCGGGATAAACTGTGTTCCATGATACGCAGTTATATTGAGGAAGGGGACGGGGAAAATAGTGTACTTTTCTCAACCCACAACATTGCAGATATGGAAAATGTTACGGATTACGCTATGATTATGGAGCATGGACAGATTGTGGAACAGGGATTTGTGGAAGATTTAAAGGAAAAATACATACTTGTAAAAGGCGAAAAAGAGGATGCTGCAAAAGCGGGAACTATTTTGTACAGTATGCAGACCAGCTCTTATGGCTTTGAAGGTATCTGCTTGGCAGAGAGATTGGATCAGTTGGCAGGAATGGATATCACCACAGAGACACCAACCCTTTCTCAGATTAGCGTGGCGGTGATGAAGAATTTTACAAGATTGTCGGCGTAAACGGATAACGAGTGTAAGTAGACAAGTTACTTTTCACGGATTGGCAAAGGCGTGAAAAGCAGCATAGAGAAAGGAAGGATGATTCGTATGAAAGAATATGTGAAGGCCTATAATATGTTTCTGCCGGGCCGCTATATGAAATATATACTATATTTGTTTATGCCGGTATTAGTGATTGGATTTTGCCTGATTTGTAATGCATTTTTACCATTGTCAGATTCCGTCGTTATCATGCTTTTAGCCCTTTATGTTTTTTGGGTAGAGATTATGTTAGATACATGGGTTTTAAGAGGAATCGCAAAGAAGAAAAACAATAATCTGGAGTATCTGAAAACGTCGGCAAAGTGGAAGAAGCTGATTAAAAAAGGGTTGATTTTTGACAGCGTCAGAAGATTTTTCAGTGTAACCATTATGACTTTGGTATTCTTCTTCCTTATGCAGATGCAGGGGGGAAATGGAGAGGGGAGTGTGACGATTCCTTCTGTGATTGCGATGATTTTATCAATCTGTCTTTGGGTTACCCTGCTTTGTGGGATTACGAGAAATACAGAAAATATCTATGTCACAATGATGGTGGTTTACGTTGCATTTATTCCATTTTTTATGATACTTCCGTTGACGATGGAGTATATGGGAAATGTGATAGGAATTTGTATATTAGCTGTATTATTTGTGGCAGTGGCTGTATTTAACATTTTCCATATTATTAAGAAGATAGGGGGGAGTTTTTATGATGAATGATTTAAAAAAAACCTTGCGTTTCATGAAATATGGTGACCAGTTTATGGTATATATGGCGCTGGCTGTAATCTGGTTTATTGTTGGTGTTTTAGGATTGGTAGGAGTGATAGCATCTGCGAATAAAGGCAATGCGGAACCTTATCATGTGTTTCTTATATTTGTCATGTTTCCTCCGTTGATGCTGGTACAGTGTTTTGCATCTCTTGAGGCGACAGGGTTGGTAGCTTCCTCTGGGAAACGGAGATTTGTTTCCCTAAAGGGACAGAATCTCCTTTCCATTAGCGGAGTTGGAGTTATGTTTCTGCTGGTAATACTTATCGTTTTGATACAAAGTCTGTTGGCACACCGTTTGATTGTGGGAGCGGGTGGCATTATCCTATGTGCCGGAATCGCTGCAAGTGTGCTTTTGATTTACATAGCCGTGGTATATAAATCGTTTGTATTTGGCATTATTTTATTTGCTGGTTGTTATTTTGTATATGGGATTTTTGGCAGTTATATTTCATATAAGAATCCGTCTCTTTTGATGGGGTTACTGCTTGGAAGCTTAGCCTTTATTCTGGGAGCAGTCGTAAGCTGCCTGATTCGGGCTGCATTATATAAAATGCCGGTCTCGAAAACTGCGCTAGGTGCAGAAATGCGAAAATACATGTAATAGAGTGCGCTCTTAAGTGGGGCGTACTTTTCTTTTTGTTACAAAAAAATTGCAGAAATGTAATAAATTTGTTATAATTTACCGGAATACAAATGAGTTTCGGGAGGAATGTGTGCCATGGCAACAATTGCTGAGAAAAGCAGAACGAAAGAAATTATAGACCGTTTACAGCATATAATAAATAACGCATCCCCTGTGCCTTTAGCTGCAGGGAAAGTTACCGTTTATAAGGATGAAGTTCAGTCTCTTTTAGATGAACTGGCGCTTCAGATGGAAAATGAGCTTAAGACATATCATGAAGTGAATGACCGCAGAGGTAAGATTATCAATGAAGCGAAGAAAGAAGCGGAAAAGATTATTTACCAGGCAGAACATTCTGCAAGCCGTATGCGTGTGTCAAAGCGTTCTACGAATGTGGCACCCCTTGATTATAGTACATTAAATGAAGAAGAGGTTGCTTCTTTGGGCAATGCCAATGAGATATATGCAGCATCCCTCATTTATACAGATGAAATGCTGACCGAGGTGTCAAAGGTTATTGAGGATGCATATCACAATATCCGCAGTGATTACGAGATTGTGATGCAGGCGTTAGAAGAGAAAATGAATACTCTTATCAGTAATAAAGATGAATTGATGATGGGACTTCAGGAGATGGATACTGCTGACCGCAGCCAGCAGATTTTAGAGATTGGCCAGCTGTTGTCGAATGAATTATATAATGAAAGAATGAAGCAGCGTATAGCATCGGAAGAGTATGATGACGGAAGCGTTCAGCTTACATTAGATTTGCAGGTGGAAAAAGCAGAAGAAAGTGCAAGGGCAGCAGAGGAAAGGGCAAAACAAACAGCGGAAGCACTTGAACAGATGACAGCAGAACGCAATGCTCTGATGGAGACTGTTATGAAGATGGAACAGGAGCAGCTGTTGGCAAAGCAGGCAGCAAGACAGGCTGCCGAGGCAGCAAAAGCAGCAGATGCGTCCGTGGCAGATACCCCGAAAGCAGCGAATGTGTCCGTGGCAGATACCCCAAAAGCAGATGAGCAGGCAACAGTAAAAGGGAATGCTGCGACTGAGGACGAAGACGTAGAGTATGAGATTGAGTATGTGACAGAGGATGAACTAGAGGAAGGCGAAGAGTACGAAATCGAATATGTAGATGATGAAGAATATGATGAAAATGTAGAATATGAAATCGAATATGTGACAGAGGATGAACTAGAAGAAGGCGAAGAGTACGAGATTGAGTATGTGGATGATGAGGAGGATATACCACATCAGGCAGACCAGAAAGAGGTAAAAGAAGCGATTGAAGAACTTGAAAATCTCAAGAAAGAGAATGAGGAGATGCCGGTAATTCCACATTTCAAAAGTTCAGAAAAGATAGCAAGTGCACCGTCTGGACAGATTGCAAAAATGGCAAAAGCTGTTACAACAGATAAAAAATATAGTGGTTTAATCGGACGGGCAGTTGCAAATCGGGAGAAAGCAGAAGCAGCTGTAAGGGTAGAAGATGATGACAGCATAATGGCGGAAGGTTCTGTTGTTTCTGTGGAGAAAAATGAAAAAAAGACGGAAATGACAGGAAAGCCAGATGTTGAAAAGAAAACTGCTGGAACCGAAGAATGGGGAGAGAAAATAAAAACTGCTGGAAATGAAGGACAGGGAGAGAAAATAAAAACTGCCGGAACCGAAGGACAGGGAGAGAAAACAAAAACTGCCGGAAATGAAGGACAGAAAGGGAAAACGGAAGCCGACGGAAAAGTAGGACAGAAAGAGAATGAGAAAGAGGAAGTTAACGGGAAAGAACGAGAAGAGAAAACGAGAAACAGTAGAAAAAAGAATAGACGAAGGACAGAAAAGAAGCCGGCCGTAAATTCTGAAAAGCAGTCTGCGGCGAATCAACAAAAGCAAGACGAAGATATAAAAACGGACGCAAATGGTAACCAGTATGTGCAGGCGACGATGCAGTTTGATGATGATTTTGAAATTATGGAGTTTTAATGATGGAGCAGTATGAAATTTTTAAAAGAAAAGTGAACTATTATGAAACGGATAAAATGCAAGTTGTACATCATTCCAATTATATTCGCTATTTAGAGGAATGCAGAATGGATTTCATGAGGCAGTTTCATTTGGACTATGAAAAGATGGAAGAAAGCGGCATTATGATACCGGTGCTGAGTGTAGAATGTGATTACCGGTCACCTGCCCGGTTTGGTGAAACGATTTGCATTATACCTAAGATAGAAAAATTCAGTGGAATTAAGTTTGATATCAGTTATCGTATTTATTCGGAAGATTTTAAGGTGTTACATAATACGGCGGCAAGTTCCCATTGTTTTGTGGATTTTGATTTTAAGCCGGTACGGTTAAAGAAGGAGTATCCGGATATTTATGAGAAGATGAAATCATTAGTTGGAGTGGAGTTTGGTTTATAGCAGTTCAGATTTTTTGCTGCTGTTTTCCTTTTTGGAGGACAGCAGTGGGAAAGGCTGAACTGTTTTTTTTTCTATTGAAATTGTTAAAATTTTGTTAATAAAAAGATTCTGTGAGTTGAAAAAATATGGCTGAATTGCTATAATAAAAATAATATTGAACCATTTAGTGATGTGAGTGTTAAAAAGTAAATCTTGTCATTTCCTGATATCATTTAAATGAAGTGGATAATGGAACATTAACATCATAAATATATAGTGTACGAAGGAGGAGTTTTTTATGAAACGGAAGATTTTGTTAGTCTCAGTGGGACCGGTTTTACTGATGGGGCTGGTAATTATTTTGCTGACAGCCACCAGGGTAAAGGGTCAGATGCAAAATGACGTTAGGGAATCACTGCAGGGGATTGCCATGGCAGTGGATGCGTTTTATAATCAGAAGCCCGGTGATTATGTTGAGAAATCAAACGGTGTGTGGAAAGGTGTATTTGAACTCATCAATTCAGAAGCATTACTAGATGAAGTTAAGGAAGAATGTGGAGTAGATATTACGTTTTATCTGGGCAAAAAAAGAATTGTCACTTCTTTAAAAGATGAATCCGGCAAGCGTATTTTAGATGCAGAATTGGAAGAAGAGATTGCGTCAAAAGTAATTGAGGGCAAAGAGAGTGTATTCAAGTCTGATGTGACAGAGGGTGGCACAAAGTATTATGGATATTATATTCCGGTTTATCAGGATAGTACGAAGGAAGTTGCCGGTGTTATATTTGCAGGGGCGCCAATAGATAAAAAGGATGTTACATATGCGGCGATTTTAAAGTCGATTGTAATTGTTACACTTTTGTGCGTTATTATATGTGCAATTATAGCTATTATGGTTTCGGGCAATATTAGCAAAGCGATTGGTGTAGCGGCTGGTGCAGTAAAAGAAGTGGCTGCAGGTAATCTTGCGATAGATGTGAATGAACGATATATACAAAGAAGAGATGAGATAGGTTCACTTTGTAAGTCAGTTGCCAATATGAAGGATGAACTTCGATTTATTATGGAAGATATTAATGGCAATACGCAGGAACTGCTCCATTCCGCAGCGGCTTTAGATGGAACGGCCCAGTCTACTTTAGAGACTGTTGATAGTGTAGATAGTGCGGTGAATGATATTGCAGATGGAGCAACTTCCCAGGCAAAAGATGCCCAGCGTGCATCAGAGAATGTTACTTTGATGGGGACTATGTTAGCAGCAACCAATCAGGAGATTGAGGAACTGACTAGCAATGCAAAAGTGATGATACAGTCCAGTGCACAGGCAACAGAGTCCTTAACAGAATTGATGAAGATTAATGAAGAAGTACAAGCGGCTATTAAGCAGATATATGAACAAACGAATCGTACAAATGAATCTTCACAGAGGATTAAAGAGGCAACGAATATTATTAGTAACATTTCAGAAGAGACAAATCTTCTTTCACTAAATGCTTCTATTGAGGCTGCAAGAGCAGGTGAGCAGGGACGAGGATTTGCAGTAGTTGCAAATGAAATCCAGCATTTAGCGGAGCAGTCTGGAAACTCTACCAATGAGATTGCAAGCATGGTGAATGAGCTGATTTGTGATTCAGATCTTGCAGTAGAGACTATGGCGAGAGTTCAAGAGATTATACTTGCTCAGAGCAGGAATGTGGAAGAAACCCAGGCTGTGGTTGAGAATGTAATCAGAGCGGTAGAGGATTCCTTACAGACAATTGAGTCCATTGAAAGTAAGAGTGAACAGTTAGTGGCTGCAAAGGATGAGATTGTTGAAGTTGTTGAAAGTTTGTCTGCTATTGCTGAGGAAAATGCAGCAAGTACGGAAGAAACTTCTGCAGCGACTACAGAAGTTGCAAACAGCTTTAATGAAGTTACACAGTCGGCAGACGCATTAAAGGGAATTGCCGATAGTATTGCGGAAACGATTTCTGCATTCAAATTGAATTAGTTATATCAGGCAAAAAGGCTTCTGCATGCAAATGTGGAGGCCTTTTTTTGAACTGTTAGGAAACAATTTTTTGAATAATCAGAAAAGGAAAGAAAAAGAGTTGAATGATTGCTGTTTGGTTAAAATGATATAATGGTAAAAAGAAAAATATGCAAAATGAAATATGGGACAGAAGTTAATAAAAATAGAAATTTGTGCAATTTAAATAAATCAGACAAAGAAAAACGACATAAAAATAAAAAAAATACTGTGAAAAATTCAAATTTGTAAAATAAATAACCAAAAATTCAAAAATATATGTGAAATTGCATAAAAAATCTTTTGTTTTTGGGAGTTTAATGTTATAATATATAATATCTTGCGTAAAGGGGTGACATTATGATTAAAAAAGAAATGATAGCCATGCTTCTTGCAGGAGGACAGGGAAGCCGTTTAGGCGTTCTG
>JAQXLK010000035.1 GCA_029012085.1 Clostridiales bacterium
AGCAGTTGGCGTTATTTGTGTTTTTGTTTTGTGGTGGTAACTTAACAATACTACAAATATACAAAAACTGCTATTTTTATTTTAAAGTAGTGGAAAAATAATTGTAACTTGGGCTAGCCGTCGCGCTAGCGACTTGGTACAGTTATAATAGAAAAATGATATGGAGATGGATTTTATGATAATAAAAGCATCGGCAGCGTTAAGGAATGGATATACAGAAATTTTAGAAATGGTAAAGAAAACCAACGAATCTCTCCATATATATAGCAAAAAATGTGGAAGGAGATTTTGTTATAATGGATATCGATGCATTTGAGAGAAGAGAACAAATATTACAACTTCGTGCAAAGGTATTGCAGGCAGAGCAGGAGCGTATTGAAGGTGCAGATACTCTTAGTGTGTCAGATGCTAGAAAGAGTTTGTGGGATCGTTTAAATGGTATATAAGGTAAAGATTCTTATAACTGCATGAGAAGATTTAAAAAGAATTGAAGATTGGTATCTGATTCAGTTTGATATGAATACTGCTTTGAAAGTTAGTGACGGTATTTTAGATGAAATAGACGTATTAGATTTGTTTCCTAATTCTAGGACATTAACATCAGATAAGTGGTTGAATGATATGGGATATTGTATGGTGATTTGTGAGAAAAATGTGAAATATGTAATGAACATTTAAATAGAACAGTGGAAAGGCTGGTGTGAAATAAATACCAGAGATGTAAGCTTAGAAAAGGTCTATTTTATCGTCAGAAATAACGTTTTATAAAGGAAGGTAAATATATGACAGAAAAGGAGATTAAGCAAATTATTCGTCAGTTAAAGACATATAAGTTGAGCATTGAAGATGTCCCAGAAGAAGTTGCTTTCGATAAGGAAATTATAAGGGCAGAACGTAAATATAGATTAAGACGGACAAAAAATAGAGGGTTTGGTGTTATCAATCAGAATTTTTTTGTTGAAGAAGAAATGTTCTATAAGGATTCTTGGGGGGGAATGGATAGCAAAAGTATAAAGACAGTATTTGATACATTGGAAGAGTTTTATGATTTCCTTGAGGGGGATATTTATACGGATGCGTGTTATAGATACTATGATTTTGAAAAAGATAATGCTTTTATTAAGAAAAATAAAATTGATGTTGAAAAGTTAAAAGAAAGAAAAGCGTTTATAACACAGACTATAGATGATTCTTTATTGGAAATATCAAAAGATGAGTTGGATGAGTTTGAAAAGGGAGAAAAGACTAAAGCAATTTGCAAAGAATGGATAAAAAAGTTTGATGAGTGTAAATGCTACGAGGATTTTTATCGAATAGCTACAAATTATAAAAATTCTCAAATCGGAAAGGCGGTTGACATCAGTTTCTTTTTCTTTAACTACATATTTAAAGATGTTAATGATATGGATAGATTTGCTGTTGTCATGGAATATATGTCAACTGGTGAATATCCTACATGGCAAGTAATCAAACCATTGTGTTTAATATATGATCCTGATATGGTTGTGGAAAATTACAATTATTCTTTAGGAACAAGAAGAGAAATAAGTAAACAAAAGCATGCATTGAAAAGCTATGCATCTAAAGTAAAAGATGGAGAGATAGAAATTTACACTCATGCATTTTTTGATACAAAGACTCATTTTTATTGCGAAGAAATTCACGCATATACACAAGAATATGCTGGTAAGATTCTACGGGAATATCAGAGAAACTTTGAAACGTTTGAAGAGTTTATAGAATACAGAAAGGGTGATTTAAGAGGCTGTGATTTGTCAAAGGCAATTAATCTTGAGGTAGATTTTTCCCAGTATGATATGGATGAAAGTACAAAACTTCCGTTTACAAATAAGGACAAACTTGTATATACAGTTAAAAAGGAGTTTTGGAGAGGTGATTTTTATGTTGAGAAACAATGGAAAAATACTAATGGGTGTCTTATTAAGTCAAAAAATTTTTCGACACCTTACTTTTTTGATTTTGTATATTATCTTAACAATGACCTCTCTAATGCTGATTTGTTACTATGTGATGGATTGAAAAACCTTACATCGACAGAAGGTATTAATTTTGATGGGGCATTAATGACAAGCACTATGTGTGAGAAGTTTGGTGTAAAATATGAGCTATATGAGTTGAATGAAGATGTCATTGATTCATTTGAAATTTCTGAAAAGAATGAAGAGACAGCAATACTTTCGATAAAAACGGAGAAAAATTCTTGTGACGTAATTAATAGTGGTATGCACAATCTAATGTTGACGAGTAATTGGGACAAAAATAGCAAAAAAGTATACTATATTACAGATATTCATCTGATGCACAGATTGAAAGATGCTAAATGTAAATCTAAAACAGATGTTTTATATGTTATTCGGAATATTGTAGAAAATATTGCTAGAGAAGCAGATGGGCTATTATTAATCGGAGGAGATGTTTCGTCTGAATTTGAGATATTCAAATTATTTGTTAAGGTTTAAAAAAAATATGTTAAGAAAGAGGTTGTGTTTATTTTAGGAAATCATGAATTGTGGGAATTTCCAAATAAATCAATTGACGAGATAGCAGAAATGTATAGAGAATTTATTGAGGAAAATGGAATGTTCTTTATACAAAATGATTTACTTTATAAGGATTCTTCTAATCAATTTTGTAAAATAACATATGAACAATTGCTTAAATGTGACCATAAGAAGTTAAGGGAACAGATGCAACGTACAAGACTTGTAATATTTGGAGGATTAGGCTTTTCTGGTTACAATGAAGAGTTTAATGCAAATAATGGCATATATAGAGAAACACTTAATCGAACTGGAGAAATTGAAGAAACAGAAAAATTTGAAAAATTATATAACACTGTAGTGCCAAGTATTTATGATAAGAATGTTATTGTTTTTACTCACACACCTAAAAATGATTGGTGTAAGGAGAAAGAAATGCAACAGAATTTTATTTATGTGAGTGGCCATACACACAGGAACGTTTTCTATGATGATGGAGATTATAGAATTTATTCAGATAATCAGATTGGATACCACAACGAAAATGTGCATTTGAAGAACTTTATTATGGATAATGAGTATGACTGTTTTTCTGACTATGATGATGGAATTTATGAGATTTCTGGAGCACAGTACAATGATTTTTATCGTGGAAAGAATATAAAGATGACTTTTACCCGTGAGATTAATATTTTATATATGTTGAAAAAGAAGGGATATTATTGTTTCATTCATAAAGCTAAGTCTGGTTCGTTAACCATATTAAATGGTGGACTACCAAAGAAACTTGATGAGAAAGATGTGCATTATTATTATAACCATATGGATGAAGTGATTTCCTATATAAGAAAGCCATTGGATAAGTATATGAGTATTCAGCAATGTGTTTCTAAAGAAATTCAGAAAATAGGTGGAAGGGGTACTATTCATGGCTGTATAATAGATATAGATTGGGAAAATCATATTTATATAAATCCCGTTGATATGAGTATCACGGGTTATTGGGCATTGGATGTGATTAATAAGGTGGTTTATCCTGATATTCCGTCACTTTTGAAGGTTGAATGTCCGGTCTTGTATGCTAATTATTTAAAACTGATCGAAGGAGATCAGAAAAATCCATTAGTTCCAAGAAGAAAAGAAAATGTTGAAGTCGAACTTTTACCGCAGGAATATTTAAGTACGGATATATACCAGGTATCAAGAGAAATAAAAAAGATGCAGAAGCTTACTTCAAATATATTATGTTCTTGGAATGAAAAACCAATGGAAGGAAATGAAATTTTAGTAGATAGTAAAGGAAATTAACAAACATGAAATCAACATTAATTAAAGATACTACAAAGGAAGAGCGAATTGCATTGATTAAGGAATGGATACCGGATGATGATGGCTTACAGTCTGATGGTGGTATGGATTTATGGGATTTATACGCAGACTATATTAATGGTACCAAGGAAATCGCCGAGTGTAATGCGGCATTTTCAACCAATTATTTGACAGAAAAAGATATTGCAGAAGGGAAATTAAGTAATTAATGCAGAGAGATGTAGAATTAGAAGAAAGCAATGCTTAGTATGCGAACCGATCGGTAGAAGGAAAGAAGGTGTACGTATTGAAAAATAAGAAATACATTATAATAGGTGGTGTGGCAATTGTTGCAATTGCAGCAGGTATTTTTATCAAGCATCATATAACGGTGAATAATGATGAGGCTTCTGTGTCAATCATAGGTGGAGCAGATGGACCGACAACTATTTTTATGGCAGGAAAATTACAGGGTGACAAGAAAGAAAAATCGGATTATGTATCCATATCAATGGACGAAGCAAAAGAGATTTTTCAGGAAAAAGGTGACTATGTAATTATCGATGTAAGAAGGGCAGATGAATTTGCTGAAGGACATATTCCCGGTGCTATTAATATTCCAAATGAATCCATCGAGACAGAGCCGGCAGAATTACCCGATAAATCACAGATGATTTATGTGTATTGCCGAAGCGGCAATCGAAGTAAGCAGGCATCTCAAAAACTTGTAGAGCTTGGATATACTTCTGTTGTTGAATTTGGTGGGATTTTAGATTGGACAGGTGATATTGAAAAGTAGTAAAATTAAGAGGTGCGTACGAAGTGGAACAAGGAGGGGTTATATGAGTGATGAACGCATAATAGATAAAAGAAAGCTGGTTAAAGCGCTTATTGAGAATACACCAATTGCGTATATTATTATGGATAATCTTAATCGTATTCATTATGTAAATGACAGTTTTCTAAAGCTTCGTGGATTGGAATGGGATAAAACAGTTGGAGAACTTTGTTACAATATTTCAAATGGTGGTAAACACTGCCAATACTGTTCAATTTCACAAGCGATGGAATCAGGGTGCAAAACCATGCTGCAGCGTAAGGATATTCTTCCAAACGGAACAGTCCGTTATATTGATGATTATGCAATTCCCTTATATCGGGATAAGCGGACAGGACTTACATATTTATTGGAGATTATGGTCAATAGAAGTGAGGAAATGCAGGCACTGGAAGAGTGTAATAAAGATTTGGAGAGTCTTGTAAAGTCGCTTGTTCTTATTCTTCAGGCAAAAGATTCCTATACTGCCTTGCATTCACAAAATGTGCAGAAATATGCAACGAAGATTGCTCTTGCGCTTAATTTGTCGGAAACGGAGGTATTTCATATCTCACTGGCAGCACTCTTGCATGATATTGGCAAAATACAGATTCCACTGGAGATTATAAATAAACCGGAAAAATTGAATGACGAAGAATATAAAATAATCCAATCTCATCCCGTAAAAGCATGTGATATATTAGATGGTTTGGTAGATTTAGATGATATCTGCCAAATGGTTCGCCATCATCATGAAAGACTGGATGGAAAAGGATATCCGGATGGATTAAGTGAGAAAATGCTTGATTTAGGAAGTCGAATACTTGCAGTTGCAGACACATACGATGCAATGACGACAGACCGTTCGTATCGAAAGGCACTTTCCAGAGAAACGGCAGTTTCGGAACTAAAGCGTGTGGTAGGAAGCCAGCTTGATTCAGATGTTGTAAATGCCTTTACTTCTATTCCTGAGGGGGAATTGGACGAAGATGAAGTAACACAGGCAAAACACTCGTTACTGGTTCGTGAATTAAAAGAGGATTCCGTAAATGATGTACATAAAGAACTTGTGGTGGAGCTGGAAGAAATGCAGCAAAATTTGGACACAGATAAGATGTTAAGCATTATATTCGAGAATACGCCATGTGGTTATGTACTGGTCGACGATAACAATGTTGTTCGATTTGCAAATGATTTTGCCTTATCCTTATTCGGTTATAAGCATGAGGAATTTATCGATTCGCATAGTGAGCTGTTCTTTCAAAATGAGGAGGATCTGGTTCGCAGGGATTGTATCCGAATGCGTCGTCATGTACCATCCGGCGAATGTATATTTGATTTGTATCAAAGTAAATTATCAGATAATTTTCGTACTTATACAATGTATGTATTACTTGATCGTACACAGGAAGTTACAATGCGTTTAAGAGTGCAGCGGAGTTATCTTCGTTTGGTTAAGATTCTGCAGGATTTATTAAATCATGAATGGGCTGGTGCAGATATGACATCCCAGGAGAATTTAAACGAAATAAAAGCGAAAGCCGAGGCACTCGCAGATAAATATGGATTATAGTATTGCAAAGCAATCTTAAGGTTAACTTAAGGTTGGAAAAATAATAGGAGGTGCCGTGAATTTGTTATTTGTACTTGAAGTGATTGGAACAATTGCATTTGCAATATCAGGAGCATTAGTGGCAGTGGAAAAGAAAATGGATTTATTTGGTGTGGCGATGCTTGGAATGACAACTGCCGTAGGTGGTGGAATTTTCAGGGATCTGGTATTAGGTGTGACACCACCAAGTGCTTTGCAAAATCCGGTTTATGCGGTTATTTCTATTTTGGTGTCCCTGGTGATTTTTCTACCGTCTATCAGGTCTTTGCTTCGTAGTAATCAAAGAATATATGATATTATTATGTTGATTATGGATTCCATAGGCTTAGGTGTGTTCACTGTGGTAGGGGTTCAGGCTGCAAATTCCCTGACGGAAGGATGTAATGTATTTTTGGCAGCATTTGTAGGGGTTATCACAGGTGTCGGAGGGGGCATTGTAAGAGATTTATTTGCAGGAGATACTCCTAAAATATTAATAAAGCATTTTTATGCATGTGCATCTTTAATTGGAGCACTTGTTTATATAGCGTGGTGGATGGTGATAGGAAATGAGCATGGAATGATTGTGGGCGCGGTTGTTACGATGGTGCTGCGGATGTTAGCGGCGCACTATCGCTGGGGACTACCAAAAGCAAAGTAAGATAAAAGTAGTTTTTTCTTTATGTTACGGCTGTTTTGTGTTAAAATCAGTTTGATAGTTTTAGCTTTGTAATGGAAGGAAGTGAGCAAATGCATATTGTTGAGGAAGATTTGTATAAAGTATCCTGTCATGTGGATCGTCAGGATTTGAAGGCTCATGGCATTACGGCAGATGATATCATAAACCGGACACCGCTTGGACATATGTTTATAAAAAAAGCGGCGCAGCTTGCAAAGGACAGTACGGATTATGAGTGGCCGGGATGTGCACTTTCCATGCAGATTGACATGTATGCCAATGATTTTGTGCTGGTATTTTCCGAACGGATTGATGATTACATTTATAATCTGCGTCAATCCATGCTTGCATTGCCAAAGGAGCAGGCGGATATGTTTGAGAAACTGATTGTGATGATTTCGATGGCAGAGGAAGAGGAAGCGCGGACGATAATCCGCAATTTTGAGACAAATGTAAGGGAAAGCTGAGGATATTGCAGAATGAAGGACACGATAAAGAATATTATTTTTGATGTAGGAATGGTGTTGATTGATTTTTGCTGGGAAAAACACTGTCGGTCTTTTGGCTTTTCCAATGAAGTAATTGTTGCTTTTGATGAAAAAATGATACATTCAAAATATTGGGATATGCTGGATGAAGGAAGCATAACCACAAAGGAAGCAATTGATAAATTTATTGAGGCAATGCCGCAATATGAAAAAGAAATTAAGTTGTTTTGGGAAAACCCGGAAGGATTTGTACAGGAGTATACGTATGCTGCTCCGTTGGTGAAGGAGTTGCAGGATAAGGGATATAGAGTATATCTGCTCTCGAATTATCCACTTGATATGTATAGGCTTCATTGGCCAACTTTTGATTTTTTTAAGCTGGTGGATGGTTATGTGGTATCGGCACCGGAGAAAATGAAAATGCCGGATAAGGCGATTTATGAATTACTGTGTGCCCGCTATGGTTTGACGGCATCCGAATGTATTTTTATAGATGATAGACAGGAAAATGTGGATGCTGCAATTGCAGTTGGAATGGAAAGTGTTCTGTTTACAGGATATGATACCCTTCGTGAAGTATTATTTTGATGGTATCGGGAGATTCCATTATGTAAAGAAAGGGAAGTGCTATGCTGTTAAGGAGAGAAGCATCTGAAAAGCATAAGGCGGAAAGAGAGAAAAAGCAGGAGAAAAAAAGGCTGCAAAAGCAACGGAGACAGGAGAATTATAATCGTGTTTACACCCTTCATGAGCAGGCAGAGTTTCTCTGCTATATTAATGATGTCTACCCGGAAACCTATCAGGGAAAGGTATCTGTAAAATTGGAGGGGCTGGTAGCAAAGGGCATCGGAAATGTAAAAGATACGTATTTACTGTATAGCTGTAATGGTGAAAAAAAGGCAGAGATTACGATGGAAGAGTTGTACCTTGGCAGTAATAAGGTAGAGTGTTTAGAAGGTGGAGATAAAAGAGTTGCACTATATCCAAATGAACAGAATGTGCCCTATAAATCAGGGGATATATTATGTAAACTGAAAGTGTCAGATAAAGTGTGCGAATCGATAAACGAAGAATGAGTAAGATATACAAATTGAAAATAGAATAATTACAATATGATTTGTATGAAAAAAATGCGTTATGTA
>JAQXLK010000036.1 GCA_029012085.1 Clostridiales bacterium
GCAAGCATGGTCAGAATCATGGAAAAAACCAGTACTGTTGCAATGATTCGCTTTTTCATAAATAACCTCCTTAAATCCTAATGATATATTATATTCGTTATGGGGCGATTCCGTGAGAATTGTAAAGCGTAACATGAAAACGCTATGGATATAAAAAGAGCAAAAGAAAACTGGTGGATTTATTAATTAAGCTGTGGCTTTAGGGTCTCTGGTTGTCGAAGATTATTCTGGTTGACATAGGAAGCTGTCAAGATTATAATGATATTAATGAATTTGATACAAATAAGTCTAAAAGAGTACGCAATGAAGGGTGAATATCAACACTATTGCTATAAAGTGATGCTTGTTTTCTTTCTGATAATTTGTTAATAAACGCAGTTTGCATTATTCGAAACTGATTATTAGAACTTAGGAGATATTATGTCGAACACGAATTATAAATCTACGGATGCATTAATGAGACATCTTAGAAATAATGGAATTGCCATTTCTGGCAGTTCACAAAAGCAACAATTAATTAATACCGGCTATTATCATGGATATAAAGGATATCGTTTTTTTGCATCATCTCACCGCAGGCTTCCTTTTACTTCGTACAATGAGATAAATGCTACCATTCAATATGATACAAAGCTGAAATCTTTATTGTATGGTAAAATGATGTTCATCGAAACGGCACTTAAAAATATTGCTCTTAATACTATCATGGCTGAAATTGGTTCAAACAGCATTTATGATATGTATGATAAGGTTGTTAGCAGTTATAAAAATGCTCCGGAAGGTACATCAGAAGATATTAAGAAAAAATACCAGAATAGTAAATTGAATTTACAGGGATCTATTCAAAATTCTATTGCTGCAGCATACCGAAAAGACAATCCGAAAATCACCCATTTTTACAACAACGTAAATTATAATGAAGTTCCACTTTGGGCAATATTTGAAATATTAACTATGGGAGATTTTGGGTATCTTCTTTCATGTTTGACAAAGGATATATAAGAGAGTTTGAAAAAATAACAAAAGAATATGAGAATATGGTTGATTCTGGTGTATCAATAATAACCATTCATCCCAATCTGGCATCCCGTATGGCAGTGCTGAAAAATTTCATTTAGGTTGTTGTATATTTCTCTGATTTGTAGTATATTATTAATAGCAATTGGGGTATGTGTTTGCGGACGCATACTTGGAGGAGTCGGAGAAATCTGGCTCCTCTTTTGATATATATTGTTTTAGTCTTCCGCAAATATATGTCAATCTATAGATAACATAAGCATAGTAAATACTTCTGGTTGCATTAGAATCAAATTAGATAAGGATGTAAACGGCGGAGATATCAATCATGGTATTTCCGCTATTTTTATGAAAATAATGTTATTTATATAGAACTAAATGTAATATATAATTGACATTTAGTCGTGTATGATGTAACATATCATCAGAAGATCAGAAGAGAAAGCAGGAGGTGAGTGGCAAGTGCCTAAGAATATTGCAATAAAGGTGGCAAGGGCTGAGAAAGACATGACTCAGAAAGCATTGTCGGAAGCAGTCGGTGTCTCACGGCAAACGATGAATGCCATTGAGAAGGGAGAATATAACCCAACAATTAAGCTGTGTCGTAAAATTTGCCGTGTGTTGGGAAAGAGTTTAGATGATTTATTTTGGGAGGATGATGAAGATGAAAAAGATGACAAATAATCTGGATGAGAGACAGGAACTGAAATTATTGAAAATAGAGCACAACGGGTGCTGGCTTGCTTTCTGGGGACTGCTGATTGTGATATTGGTTCAGCAGGTTATGGGAAATGGCAGTGTAAAGAATCTGGCGGGTGAATGGATTGTATTCATGTGCCTTGCATTGTATCTTTCTATCGGTTGTATGAAGAATGGTATTTGGGATAGAAGATTGAAGCCAAATTTCAGGACAAATGCTATTGCCAGTTCAATAGCTGCATTTGCAATGGGAGTAATCTGGTTTGTTATTTCCTATAATAATTATCATAAGCTTGCAGGATCAATTGCAACTGGGGTGTTTATGTTTTTGTGTACAGGATTTTTATGCCTGGCTATGTTGACGATTTCTTCCCGGATTTATAAAAAACGTGTGGAAAAACTGGAAGAAATAGAGGAAGATTTAAATTGATATATGTACATCGCCTTTTTCGACTGCAAATCACTATTTTCCCCTTCTGTCTTGACATTCCTGCGTGGATTCGGTATCATAGACTTTAATGAGTAAAAGCGTTAAAGTGCCGGAGTTTGTGCATTTGTGTACAGATCAGGATCCGGCATAGAAAGGGGATTCCAATGCCTATTACAGATATTTTGGAAAAAAACTGTCGCCTGTATGGCGATGATGTATGTCTTGTAGAGATCAATCCGGAGATGCCGGAGACGAGACGTGTTACATGGAAGGAGTACGAACTGATTGAACCGGTGCGTGCTCCCTATTACCGTCGTGAGATTACATGGAATGTATTTAATGAAAAAGCAAACCGTTTTGCAAACCTTCTTCTGGAACGTGGAGTTCAAAAAGGGGACAAGGTTGCGATTCTCCTGATGAACTGTCTGGAGTGGCTGCCGATTTATTTTGGAGTGCTTAAGACAGGAGCACTGGCAGTGCCTCTTAATTTCCGGTATTCTGCAGACGAGATTAAGTATTGTGTGGAACTTGCAGAAGTTGATGTGCTGGTATTTGGACCGGAGTTTATCGGACGTGTGGAAGAAGTAGCTGATGAGATCAGCAAGCA
>JAQXLK010000037.1 GCA_029012085.1 Clostridiales bacterium
GGTTTGAAGTTCGTATTCAAATCGTTTTCGAACCTCATCGGTAATCGGATCATATCGTCTATGAAGTCCTTCCTCACAAATCGCCCGCAGATAACTTTCCGATGTATATCCCTCTGGCACCTTAAACTTTGGCACCTTCTGCTCACCAAAAACAATTTCCACATTGCAGCGTGCTGCAATTTTTCCTGTATTTTCAATCGCCTGCTTTGCATAAGGAAATAACGCCTCCATTTCCTCCGGTGACTTCAAATAGTACTGTCCCCCATCATAGCGCATTCTATCCACATCATTCTTTTTCTTACCCGTCTGAATACAGAGTAAAATATCATGTGCTTCCACATCTGTATCCATTACATAGTGTATATCATTTGTGGCAACCAATTCTATCCCGGTTTCCTGTGACATCCGAAGAAGCCCCTGATTAACAGTTTGCTGTTCCATAATTCCATGGTCTTGCAGTTCCAAAAAGAAATTGTCTTTCCCAAATATATCCTGATAGGAAAGGGCTGCCTTTTTTGCCTCATCATAAAGCCCCAATCTTAAATAAGTTGCTACTTCTCCCGCCAAACAGGCAGAAAGCGCAATAATCCCCTCATGGTACTCCATTAACAGTTCTTTATCCACGCGGGGTTTATAATAATACCCTTCTGTATAACCCTTAGATACAATTTTTATCAGATTATGATATCCTGCATCATTTTCTGCCAACAAAACTAAATGATAGTATCTTTCCTCCCCTTTACTGACCTCCCGGTCAAAACGGGAACCCGGTGCCACATACACCTCACATCCGATAATGGGTTTAATCCCTGCTTTTTTTGCTTCTTTATAGAACTCAATCACTCCATGCATAACACCATGATCCGTAATGGCAATACTGTCCATTCCAAGCTCCTTCGTTCTTGCCATCAGTTCATTAATCTTGGATGCACCATCTAACAGACTATATTGTGTATGCACATGTAAATGTGTAAAGCTCATATTTTTCCTCCATGTCAAACCTTTTCTCTTCGCACTTCCCTGGTGAGAACTTCTTTCTTAATGTAATCAAATACAGCATCCTCGCCCTGACTTGCCAGTATTTCCAATAAATGTTCTAAAAGAGCTGCTGTTTCAGGATGTAAAAGATATTTTGACTTTCCCCGCTGATAATATGTTAACGGAAACGTGTTATTATAAGTGCCCCGGTTATAATTCTTACTTGCCGCCACCCGGTCACAAAACATTTCCACAACATATTTCACCGGCATCTTCATCCCTGTCATTCCACCATTTTCCAAATCATAATCAATCCAATACTCCAAATGGTGCTTATTTCTGCCTTTGTGATGCAGCCATGCAGATGTATAACCTTTGTCTTCCCTTTCTGCATTATTCGGGCTTCTCGTTCCCTGATAGTATTTTGCTCCCACCAAAAATTCCGTCGGACTGTATTTTGACAGGTCGTGCAGTAAACCCTGCTTAATCAGCCCCAATCGGAAGCAAGACTTCATAACAAGCCATTTATGATGATTAATTGTCTTTAAATGGGACCACCATTTCATGTACAGCACCTCCACTTAAAAGTTCCAAAGGCCGTAGAGCGGTATATTTAATATTCCCTTTGAAAATCCTAATTCATCAAGAGATATCCGAATTGCCATTCGATTGTTATATTTGTTATGAAATACCTTTATACTCTGCGCTTTCCTACGGATTCTCGACTGAACATCCACCGGTACCACCTCACCATCATCTTCGAATACAAAATCGACTCTTGCCGTTGCACCCGAAATCCAAAAATACAATTGTTCCACTGTCTTATTCATCGTAAGTTCCGACAACACAAATTGCTCTAAAAGAGCACCATTTACATCCTCTAATATATCATCCTCAATTTTTAATGCATTATGGCCAACACCGCACATAATTCGAAGCAAACCATGATCTAAATGATACAGTTCAAATGATTTTTCATCCACTTGCATCCCAAGTGGTGCTACTCCCTCTTTTATTCGATTCACCTTACGCACAAGACCAGTCTCCACCAGCCATTCCACAGCCTTCTCATATTCTCTTGCTCTTGCCTTTTCATCCACATACTGATACATGAATTTTCGGTTATCCTTTTCCATTTGTGCCGGTATACTTTCCCAAATCTTATTCACCTTAAGGGCAAGTGTCTTTGGTACATAGCGGTCAATATGCTCTTTCGTTCTGACAAGTAACGCCTTTAAAATGGCATCTACCCGATTCATATCATGATTTTTCACATAATCAAGCACCACAATCGGCATGCCGCCAGTCATATAAAATACTTTCAAATATTCTGTTATCGCATCTACAATCTCCGGTTCCACCGGTTCCATTTTCTGCTTTTCAATGTGTTTACACAAATCCTGTGCCTTATTCGCTGTGAGAAATTCCTCAAACGTCATTGGATACAACGTAAGCTTTGCAAGCTCACTCTCATATTCCGCCTCATGTGGAATTCTACCCATGGTAGAGGCAATCATACAAATGGATAGTTCAGGCTTTTGCTGTTTTAAACTCATAACCGCCTCAATCGCCTTCGGATAAAGGTGAATTTCATCAAATACAAGCAGCGTTCCCCCTGGTACAAATGTACAGTCACAATACATACTAAGGGCAGCTAATAGTTTTTCTGCTTTTATACGTCCACCCTGCCTAAAAAGCTCATACACTTCAGCATCTCTCTCAAAATCCACATATATCAACTGCTTATAAAAGCCTTGTCCAAAATCTATCATTGCCCAGCTCTTACCCACACCTTTTGCGCCCTTTAAAAGCAACACCTTATCCTGTTCCTTTTCATACCACTCCATCAAATCATTCATAATAATACGATACATCACGATACCTCCTGTTTCTAGTCCATCCGTTCACAAAATTCTAATCCTAATATATCATTTTTATTCATTCTTGTAAATTATCTTTCATTTTGTTATTTTTACCAGTTTATAGCTCCGACTTTGATAAAATTGTTTTCCATGCACATTCCAATAAGCGTACACCTTCTAATATATCGGATTCCGAAAGCCTTGCAAAACCCAAAAGTACTGACGGACATCGTTCCTCTTCCACCATATAATAATCGGACAATGGATATACCTTAACCCCCTGCTTTTCTGCCGCCTTTACCAGCTTTCGCTCTACGTCAGCAGCATCTTCTCTCCTGCCCTTAAATTCTAGCAGTAAATGCAAACCGGCACTATCACCTGCCACACGAACAGGTAACTTCGTCTCCTTTAAAGCCTGCAATAATATATCATGTTTTCCTTTATATATCTTACGCATTTTATTAAGATGTCTTTCAAAATGCCCCTGTAATAGAAAATCACCGATTACCTTTTGGTCAATTCGTGAAACGGTAGAAAAATAAAAGCCTGCCTCTTTGCGATATCGTTCTAACAATGGCCACGGCAAAACCATAAAACTGATACGGATTCCCGGTGCAATTGCCTTAGAAAGCGTCCCCAGATAAATGACTTTGTCAAAAGGATCCTGACTTTGCAGTGCAGGAATCGGCTTTCCAAAATAGCGAAATTCACTATCATAGTCATCTTCCACAATATATCGAAACTCTTCCTGTCCCGCCCATGCAAGCAGCTTTTGTTTTCTACTTGCAGACATTACCGTTCCAATAGGAAAATGATGGGATGGCGTTACATATGCCAAATTCGCTGCGCTACATTCTAACTGTTCTACTTTCATTCCCTGCTCATCTACAGATATGGGAATTACATCATATCCTACACTTTCAAAAATAGTACCTGCCTGCCGGTATCCGGGGTTTTCCATTCCTACAATACATTTTCTGTTAAAAATACGACTTAACAGCAAAAGCATATAATCGCTCCCGGCTCCGATTACGATCTGTTCCAAATCACACTTTACACCCCGTGATTGATGCAGATACGTCTGTACAGCTCCCCGAAGCACCACATCCCCTTGATGTTCTCCTGACAAAAACAGTTCCCGGTTATCATCAATAAGAGATTCCTTCATTAATTTTCTCCATTTACCGTATGGAAAATGTTCCATATCCACACCACTTGGAGAAAAGTCAATTTTGCACTTATCTTCTTTCGATTCAGAATCATTTTTTCTCACACCATTTATAACATTGTTTTTTTTCTCTCTTGTCTCTAAATAAAGATTCTCCAAATCACAGACGAAGTATCCCCTCTTTGGCTGTGATTCAATATATCCTTCTGATAACAATTGTCCATATGCCATATCAACAGTATT
>JAQXLK010000038.1 GCA_029012085.1 Clostridiales bacterium
CCTTTCATATCTAATTTATCTTTATCACATATTACAGAAATATCCGGTTCTACATAAGTAGAATTCTCTTCGTCTAAAAATACAGCAAATGGTGCCGGATATATTTTACACTCACCCTTATGTTTTTCAATATAATTGCCGATAGTTCGATCTAAAAAATGAACAATTTCCTGATGAATACGACTTGGTGGTGCCATCATATAAAGCTGTCCGTCTATCAACTCTGCTCTTTGCCCAGCCGGTAAAGCATAAATGTCTTCTATTGTATAAATTTTCTTATTCATTAATGCCATATGATATGCCTCCTTCCAATATTGTCAAACTTTTAATGATTCATGCAGTGGTCTGCGTACCTTTTTTCTTGTAAGTTCGAATATATCAAGCTTTGTAATCTCCACAAAATATCCGGGAATTTTGTCCCGTCTAAGCCCATGTTCTAAGCATTTTACCACCTGCTTTTTATCTTCATCCTTTTGCATATTAATAAAATCAATCATTATGATTCCGGATAAATTACGAAGCCGTAACTGCTTTGTAATTTCGCTAGCTGCTTCTAAATTCAGTTTCAATATATGCGCATCCTTATTTTTCTTTCCAATGGATTTGCCGGAATTGACATCAATTACTACCATAGCCTCTGTTTGTTCAATCACCAAAAATCCACCGGATTTGAGCCAGACCTTCTTATTCAGTATTCGGTCAAGTTCTGTCTCTAATCTTAATAATTTATACATCGGATAATCTTTATTATCATAAAAAACAGCATCTATTCCAAATGCCTTCAATTCCTCAAATACATCCACTATATCAGTCCGCACTTCATCTAAACGTTCTATACCATATTCAGAAAGCAAAGCGAGATACTCAGGCCTGCCAGTCTTGATACAGCCCGTTTTTCGTTCAAATTCACCTTTGTGAAGAATCTGATCCAATTCCGTACAAAAATGCCTGTATTCCTCTAAAATCACTTCATTTGATGCATGTTCGCAGGCTGTCCGCAACACACAGCCATAGGCTGAATTGGACTGCCCTGCAATCAAATCTTTTAATTCTTTTATGCGTGTTGTATCTTTTATCTTCTTAGATACACCAATAGATTGCTCCTGTAAATCTAAAGCCACATAATTGCCACTTAAACAGATATTACCGGTTACCCGTGCCTGTTTCATTTTCTGCGGCTCCTGCTCTACCTGAACTAAGATTAAATCATTTTCTGCAATGGAAGGCAATCCTTTAGGTAATTTGCGGTTTAAAATCTTTGCAGGCGTATCATTTAATGGCAGATATCCTACATGGTCTTTATCTAACCTGATAAAGGCGGACTGGATGTTCTTCACGACTTTTTCTACTCTTCCAATATAAATGTTACCAATCTGTAAAGACTGCTTTTCCATAAGTGGATGACACTCCACCAACTCATCTTCTTCATAAATGAGAAGAAATGAAATGTGATTGAATTGTGTAATGATTGCCTGATTCATATTACTCTCCGTTCCTACACTGTACCGCCTTGCACCAACCATTTTGCATAGAAGTTTCATGCAAAGGGGAATAACTGTCGTATAACCATTCCGGTGAAACAGCCTTTACAGCATCTTCAAAAGTCATATCCTGTTCCTCAACCGCATAAGAATAAATCTCTGCCATCCAGTCTATTATAACCGGGTCAAACTCTCTTTGCCTTAAACAAGGTTTCATTCGTTCTATTTCATGTAATGACTGGGTGGGTTGCAGGAAAATATAATGCCAGTGTCCTTCATCTGCTAATTTTCTTGAACGTAAAACACTGTATTTCTTAATCAGGTCAAACAAATCAAATTCCGAACGATAGAACAATTTAAAGAGTTGTACTATGTGATAGTGATCAATATACTTCTTTTCATCGCTTTTCATAATAATCAAACTCCTTGTTATATACATATTCATTCTCAACTGCGTCTACGATACTTATTGGTGGAACTATATAACGCTTTGCAATTGCAATTCGCCTTTGACGTAAAAAATCAACCACCTCAAGGCGAGCTTCATCTATGTTGTTTCCTGTATGATCTTTTGCACAGGGAACATAATGTTGTATAAAATTAATTTTATCAAAGGCCTCCTGGCTCTTAATAAAATATTGCATCCCCAATTCACCTTTATAAAACAATTTTTTTACTTCCTCTATAGTCAATTCACCCTGCATAAATGATTCAATCACTTCACTATAACTGTCATCTGCTCTATAACCGATAATGATATCTGCTTGCTCCGTATCAATCTTGTATTTTTTTATAAATTCAGGAAGAAAATCTTTTGCAACCTCCGATACAACGCCCCGGTGAGCTACAACCTCTGCTACCCAGGCAAGCGGGCCATAATCCATCAGATTAATAATATTTAAATCTTTTAAATCAATTTCATACTCATTCACATAAGCAGAATCCGAACCATATAATAGTGCCCAGTCTTCAGCCCGTTCCTTTATCTTTGTGGTGTAAAAACCAACTCCATAATCATTGTCCTCTTTACCGTAATTAAATAATGGTTTTTCAACAATTTTATCGGAACCATGAAATAAAGTTATTTTTAACATGTATGAAAACTCCTTTATAGTCATTTTATTATTTGGAAAACCTTATAAATTAGTATAACACAAACATATAATGATTCAATGAAAATTTTGTCAGACAAAGGAATTTTACGAGAGATTTTCCAATCGTATTTCTATCGCAAAATTAAAGAACTTATGATACAATATATGTGCTTAAGCAAAATAACATCAATTCGTATTTAAATAATTGGTAATCAGATTATAAAGGAGACATTATATGGGTAAAATGACTGTATATCACGGAAGTTACACTACTGTAGAAAAGCCGTCAATTATAAAAGGCAAAAATACAAAAGATTTCGGCACAGGCTTTTATTGTACTGTTATTCGTGAACAGGCAGAACGCTGGGCGAAACGTTATGATAAAGGTGTTGTGAATACTTATACGGTACGTATGGACACAAGTCTGAATATACTAGAGTTCAAGGAAATGACGGAAGAATGGCTCGACTTTATAATTGATTGCCGGCATGGAAAAGAACATACCTACGACATTGTCATTGGTGCCATGGCAAACGACCAGATATATAACTTCATTGCAGATTACATTGATGGGATTATAACAAGAGAGCAATTTTGGTCACTTGCAAAATTCAAATATCCGACCCATCAGATTAATTTCTGCACCCTGGCAGCATTAAAATGTCTGACTTTTGTAGCAAGTGAGGAGATTTAAAATAATGATTGGACGTGAAGACAAAAAGGAAAATGATTTGTTTTTTACCTGCAGCCTGATTGATTATATTGCAAGAAAAACAAAAAATAAAAGAGCTGCAGTTGTAAATGCACTCGGTAAAACCACTATCGAAAAAATATATGATTTAGCAGATATTTACCATAGCGACAATATTGACCGTGTCAGTGATGATTTTATTGAGGCTGCAAATATTACAGAAGGTACATTTGATAATATTTCAACTGCAAAATATGCAGTACCAAGTCATTGGGATATCGGAAAAGTATATAAAAGGCTGATTCTCGGTATTGTCAAAGAAAAAGATATGGGAATTATAGATGCTCTCTTTGCAGCATATAATTCTTTTGTCAGTGATAAAATCGAGGATTTTAACAGCAGCTTCTACTATGATGCTCCTCAAAATATTTTAAATGCTTATTTGGATGGTAAAATCGAGTAATTAATATACTGATAAACAGTCCCTTATACTAATGACAGAGATTAGTATAACGGACTTCCTAATATATTATAGTTTTGATTCTGTAATATATTTATTTCTTCACTTTCGCCGTTTTATTACCTTTATTCTTAAAATACTTCTGATATTCCTTAACCTTATTCTTTGGAGCTTTTATAACCAGTTTCTTATTTGTTCCCTTTAAGGCATTCTTTCCAATAGAATTCTTGGAAAGTTTGGTAGATTTTAATGTAATCTTGGTAAGGCTCTTGTCTCCGCAAAATGCATTTGCACCAATTTTATTAAGCGATGTGGATTTAATTTCAACATTTTTTAATTTGGTGCAGTTCTTAAATGCATCTTTTCCGATGGAAGTGACATTTTTACCAATGGTAATCTTCTTTAATTTTTTATTGCCTGAAAATGTCTTATCTGCAACACTTACAACCTTGTAGGTAATATTATTAATTTTTACAGTATCTGGTACTTTTACGGTTGAAGTATTTTTATCTGTTGTTCCAATATTTCAACCGTTGGATTGGAAGCAGTATCAGAAAGGACTTTAACATTGCATTTTAAATTTTCAAGAGTCATAATACTTCCTTTTGCAGCCGGTCCAGCAACAGTATTTGCATTATTATTCAGATTTTCATCTAACGGTTTTGAATTGTCATCTGCTGGCGGTGTAACAGGATTGTCTACTGGTTTTGTATCATCAGTTGGAAGCAGAGGAGAGGTGTTATCATCAATTAATTTAACAGTATATCCGTTTTGCTTTGCATACCGCTCTGCCGCAGAACCGTTTTGGGTATATATAATCATGTCAGATGAACATTTTCCCATAGTATAATCTCCAAAAACCGAATCTCCAAAGTGCTCTACACTTGATGGAATTACAATTTCTGACAAGCTACTACAACCAGCAAATGCATATACATCAATACTTGTTACACTTTCCGGAATTATCACCTTTTTTAAACCACTACAACCAGCAAATGCACAATAGCTTAGGCTTGTTATACTTGATGGAATTTGGGTGGTTTTGCATCCGGTTATTAAAACATTACTTTCTGTTTCTATGATTGCATTACAATTATCTCTACTATCATATTTAGGATTTTCATTTGCTACCATAATTTTATTTAAACCATAGCAGGACGAAAACGCCTCATTTCCTATGCTTGTTATGCTTTTGGGAATTACTAGATCTGTCAAGCCACTGCAACCTAAAAAAGCATTATTGCCAATACTTGTTACACTTTCCGGAATTACCACTTCTGTCAAGCCACTGCAACCTAAAAAAGCATTATCGCCAATACTTGTTACACTTTCTGGAATTTGTACCCTTTCTAAGCCACTACAATCAGCAAAAGCATCATTGCCGATGCTTGTTATGCTTGACGGAATAATAGTATTATTACATCCGGCTACTAATGTATCACTTTCTGTTTCAATAATTGCATTACAATTATCTCTACTATCATATTTTTGATTGTCTTTTGATACTATAATATCGTCTAGAGAAGTGCAATGCCAAAATACCATTTGTCCAATACTTGTTACACTTTCTGGAATTTAAACCCTTCTTAAACCACTACAATCAGCAAAAGCACCATTCCCAATACTTGTTACACCTTCTGAAATTACCACTTCTGTCAAGCCAACACTATAAGCAAAAGCATTATTGCCGATACTTGTTACACTTTCTGGAATTTGTACCCATCTTAAACCACTTTGATGAGCAAAAGCACCATCACCAATGCTTGTCACTATTTTTCCATCAATTTCTGACGGAATAGAAGTATATTCATATGATCCCAAATAGTAAGATATCGATATCGTACCATCTTCTAGTACATCATATACATAATCCCCATACATCTCCGCCTTTACCTCTGTCAATTCCCCCTTCATCAAGCATGCCAAACAGCAAACCACAAAGAAAATAAATATCCTTTTCATCCATACTCGTCTCTTCATATTCCTTCATCCTCCTGCTTTATCATTTTGTATGATATTTCTTATTACATCAAATAATAGTTTAGTGTCTTTATGGCACTTTGTCAATTCAAATGTTTTGTTTAAACATATACCTACTTCCTGCTTTTTTCATGTTATATAATGGGTATAAACACGAAACGGAGGATATTACATGTCATTTGCCACAAGATTAAAAAAACTTCGGAATGCCCGTCAGATTACCCAGCAGGAGCTAGCAGATTATTTAAACGTTACAAGACCGACTATTGCAGGGTATGAAACAAAAGGGAAAGAACCTGATTATAATACAATTTCAATGATAGCCTCCTATTTTAATGTGTCTATCGATTATCTTTTGTCCGGCAGGGAATTTCCGGATTCTTTGAATCCTTCTCCTTCAACTACAGAATTTAAACAATTGTATGATGACTATACTTTATTGAATCCAGAAGCAAAAAGTGCTGTTCCGATATTAATTGAACGGTTACAAAAGATGGAAGAATCAGATGTGAACCGCCTACTGGAATATTCTTCTCTTTTGCTCTATCAGCCAAAATATCATAAGCATAACGAAAAATAATCCAAACATTTCATTTACAAAATGTCTGGATTATTTTTACTATGACTATATATTATCCTTCAATCCTTGTCCCACTTTGAAGCAGTGAAACCAATTTCCCTTCTTCATCCTTCATATAGGTTTCCAAACGGTGAATCTTATAATCAAACCGCTTATATTCATAACCAATTTCCCGGCAGACCGCCTGTATCACAAGTTCCGGCTTTAAATTATACTCACTTCCTGTAACAAGCAACATATACATTTTGTCAACCGCCTCTACATCCTCTACATATTGGTTAAAAACTGCATTCTTGTCCGCCGTCTCTGATTTTCTAAAATCTTCTATATTGTTATGATTGTTCATACAACCATCTACTGAACCGACAACATCCTCTCCTGCTAAAATTTTTGCAGACTTGTAGCTTTCCACCGAAAGCTTCAAAATTCCCGGCTTAATATCTTCAATTTTCTCATTTTTCTTCGTTTTCTTTAATATCTTAATGCTTTCCTTCTCCAGCAAGTATGGTAGATAAGACAGGATCTTTTCCTTCACATCATTTGGTACGGATTCTAATATAGTAATCATATAGTCAGAAGCTGCAACAATAGACATGGAATTCTTTGCATTGTCCGGAAGCAACACCACATCCTTTACCTCCATGCCTGCTGCCATCTGTTCATTAAAACGTCTTACAAACTCATCAGATGAAACAAGAGAATTAAATTCTGCGTCAAAATATTCCCCCTCGCTGGTAACACCCAATGCAAGTGGTGCCGCAAAGGACATCAGCTGGTGTGGACTAAAGCCTTGTGAATATGCAATATCAAATCCTGCCCGTTTAACCGCTTTTTGGAAGTAGCGCATAACATCAAGGTGTCCGATGAACTTCAATAATTCGGATTTTGTATATTTAATTCTTACCTTCATAGCAGACACCTCCTTTAAATTTTGCTGCACCACATCCGGAACACTGTTCCCGGCAGTTTGGTGTTACGATTCCCTTCTTTGCCTTTTCCCATTCGGAAACAAGGAAACGCTTAGTTACTCCAATATCAATAAAATCCCATGGTAGTAATTCTTCCACATCACGCTCTCTTGTGGTATAGAATTCCTTCACGATTCCATTCTTCTCAAAAGCTCTCATCCAACGGTCGTTGTCAAAAAATTCTGTCCATGCATCAAAAATACCGCCATCCATATATACGTCATAGAGTACTTTAGAAAGCTTGCGGTCGCCCCTTGCAAGCACACCCTCTAATACAGACACATAAGTATCGTGATACTGGTATTTCATGGATTTCCCATTCAACTGCTCCCGGAAGGTATCTTTTACATGATGAGCACGTTCAATATATGTCTCAGGATCTAGCATCGGTGCCCATTGGAATGGTGTAAATGGTTTCGGTACAAAGAAGGACGAGGAAGCTGTAATACGGATTTTCCCATTTCTTTCTTCTTTTGGAATGGTGTAATAAGCCTCTGCCACTTTTTCACAAAGAGCAGGAATGCCCTCTGCATCCTCCATGGTTTCCGTAGGCAGACCTAACATGAAATAAAACTTTACCTTATTCCAGCCCCCGCGAAATGCTTCCATGGAGCCTTTTAAAATAACTTCCTCTGTACGTCCTTTATTGATTACATCCCGAAGCCGCTGAGTTCCGGCCTCTGGTGCAAAGGTTAAAGAGCTTTTCTTGACATCCTGAACCTTTTTCATCACATCAAGGGCAAAAGAATCAATACGAAGCGATGGCAGGGAGATATTGACGTTGTTATCCTCCATCTCATCAATTAAAAAATAAGTAAGTTCTTTCAAACACTCATAATCTGATGAACTAAGGGAGCTTAACGTAATCTCTTCGTGTCCTGTGGTTTCTAACATTTCTTTGGCATAACCTTTGACCGTTTCCACATTTTTCTGTCTGGTTGGGCGGTATATCATTCCTGCCTGGCAAAAACGACATCCACGGATACAGCCACGCATAATTTCCAAGGTCACTCTGTCCTGTGTGACCTGAATAAATGGTACTAACGGCTTTGTAGGATATGGCACCTTGTCAAAATCCAATACAATCTCTTTCGTTATGGTTCTCGGTACATCATCGTATCTCGGCTCAAAACCTGCCAAAGTTCCATCCTCATGATAGCTGACTTCATACATGGATGGTACATAAATTCCCGGAATCTTAGAAAAGGCATGCAAAATCTCCTCTCTACCTGCCCCTTCTGCCTTCATCTTACGATAAATGGCAAACACGTCCTCATAACGGGTTTCTCCCTCACCGATATAAAACATATCAAAGAATTCTGCAATCGGCTCCGGATTGTAGCTGCAGGGTCCACCTCCTACTACAAATGGATCATCATCTGTACGGTCCTTTGCCCAGACCGGAATTCCTGATAAATCAATAACCTGTAACACATTGGTGTAACACATTTCATACTGCAGTGTGATACCAAGAAAATCAAAATCTTTAATTGGTGACTGGGTTTCCAAAGAAAATAATGGAATCTGTTGTTCCCTCATAATCTTATCCAGATCCGGCCATGGTGAGTATACACGCTCACAATATACCCCATCCATTTTGTTAAACATATCATATAAAATCTGGATTCCCAAATGGCTCATTCCAATTTCGTAAACATCCGGAAAACACATACAAAAACGAATATCCACCTCATCCAAATTTTTCTTTACCATATTCACTTCATTGCCGATATATCTTGCCGGTTTTTCAATCTCCATCAAAACCTCATCTGAAAGTGCCAATTTACTCATATCAATGTCCATTCCTTTCGCTTATCTCAGGGCAAAATACCATGAAAAAGTACCGTTCTTATTCGCTATTTCCTATAAATATTATTCTCTGTCAGTATACTCCTGTACCTTTCCTCTTATCCAATGATATCCCTTTTTACAATATCCCAATGCTTCCTGTACAGCAGGCTCATCCTTTTCAAGCTTCGTTATACGTGTATTCATTTCATTCCATGCCATAACAGCCCCTTTTTTAATGTCCTGTCCGCCATATAGATAACATGAAAACAGCATCACACAGAGTAAAAACAGAATAATCTTTCCCTTAAATAAAAATGTCCGGGAAGAATTTTGGGCACCATCACCCAAATCCTCACTTTCACCATAATAACTGTATTTTGGAAAATTGTCTAGCCGTTTTCTATGAATTTCCTGCGTATTCATTGCATGCTGCCGCCGCAAATGTTCCCGAACCTCCGAATACATTTCATTCAAGCCATATTCTCCAAAAAATTGCTTATATCATTATATGACAAAGCAGTAGGTATATATTCCACTCCTTATGCTGGCATATAGCATTAAACTCATTTTCTATAACCCACTATAAAAGAGCATAAAAAAACACACAAATATGTGATGATAGAAAATATCGTTATTTCTTATCTTTT
>JAQXLK010000039.1 GCA_029012085.1 Clostridiales bacterium
CCGAAACGCTGGAAGTGTACAATCTCGCGGGCTCTTAAGAACTTAATCGGAGCGTATACATCGGGATAATCACGCGTAAGTCTTAAGATATTGTCGTAAGTGGAACGGGCTTTCTGCTCTGCTACCATAATAGAAACATTACAATTAAGAAAGGGAGATAAAACAAGTCAATATCCATAAATCTATTTAAGAACCGAATGCGGTTCTTTTTTTATATCTAAAGATGATATTTACAGGCATTATGCCTGTTTATATAGAAACTATTAAATGCTTTCATAAAGTTTTAGGAGGAAATGATATGAGTAAAGTAATTGCGATTGCAAACCAAAAAGGTGGAGTCGGAAAGACAACCACAGCTATTAATTTAGGAGCAGGACTTGCCAGAAAAGGCAATAAGGTTCTGCTGGTGGACTTAGATCCGCAGGGAAATGCCACTCAAGGTCTTGGCTTTGATGCTGATTCATTGGAGATATCCATAGCCACTGTAATCAGAAAGATGATCAACAAAGATTATGCTTTTACAAAGGATTTCGGGATCCTGCATCATCCGGAAGGTATGGATCTTATGCCATCCAATATTGAACTATCTGTAATTGATACTGAACTGATTTCTTTGCTTTTCGGCAGGGAAAAGATGCTAAATACCTATCTTACTATGATAAAAGACGAATATGACTATATCATCATTGACTGTATGCCGTCCCTTAATCTGATTGCTATTAATGCTCTTGTAGCTGCTGATGAGGTCATTATCCCGTTACATGCACAATATTATAGTGTAAGGGGCTTAGAACAGCTTTTAATGACATTAGGTTCGGTAAAATCAAATGGTCTTAATCCGGAATTAAAGATTGCAGGAATTCTTTATACCTGTGTCAATAACCAGACTACCTCTTTCCGTGATATCCAAGAAATTGTTAAGAAAGGATACGGAGAAGAAATCCGTATTTTCCAAAATTATATTCCAAGAAGTGTCCGGGCAGAAGAAGCACCGTCCTATGGGCAGAGCATCTATGAGTATGATGCCAAAGGAAAGGTTGCAGCTGCCTATAGAAACTTTACCGATGAATTTCTTTCTGAAAATGGAAGGAGGCAGAGGTAATGGGTGTAAAGAATTTTAATGTAATGGCTTTTAATAAAACAAGATTGATAGATCCTGAAAAAGTTGGATATCAGGACTCTATAGAGATCATCCATGAAGAGCTTCACAAGACCAGAAAATCATTTATCAAGATTGGATGGTATTTAAAGCATATTCATGAAAACAAGATGTATGAGCAGGAAGGCTATTCAAATATTTATGATTTTGCAATGGATAAATTTCATTTATCCCAGCCAACAGCTACACGGTTCATGAATGTATGTGAAGAGTTTTCGGTTAACCATAATTCCCCGGAACTGGATCAAAAGTATGAGGACTTTAATATATCCCAGCTTTTTGAAATGCTATCTATGTCAAAAGCACAGATCGAGCAGGTTACGCCAGATATGACAGTCCGGCAGATCCGTGAAATGAAAGCTCCTTCTGAAGAAGCTTTAAAAGCTTTTTATGATGGGTTTATTAGAAACACAGAATATGATAAGAATCGGCAAGAATTGAAGCAATTTTTAACAGAAAGTTATGGTAAGACCTATACCGGTGTCTATGAAAGCAAATTAAGTTATCGATGTACACCGAGAGGCATTAAAATTGCTGGAAATGGAGGCTCTATAGATGAATTGGAACAGGCAGAGGAAATCACTTGGACAAATCTTGTTAAACAAATCAATAAGCTCTTCCCTCCAGAACTCAATGAAAGCGAGGAAAAGGCAGATGACAATATTCCTGGACAGACTTCGATAGAGGCTGACTTTCCGGAGTATCTTCCTGAAGAACAATATGTGACGTCGCATAATTTGCAGGACTCAGTGGAAATAAAATCAGATGAAAACGAAGTGCATCCAGAAGAGCATATTATAGATGGAGAGTACCGTGAAGTTGAAGAGGTAGATGCAGACTCACAGGATGAAATTCTTTCCGCTTATGGACTTAAAAAAAACGAATATCCAAAAGACAGCCTAATTGCGGAGGAAGGTTGTGGACATATGCATAACTGTTTCGCTTGTGCAAAAGAGTGTAAAATTCGTGGT
>JAQXLK010000040.1 GCA_029012085.1 Clostridiales bacterium
AGTATTGATTTCAAGAGATGTACTGATGATTTTTTCTACATTGCCAAGCAGACTGTCCGTATACTGGATGGCAGCTGCTTTCACCTGATTTGCTTCGTTGGTCGCTGCATCCACAATTTCCTGTGCCTGCTTCGTAGCAAGCGCAACGATTTCTTCTGCCTGACCGTATGCCTGCTGTGTAACCGCTTCCTGATTCACCAGTTCGCTTGTTTTGGCAGTTGCATCATTAATCAGACCAGTCGCCTTTTTCTTGGCATCCTCTAAGATTGCTTCCTGATTGCTGATAATCTTCTGACAACGTTTGATTTCCTCTGGTGTTGTCATACGAAGTTCTCTCAACAATTCATCAATTTCTTCTTTATTAACGACGATATTATTGCTGTTTAATAAAGTTGGTTTACAACTATCAATATAATCTTCGATTTCATCAATTAACTGCTCGATTTTACTGGTCATCATTTTACTGCTCATAGCCGGTCTCCTTCATAATACTCTATTATTTTTCATGATATTTTTTGTATATTTCTTTTGCCACAAAATCGGGAACACAGGGCGAAACATCGCCATGAAAATATGCAATTTCCTTAACAGAAGAAGAACTTAAATATGCATATTCCAATGCTGTTGTCAAAAACATGGTGTCCAGTTCACCGCCTGAAAGCTTATGATTTGTCTGTGCGATCTGCAATTCATATTCAAAGTCGGTAATAGCTCTTAAGCCACGGATAACAACATGAACATTCTTTTTTTTGGCATAGTCAATCATCAGACCACTAAACGAATCAATCCGTACATTCGGCAAATCTTTTGTCGCTTCTTCTAGCATTTTAACACGTTCTTCGACAGAAAACAATGACGACTTCATAACATTATATGAGACACAAACCGTTAATTCATCAAAAATATTAGCAGCTCTCTTTATAACATCCAAATGACCATACGTTACAGGATCAAAGCTCCCGGGATAAATTGCACTTTTCATTTTAATGACTCCTTTTTACAAAAACATGCATATTGGTTTTATATTGTTTAATTTTCATTACTTCATAAGGCAGTCTGTCAAGAAAAGAAAGATCTGTATCCAGTGCAGCCTCAAAAATAATTGTCGTATCTGAATCAATAATCGATGATGTTCCCAGATATTCCAAAACACGTTGTTCCAATTCCTTATGATAAGGCGGATCCATAAAAACAAAATCAAATTTTTTCTGATATTCCATTCTTGATAAGGCAACAAAAACATCCTGTTTATATATACTTGCCTTATCGATAAACTTTGTATGCGTCAGATTACTTTTGATGCATTCTTCTGCTTTCGTAGAAGAATCCACAAAACAGGCATAGCTTGCACCCCTGCTCAATGCCTCAATCCCGATTGCACCGCTTCCGGCAAATAAATCCAGAAAGGACGCATCCTGAAGATCAAACTGCAGCATGTTAAATAATGTTTCCTTAATACGGTCAGTAGTCGGTCTGGTGTCTGTTCCTTCGGGAGTGACTAACTTTAGACTTCTGGCCGTTCCGGCTATTACTCTCATATTTTATCTCCACTATATTTTCCATAATAATTTCCATAAAATTTTCATTATTATTTCCGTTATATATCCCGTTATGATACTCCAAAATATTTATTTCAGAATTATTCTTCGTTATTACCTTCTTCAATTATACACGAACCTTAATACCTTTCGAATCTCTCTTTCCAAGTTTCATTTTATTAAGTTCAAGCGTTTTCTCTTTGTATTCTATATTCTGCTCAATCGCATTTTGTGTATAATATACATTTTCGATATAATCAGAAGCTCCGAGTTTCATTCCGCGAACTCCGATTGCATTTTTCTTTTTCTCCGGAATTTCTTCTATAACAAATTTCAAGAAATATCCCTCTTTGGATTGTAACACGATATTTCTCTGACAAATCAAAGGCACAATGCTGACAACTTCATCATCATCCATCAGCTTTGTTGCGGCAACAGTACGTTTTGCCACATCAAACTCACCACCATCAACAACTTTACACATCGATAGCTTTGTCACAAAGAGGATGCGATATAAATTGACATCACTTTGAGAAAATACAAATATAATACGTTCTTTTCCGGTGTCAAAATTACTGATATTATCAACCACAACACCTTTATCACGGAATTTACCCATCGGAATATCTTTTACCTTGGCGGTATGCATCTGGCCTTCTGCTGTGAAAACACAGATTTTTCCGGTGTTTTTACATTTTATGACAAAGCGGTTCTCTGCTTCTGCCGTTTCTTTATTGCGTTCAT
>JAQXLK010000041.1 GCA_029012085.1 Clostridiales bacterium
CCTGCAATCAGCTGTGGAAAAAAAGAAATGTACAATAATACTTTCCAAAAACTTTTTTGAACTTCTATCCTTTTCCAATAAACATCTATCACGTAGGACAATGCCTGAAAAGTAAAAAATGATATTCCCACCGGAAGCGCAATGCCAAGCTTTGGAATATTTGCAGAAAATAATTGATTACATGAATCAACAATAAAATCTGCATACTTAAATACCGCCAAAATACCCAGATTCACAAGCACATCTATTATTAAAAACAGCTTCTTATATGTACTGCTTTTTTCAATTATCCTTGCAATCACATAATTGAAAAAAGCACTTCCAAACATCAAAACTACATAAACAGGTTCTCCATATGCATAGAACATCAAACTTGCCACAATCAGTAGCATATTTTTTAATTTAATAGATGGAAAGATACAATACACAACAAAAACAACTGGAAAAAAAACACATAAAAACTCTAACGAACTAAATATCATACTAAAAAACTCTCTCCTCTAGCAGTGAATAATGGAAAACCATCAGATTTTAAGCTTATTTTCACACCAAAGCTTTACCTTCTTATACGTAGAATTATAGTAATCATCATAATTCTTTATTTCTGCAAATAATGTGTCATAAACACGTCCGTTAATTTCCGTCCATGCATGTTCTGTGTCATCACAAATATAAACCTTTTTATATCCGCATTCATGGGCTAAGAACGCAAAGGCACATGCTTCCGAAACACAACAGCCATCTCCTGATTTGTAGATATCTTTTGCATAAGTCATTTCCCATCCTTTTTTCATTCTTGCCTGTGCCAGAATGCGATGTCGATTATATGGATGCTTCATAACCCAGTCAAATACTTTTTTAAGCTTTTGTTCTTTTGTATCTGTTACATTTACAATTTTATTCATAATAGACTTTGCTTCTATCATAGTTTCTATTTTCTTTTTATTATATGATGTCTTTTTGACAGTTCCATCCTTTTTGATTTTAATACCATCTACCTTACAATTCTTCTTTTGTACCCCTGTGTTTCGGTCAAAATAATAATAATTGCCGCCTTTTTTCATCCAGCCTTTCTCCATAACACCTTTTTTCCCGAAATAATAGTTTTTTCCCTTTACTTCTAAGAAACAACTCTTTGCTTTTTTTCCATCCGAATACTCAAAATACTTTTTCCCATTTTCTGTTACAATCTTTCCCGACTTTTTTTTCACACTTTTATCCGCTGAAATCGAATTGTCAGGTACCAAATTACCTCCAGATGATTCTGTTGCAAATACAGTCTGACCATTCATAAGCGCAAACATACAAAACAGCAGGGCAACTACTATAACTCTTGCATTTCTATATACTATATTCTCTCTTATGCTATTTCTCTTTTCTTTATCGCTCATTCTCTTTTCCTCTTTTCTTATATGCATTTTTCTGCATTTCAATCATAAAAAACAGTATATCTTACTAATCTAAATATTTTTCTAGTAAAACAGTATTCGCTATTTCGTCTGGTATAACAAATTCAAACGAACCCATATATCCAGGTGCTGCCTCATACTTATCAAATACAAAAGTTAATTTTCCCTCGTCATTAAAATAAAAATTTGCCTCATCTGTTATACCCGTCCAATTCACTTCCGGTATATCTTCATCATCAATAAAGTAGACAACATTTTCATTCTTTTTCATCTGTTCACGCATCTGCCGTTTTATTTCCTCAGTCAAAATATTTTTATAGTCTACATCTGTTTTACAAATATCCTTAAGTCCTACCAATTTGTTTGTTGTTTTATCAATATGATAAATCTTAATGCTTATACCAGAGGTATTCAGCTGTACTACAGTATTAATCCGAATAGAAAACAACTTATCATTATCCGTTACCACCTCATAATCCGTTGTTACCTCTTCATATCCTTCACCACCCGTTGCAGCAACATCCGCTTTATACTGTTCAATAATCTGGTCTGTATATTCCTGAACATTTTTGTTCAACTGCTCTGCAGCCGGTTTCATATCACTTTTCTCTTCCACTTCTACTTTCGGAACTTCCACACGAGCACTCATATCCTTATTCTCATGCTCAAAGGTTTTAAAAGTAACTACCTTTACAATACTTCCTAATATTGGTATATTACTCATAGCATATGCCATCTGATGATTCGTATTTACCAATATTACAAATGCAGCCATAGCCGCCACCAAACCAGTTGCTGCTTTTGTCCAAAAGGGAAATTTTATTACCTTTTGCTCTTCCATTTTATTATCTTCTTTCGCTTGTTCGATACTTGCTTCTACTCTTTCTCTCAATTGCTTTGGAATTTCAATATTATTATACTCTTTCATCATTTTCTCTAACCTACTATCCTTCATATTGCAAATCTCCTTCCAACATTTCTACTTTTAGTTTTGCAAGACTACGGTATAACAACGATTTAACCGTACTAATATTGGCATTTAAAATGATTGCAATCTCCTCTAGTTTTTTATCTTCAAAAAAGCGCAAAATAATAACTGCACGTTCCTTCTCATTTAATGCATCTAATGCCTTAAGTGTATCTGTGTCTTCGTACTGATCCTCTTTTCCTACATCCTGATAGTCATAAAATTCCTCTACCAGAATCTCCTTCTGATTCTTTTTCAGAAAATCAATTGCTGTATTGATAACGATTCTGCAAATCCATGTTGGAATATATTGTTCGTTTTTTACCTGTCCTGCATTTCGGATTGCTTTATAAACACTCTCCTGCACAATATCCAATGCATCCTCCTGGTCCCTGACATAGGTAAGAGCAATACGGTACATGGCTTCATATGAATCCAATACTGCCTCCTCTACTCTCTTTTGCATTTTTTCCAGCTGCATATTTCTGCCTCCTTTTGATGTTCTATAAGTTAGACGAATCAGTCATAAAAAAAGTTTCAAAAAATAATTATTTACCATCATTTTTCAATTATCAAATTATTACGACCCCTTGTTAGGAAAAATACTCGCACTCAGCAATTGTGCATATGCTTCACAACCAGCTTCTGTTAAATGTACCCCATCTTCCAAAAACCATTCCGAATGCTCATTAGCCTCCGCTGCCCAATCAATTACATGTACATTAGAATACTTCTTCTCCATCGACCAAATCATATGGTTTGAATCCTCCTGCCACTGTAAACGTTGTCCGAATACGGTTACCCAATAAATCTGTCGTTCCTGTCCAATTGCATCAATTAACTTTTCCCCAACCATCGCTGAAAAAGTTCCATTAGTTCCAAGTGCGATTATTACAATATCTCCAAGTTCTTCTTTTTCTTTTAGTTCTTCAACAACAATTCTCGCTTTTGATACCTGTCTTGACTCTTTTGCATCCACAATACAATTTGGAATTTGTTTTTCCACATTGCTATCTGCTCCTAATAAGACCGAATCACCAATCGCAGTCACCTTCACATCTTCAACTCGTAACGATGTACTTTCTGTTATCAAATTACCAGAAACGTTTTCTTCCATATTAGCAATCTTACTTCCTTTATTCATAGTAGATACTTTGTTTGTTGCAGAATTTGTCTGATACATTGCATTCACCTTTTTCTGAGTCTGATTAGTAAAATCGAACCAAGGCTGTTTACTTATCATCATCCCCCCCACAAATACAAAGAAAGTCATTACAAAATTACATACAATATACCTCGCCAAATTATACTTTTCTTGCCGATAAGTATTCTTTTTGCTTATAAAATATCGTTTAATCAGATATTGGGTATATGCAATTATAAATATAAGAGTGAGTTGAACGCCCCATGATATAACTCCATAATTTTTCTTTTGATATGCAAACAGAAAAATAACAGGATACATCCATAAGTATAGTTCATAACTTATTTTCCCAATACCAGTAAGCAGACTATTTTCTAATATTTCTTTGAAACTACTACAGGACAATAACAAAATTATAACTGCACAAATCATACTAAATATAAACAATCCACCTAAGTATACATAGTCCATCTGTCCTTCTACCCAAAAATAAGCACTAACAAATATTCCTAATGTTAATAAAAGTAAACCATTCCGAACCCACAAGGACAATCTGGATTTTAAAAACAATGTAAACTCTTTTTGCATCATTGCCGTAAAAGTCCCCAACATCAAGGCAAATATTCGGGTGTCTGTTCCATAATACAACCGCGATACATCTTGACACGACTTAAACAAGATGCTCATCCATATTCCCCCTATAACAACCCCAATAAGGACCAACAGCTTTACACCTTTCCACGAGATGTTTTTTTTAAGTTTTCGCATAAGTGCAAACAAAAATGGCCAAATAAAATAAAACTGCATTTCAATTGCCATTGCCCATAGATGTGTAAACGGAGACTGTTGGCCGATTCTTGCAAAATACGATGCTTTCTGATGCATTTGCCACAAATTATTATATCCACCAAAAATGCTAATTACCTCACAGATTTTGCCATTTGCAACCTCTGGAAAAAATACAATCATTAATACTATTACTACGCATACCATAGTGCACAGATTAGGAAGAATCCGTCTACATCGTTTTCGATAAAAATTGATAACAGAATATTCTCCTCTTTGTATCTCCCAAACACTTGTCTGATAAATTAAATATCCTGACAAAACAAAAAACATATTTACACCAAGAAATCCTCCTGGTACTCTTCCCGGCATCAAATGATAAAATATTACTCCAAGAATTGCAATTCCTCTTAATGCATCTAATCCATAAACATGTGTTGTTTTCATTCTTCTGTCTCCTTTTTGATTCTATAAGTTAGACGAATGCACACTAAAAAAAGTTTCACTTATACAAAAAATAAAACTTGTCTATAATAGATTATTACTTTTTAGCAAAATATCTGTTACAGACAAGTTTTTGTTTTTCCACAACACTGATAAAATATTTGATTGTCAAACACTCCCCCAAAACTGCTCTAACGCCTGTGCTACTGTATCCAGCCGCACAATCTGATAGTCCTCCCACTCTGCCGGAAATGTATCCACCACCTGCTGTGTCACAAACCGGTCATCTAGCAGTAAAATAACTCCCTTATCCTCCATCGTTCGCACCACACGGCCTGCCGCCTGCTGCACCTTATTCATACCCGGATACAGATACGCATACTCAAATCCATTTCCTTCCCGGTCATCGAAAAAATTCTGCTGGATTTCCCGCTCATTACAGACCATAGGCAATCCTGTACCAATAATGGCTGCACCAATTAAACGCTCTCCCACAAGGTCAATTCCCTCCGAAAAAATGCCTCCCAGTATGCAAAATCCAAGCACCGGCTCCTCATCTTCCCGAAACCGTTCCAAAAATGCCTCCCGTCCTTCCTCCGATAAATTGGCGTTCTGGCAGATTACCTCAATATCGGAAAGCAATCCAAGGGACAAAGCTGTCTCATAGACATCATTTAACATTTTATAGGATGGAAAAAATGCCATATAATTTCCTTTTTTCGATTGTACCATGCAATCCAGATACCTTGCCATTTTACCATACTGCACCGGACCTCTTAACTTATACCGGCTGCTCACATCAATACAGGTAAACAATCCCCTATTCTTCTTTGGAAATGGTGAAGGAATATAGATAGCATAATCTTCCTCATGATCATGCAGAAGCTCCCTGTAATAGGTGATTGGCAGCATCGTTGCAGAAAAGAAAATGGTAGCATTCCCCTTTTCAATACAATCAGACAGATTCTTTGCCGGATGAATACAATATAATTTCAGCATAAAAGAGGTATCGCTTACCTGCTCTGCATAGATTTCATAACTTTCATCCACTAGCTCATATATATTGAGAAACTGGTTTACCTTAAAATAAAATTCTAAAATGTCCTCGGCATGTGGCTTTAACGCCGGAATTTCCTTACTTTCTTCTAAAAATGATTCCAACTGTGCATGAAGACGCAAAAGTTTCAAATACAAACCTCCCATATCCGGTATGAGGCTGTAACCTTTTTCATTATCACAAAGCTTCTTAAGAGCCAGCATCTCTTTATTGCAGCCTCCTAAAAGTTTTCCAATCTTTGCATTATATGGAAGAAG
>JAQXLK010000042.1 GCA_029012085.1 Clostridiales bacterium
CAGGACCGCCCTTAGGACCTTCGTAACGGATGACTACTACATCACCGGCAACAATCTTACCACCTTTAATCGCTGCAATGGCATCCTCTTCACAATCAAATACCCTTGCCGGTCCCTCGTGTTGCATCATTTCAGGAACAACAGCAGAACGTTTTACAACGGAACCATCCGGAGCAAGGTTACCCTTCAATACTGCAAGACCACCAGTCTGGCTATATGGATTATCGAGAGGACGGATAACCTCCGGATTCTTATTCACATGACCACTTACTGCCTCACCAATTGTCTTGCCGGTTACAGTCATGCAGTCTTCATTTAACAATCCTGCTTCTTTTAACTGGTTCATAACTGCATATACACCGCCTGCTTCATTTAAGTCTTCCATATAAGTAGGACCTGCTGGTGCAAGGTGACAAAGGTTTGGAGTCTTTGCACTTACCTCATTTGCCAATGCGATATCAAAATCAAAACCGATTTCATGAGCAATTGCTGGAATATGAAGCATAGAATTAGTAGAACAACCTAATGCCATATCTACTGTTAATGCATTCATAATTGCCTCTTTTGTAATAATATCTCTTGGACGGATATTCTTATTATACATATCCATAACTGCCATACCTGCATGCTTTGCAAGCTTAAGACGCTCAGAATATACGGCTGGAATGGTTCCATTTCCAGGAAGTCCCATACCAAGTGCCTCTGTTAAACAATTCATGGAATTGGCTGTATACATACCAGAACATGAACCACAGGTAGGACAAGCCTTACATTCGAATTCATTCACATCTGCTTCATCCATGGTTCCCGCTGCATAAGAACCAACTGCCTCAAACATGGATGATAAAGAAGTCTTGTGACCCTTTACATGACCGGCAAGCATTGGACCACCGGAAACAAATACGGTAGGCACATTTACTCTCGCTGCTGCCATCAAAAGACCAGGAACATTCTTATCACAGTTTGGAATCATAACCAGCGCATCAAACTGATGGGCAATTGCCATACATTCTGTAGAATCTGCAATTAAATCCCTTGTTACCAAAGAATATTTCATTCCAATATGTCCCATGGCAATACCATCACAAACAGCAATTGCCGGGAACATAACCGGTGTACCACCGGCTGCTGCCACACCAAGCTTAACAGCCTGGGCAATTTTATCTAAGTTCATATGTCCCGGAACAATCTCATTATAGGAACATACAATACCAACTAACGGTTTTTTCATCTCTTCCTCTGTCATTCCCAATGCATTAAATAAGGAACGATGAGGTGCCTGCTGCATACCAGATTTTACATTATCACTCTTCATAACGTTTCTCCTTTTTTTCTTCATTTTTCTTATATAAGTAGTATCCTAAAACACATAATCCTGCAATCACAATAATGCCGAACAACAAAATTATTGCTATCAACATAATCAAACTAATCATTGAATTACCTCCACATGTTTGGTGTTCTATATCCTCTCACAAATCAAGTCACCCATCTCAGAACAACTTACTAACTTTGTGCCTTCGGAAACAATGTCGCAGGTTCTGTAACCATCTTTCAGTACCTGTTTTACTGCTGCTTCAATAGCATCTGCTTCTTTATCAAGGTCCAAAGAGAAGCGAAGCAACATTGCTGCAGAAAGAATCGTAGCAATTGGATTTGCCTTATTCTGTCCTGCAATATCCGGTGCAGAACCACCGCTTGGCTCATACATACCAAACTTTGTCTCATTTAAGGATGCGGAAGCTAACATTCCGATAGAACCGGTTACCATGGAAGCCTCATCAGATAAAATGTCACCAAACATATTCTCTGTCAAAATGACATCAAACTGGGCAGGATCTTTTACTAACTGCATTGCACAGTTATCTACTAACATATGTTCCACTTCCACCTCAGGATAATCCTTTGCCACTTCATTCACAACGGCTCTCCAAAGTCTGGATGAATCCAATACATTTGCCTTATCTACAGAAGTTACTTTTTTACGTCTCTTCATGGCAATATCAAATCCACGGATTGCAATTCTTCGAATCTCATCCTCTGAATAAGTTAAAGTATCAATGGCTTTCTTCTTGCCATTCTCTTCTACCGTCTTACGTTCACCAAAGTAAAGACCACCGGTTAACTCACGCATAATCATCATATCAAAGCCTTTATCTGCAATCTCCTCTTTTAAAGGACATGCACCCTTTAACTCCGGATATAACAGTGCAGGTCTTAGATTTGCAAACAAACCTAACTCCTTACGAATCTTCAAAAGTCCGGCCTCCGGTCTTAAAGATGGATCTAATTTGTACCATGGTGAAGTGCTCGTATTACCACCGATAGAACCTAATAATACAGCATCCGCCTGCTTTGCACGTTCTACTGCCTCATCTGTAAGTGGCACTCCATGTACGTCAATGGAACAGCCTCCCATTAAAAGCTGCTCATAGTTAAATGTATGACCAAACTTTTCACCAATTTTATCTAGTACCTTCATGGCTTCGGTAACAACCTCAGGACCGATACCATCGCCCTTTATTACTGCTAAATTAAAATTACTCATGTCTATCCTCCACTTACTTGTTATTAATATAATTTACTAATCCCTCTGCCTTAATAATCTCCTGCATAAATGGTGGAAATGCCTGACCTTTATACTCAGTACCTTTTGTCTTATCATAAATCATACCGGAATCAAAGTCGATTTCCACTTCATCTCCTGCTTCAATCGCCTTAGCGGCCTCAGGACACTCAATAATTGGAAGACCAATATTAATGGCATTGCGGTAAAAAATTCTTGCAAAGGTCTCTGCGATAACACAGCTGATACCACTTGCTTTAATAGCAATTGGCGCATGCTCTCTGGATGAACCGCATCCAAAATTCTTGTTTGCCACCATAATATCTCCAGCTTTTACTCTGTTTACAAAGTCAGGATCAATGTCCTCCATACAGTTCTTTGCAAGCTCTGCCGGATCAGATGAATTCAAATATCTTGCCGGAATAATAACGTCTGTATCCACGTTATCTCCATATTTATGTACTGTTCCATGTGCTTTCATATACTAATATCCTCCTGATTCAATCTTTAATCTATTCAAATTATAATCCTAACTGGCACGGACAGGAAATCTTACCGGTTACTGCAGAAGCTGCTGCCACTGCCGGTGAAGCTAAATAAATCTCCGAATCTATATGTCCCATACGACCTACAAAGTTACGGTTCGTAGTAGCTACTGCCTTCTCACCAGCCGCAAGAATTCCCATGTGTCCACCAAGACATGGACCACAGGTAGGAGTTGAAACTACTGCGCCTGCCTCAATAAAGGTCTTCAAAAGTCCCTCTTCCATTGCCTGAAGATAAATTGCCTGTGTAGCAGGAATTACGATTACACGAATTCCCTTTGCACATTTTCTTCCCTTTAATACTTCTGCTGCAATTCTTAAATCCTCAATACGTCCATTTGTACAAGAACCGATAACAACCTGATCAATCTTAATCTCTGGAACTCCACTGATTGGCTTAGTATTCTCCGGTAAATGCGGAAATGCTACCGTTGGCTCAAGCTTACTTAAATCAATAGTGTAAGTCTCATCATAAACAGCATCCTCATCAGCCTCATAAACAGTATATTCTTTCGTAGAATGTTCCTTCATATATTCAATGGTTCTCTCATCTACAGGGAAAATACCATTCTTTGCACCGGCTTCAATTGCCATATTTGCCATGGAAAAACGGTCATCCATAGATAAATGTGCAATACCATCACCCACAAATTCCATAGATTTGTAAAGTGCTCCATCCACACCAATTAAACCAATAATGTGAAGGATAACATCCTTACCACTTACCCATTTAGCAGGTTTTCCGGTAAGTACAAACTTAATTGCAGAAGGCACTTTAAACCAAGCCTTTCCGGTTGCCATTCCTGCTGCCATATCCGTTGAACCAACACCGGTGGAAAATGCACCAAGTGCACCATATGTACAAGTATGGGAATCTGCACCAATACAAGCCTCTCCGGCTACAATCAAACCTTTTTCCGGAAGTAATGCATGTTCAATACCCATCTCTCCCACATCAAAAAAGTTTGTAATATTCTGCGCACAGGCATATTCTCGCACACATTTACAATGCTCTGCACTCTTGATATCCTTATTCGGTGTGAAATGGTCCATAACCATTGCAATCTTATCCTTATCAAACACCTTATCTGTGTTGAACTTTTCCATCTCATGGAT
>JAQXLK010000043.1 GCA_029012085.1 Clostridiales bacterium
CAAAGGCAATTCACGAGAAGCATACCCACAAAGAATACATTGGTGTGGATGCCTGTGCCGTTAATTTAATGCGTCCTGCAATGTATGGTGCTTACCATCATATTACTGTTATGGGAAAAGAAAATGAACCATGCGACCATGTATATGATATTACCGGTTCTCTCTGTGAGAATAATGATAAATTTGCCATCGACCGCAAGCTTCCAAAAATTGATATGGGTGACACTTTAGTAATCCATGATACCGGAGCTCACGGTTTTGCAATGGGCTACAACTATAACGGAAAATTAAAGTCTGCCGAGATTCTTCTTCGTGAAGATGGCTCTACAAAAATGATCCGCCGGGCAGAGACTCCGGAAGATTATTTTGCAACCTTAGAAGATTACTGGAATGTAGAATTATAAAACCAGCATACTTCTGAACGGACAAACAAAGGCATGCACACATCAGCATGCCTTTTCTAACATCGATATTTATGTAGAAGGGAATACTACTATGGCAAAACGATTAACAATGATGCTCCTGCGCAACTTGATTTTTCTGCCAGGTATTTTAATCAAACTATTCTGGTATGCCAAATCTGACAAAGTCAGCGAGGAAAAAAAATACGCCTTAATCCGTCGAATCGGGGAAATTGGCTGTAAAAAGGGAAATGTCACTGTCCATGGCTACGGATTTGACAATCTGCCCAAAGAATCCGGATATATTATGTATCCGAATCATCAAGGACTATTTGATGTGATGGGACTTGTTTATCTGAATCCGAATCCATTCGGTGTGGTCATCAAAAAAGAGACCTACAAAGTGCCACTGCTTCGCCAACTAGTTCAGACCTTAGGCGGACTTTTCATGGACCGGGACGATATTAAACAAGGATTGCAGATTATTAACGAAATGGCCAAACAGGTAAAAGAAGGCCGTAACTTCCTAATCTTCCCGGAGGGCACCCGTTCCAAGAACGGCAACCGGATGGGGGAATTTAAGAGCGGAAGTTTTAAAGCTGCTACCAAAGCCAAATGCCCGATTGTTCCGGTTGCAATTATTGACTCCTACCTGCCTTTCGACCGTAACAGCATTGACAAAGTAGATGTCCAGATACATATTCTGCCTCCTATTCCATATGAGGAATATCAGGGTATGAAAACAACAGAAATTGCGCAAATGGTACGAAGCCGCATTGAGAAGGTGATTACGGAAAATGAGCACAGATTTAACCAAAAATAAGAATTCTATCAACAAAAATGAAGACTATAGTAATTCTCAAGGGGTCATATGCCAATATGACCCTTTTTGTGTTGGATTTGATAAACTACTTTGCCAGCAGCCACTGAATAAAGAAGAATTTACTGCATTGTTAGACAATAATACGATACATTTGCGGGAACAGTTAGCGGCAGCCGCAGACAAGGTCCGCAGAGAACATTTTGGCAACAAGGTATATATCCGTGGACTAATTGAATTTTCTAATTACTGTAAAAATGATTGTTATTACTGCGGTATCCGTCGCAGCAACCGATCTGCCGAACGTTACCGTCTTTCCAAAGAGGACATCCTGTCATGCTGCCGGGAAGGCTATACACTTGGCTTTCGCACCTTTGTACTGCAAAGTGGCGAGGATGCCTATTATACCGATGAACGTATAGCGGATATTGTAAGCAGCATCCATGAAGCATATCCCGACTGTGCCATCACACTTTCTCTTGGGGAGCGTTCTTACGAAAGCTATAAGCTTTTATTTGATGCCGGTGCAGACCGTTATCTTCTCCGGCATGAAACTGCTGTCAAGAAACATTATGAGCAGCTTCATCCAGCTGCCATGTCTTTTGAACACCGCATGCAGTGCCTGCAGGATTTAAAAGATATCGGTTACCAGGTTGGCTGTGGTTTTATGGTAGGTTCTCCTTACCAGACCCATGAAATGCTGGCTAATGACCTGTTATTTATTCAGGATTTCAAACCACATATGGTGGGTATCGGACCATTTATATCCCATCAAGATACCCCGTTTGCCAGCAAAAAAAACGGCACATTAGAAGATACCCTTCTCTTACTAAGTATCCTTCGGCTGATGCAGCCAACCTTACTGCTGCCTGCCACCACTGCCCTTGGCACTATCCATCCCAAAGGCAGGGAACATGGAATTCTGGCGGGAGCCAATGTAGTTATGCCGAATCTTTCCCCAACGAAAAATCGGGCAAAATACAGCCTATATGATAACAAAATCTGCACCGGGGATGAGTCTGCACAATGTATCCGCTGTATGGATAGGCGGATGGAGGGGATCGGATATCAGGTTGTGATAGATAGGGGGGATAGTCCTAACAGAAAATAATTTTATCAAAACTGAAGTTCTATATTGATAGTGAATGAACAGTAACTCATTGACTATAGAACCGTCACTTAATTCTAAAGTGTTACTTGACATTTCAATATACACTATTTATACTCAGTTACATAAAGAAACGGGTTTCTGACCATTTGACCTTTACGTCTACGATGGGTATCTCGTTTTTTTTTTATTTTTCTATTCCAATCCATAAAAAAAAGACCTATAATAAAAGAAGATAATTATCACAAGGGAGATTTTAATATATGTACAATCCAAGTTCATTAAAAGCAGAAGAATTTATTGACCATCAGGAAATATTGGACACCCTGTCATATAGTGATGCCCATAAACAGGACAGAGAACTCATCTGTCAGATTTTGGAAAAAGCAAAGAAACGGAAAGGCATTTCCCATCGGGAGGCTTCGGTTCTGCTTGCCTGCGAAGAAGAGGATTTGAACCAGCAGATTTATACGTTAGCAGAACAGATTAAGAAGGACTTTTACGGCAACCGTATCGTTATGTTTGCACCTCTATACCTGTCAAATTATTGTGTGAACGGATGCCTTTACTGTCCGTACCATTTAAAGAATAAACATATTCCTCGTAAAAAATTAACTCAGGAGGAAATTCGCAAGGAAGTCATTGCCCTTCAGGATATGGGACATAAGCGACTTGCCATCGAGGCCGGTGAAGATCCGGTGAATAACCCGATTGAGTATATTTTAGACTGTATCAAGACTATTTATTCCGTTCATCATAAAAATGGTGATATCCGCCGTGTAAATGTAAATATTGCGGCAACCACAGTGGAAAATTACCGTAAGCTGAAGGATGCCGGAATCGGCACCTATATTCTGTTTCAGGAAACCTACCACAAGGAAAGCTATGAGCGTCTTCACCCAACCGGTCCAAAGCATGATTATGCTTATCATACGGAAGCAATGGATCGCGCCATGGAAGGCGGTATTGATGACGTGGGGCTTGGTGTGTTATTTGGTCTGGAGCTGTACCGATATGAGTTTGCAGGAATTCTCATGCATGCTGAGCATTTAGAGGCTGTCCACGGTGTGGGACCACATACTATCAGTGTCCCAAGAGTCCGCAGAGCAGACGATATCGACCCGGATGATTTTGACAACGGCATTGATGATGACACCTTTGCAAAGATTGTTGCCTGCATCCGTATTGCCGTTCCTTATACAGGAATGATTGTATCCACCAGGGAAAGCAAAGCCTGCCGTGAACGTGTCCTTCACTTAGGAATCTCCCAGATTAGCGGTGGTTCCAAAACTTCTGTCGGTGGCTACTATGAACCGGAACCGGAGGACGAAGACTCTTCCCAGTTTGATGTCAGCGACAACCGTACCTTAGATGAAGTTGTAAAGTGGCTGATGGAAATGGACTACATCCCAAGCTTTTGTACTGCCTGCTACCGGGAAGGCCGTACCGGAGACCGTTTTATGAGTCTTTGCAAAAGCGGCCAGATTCAAAACTGCTGTCTTCCAAATGCACTATTAACACTGAAAGAATACTTGGAAGATTATGCCTGGCCGGAAACTGCTTCTCTTGGTATGCAAATGATAGAAAAGGAGCTTAACAATATTCCAAATCCAAAGGTAAAGGAAATTGTAATGGAACACCTTAACGATATTCATTCCGGGAAACGAGATTTTCGCTTTTAATGAAATCACAAATTTCCAGCTTCCTGTAACCCACAATCAACAACCTATAATACATTAAAATCCTGTATGACGGGGCTATACCTATCATACAGGATTATTTATACTTACATATCTTCTATTTTATATTATTCTTTGAGCTTATTCCTTCCATTCCTCAATAACGCATGTATGGTGCTTCTTGTCTTTACTCTCTGCGTCATAATTAATTCCAACCAAAAGAATCCTATCACTATATCCTGATAAGGCACCCTGATATCTCTTCTCTTTGATTTGCTTAATGGCAGTATCTGCTGACTTATTGTACTTAAGTTCCACCACCATTGCCGGTCTCCATCCCGCATTTGCTCTTGGTTTGAATATAAAGTCTGCATAACCTTTGCCAGCAGGGTGTTCACGAACAATGTCATAATATGCTGGGGCAGTAAAGTATGCCATTGTGAGAACACAGCTTAAAGAGTTCTCATCATTGTAGTTTAATACTGACGTGTAGGTTTCATGTGCCAGTTCAATGATTTCTGCTACTTTGTCTGCATTCCCATCAATTGTTGCCATAAGTAATTCATCACATCTTGAAATTGCATTTGAGATTTCACTCCACTCACCAGTCTTTAGTGCCATCTGAAATGCCTTAGCAACCTCATAGTTCGGAATAAATGCACTCTTTCTGTCTGCATCATATCCAAGATACCCCAAATGTATCAGTGCTGTTAATGCATCATCTTTAGAGTGTATTTCAAATAAATCATTTTGAAAAGCTTCTGTCTCAACCATTACTTTTCCACCTGCAAGCATCGTCATAATATCATCCTTTAGTCCTGCATAATTCATGGTGATAAATGTGTTAATGGATGCAAAGGATGATGTATTCTTCCAATAGGAATCAAAATCTCTATTCATCATGGATTGAACTACAGAATTAGGATTATACATATGTTTCCCGTCAATCAGATATCCATTGTACCACGCTTTTGCAGAATTAAAATCCATATCATGTTTCTTACAAAGTTCTTTTACGTCCTCCTCTGTAAAACCATAGTACTCTGTAATTGGTCTTGATTTCAACATTGTATATTCTCTGAAATTATTCAGTGCTGATTCGTCCTTAATCTTCTTAATTGGCAAAATACCAGTAATATATGCCAATGCCAGGAATGCCTTTGATTCTTCTGATTTAAACAAGGAGTGAAGGAATTGGAGATATCTGTGAACTAATTCCTTATCTTCACTGTTTCTGATGACACAATCCCATTCATCGATAATAATGACAAAGGGATTATTTGTCTTTTGATAAATTTCCATTAACACATAACTGATATTGTCCTGATAATCAAGCTCATCTCCAAAAGATTTTTTTAAATCTTTATAAATATATTCCACAATCTTCTCTACAATATTATCTTTATAGAAGTCCCAAAATGATGCTACATCTATATGAATCACATTATACTTGTTCATATATTTCTTAAAATCACTACTTTTAGCAATCTTAGTATCCTCAAAAAGCTTGGTGGAATCACAGCCGAGGCTGTAATATGCATCTATCATTCCTGCGGCGTGAGATTTACCAAATCGTCTGGCATGACTTAGTGCAATGCAATTCTCTTCCGTGGATAATCTTTTATTCAAATAATCAATTAATTCTGTTTTATCAACAAAAATCTGGCTATTTCTTGCTCGTGTGAAGCTTTCATTACTTGGATTAAAATATATGCCCATCCTTGTATCACCTCGTTGTTAATAATATATATTCTGTGGTTGTTTTTCTCATACTAGTACTCTACTTCTCCAATATCTTTTTCACTTCTTCCTCGCTAATACGTAATTCCGTTGCGATATCACTAATGGCATATCCCTCTTCATCCAGACGAATTACACTTTGGGTTAACCTTATTCCTTCTTCTCGTCCTTGATACAACAACATATCATCTCGCGAAAACTGTGCTACCGTCATGTCGCATACCTCCTTACTTTGAAACAAATCCACAAACACACCTCGTTCTATCAATAACTGAAACAAATCCGCCGGAGATACGATTCATAAACCTTCTTAAAAAATGTATCCTTCGCCTTATGATGTAAAGGCTGCACATTGCCGTATTCTTCATCCATATAGTCCCTCCTTATATTATACCCACTCCGTTAAATTATCGCAACTTATCTTTTCCAACCATCTATTTCTTAATCTTGAACTTCACAGTTCTTACATTTCCAGCCTTATCCCAGACCTTCATAGTATACTTACCCTTCTTTTTCACAGTGTAACCCTTCTTAGCTTTAGAAACCTTGATTTTCTTCTTGTTCAGAGTAACCTTCTTGATTCCAGACTTATCAGACACTTTGAACTTCACAGACTTCTTATAAGCCTTGTTGTTCTTCACGCCCTTTACAGTTGGTTTCTTGGTATCTTTCTTCTTTACATTAGAAATATTATTTTCTGGATTATTTACATCATAAGTTCCACCATTAGCTTCAGTCTTTAAAATGCTATTTTCAGTTTTACCAAAAGTTACAACTGGAATTTTTGTAACCGTTACTTTATTATTAAAAGTAAATCTCACATTATATATTTTTAGAAACAATTATGTGAATTACTAGAATGTGATATCACAGACATTATCAAGTATACAAAAGATTAACAATTATTCCTTCCACGGACGTTTTCTGCCAAGCCAGCCATTTTTCTCCCAATATTCCTTTTCAATTGGAGAAGAACCGAAGCCCGCTGACTGCATAAGTCCCATCATTTTAAACATAAAACGGGTTTTTACTCCAACATATTGCTTTCTACCATTGGAAAGTTTTTTAGCAAGACGCGCTACATCTTTTTGGATTTTTTCCTTGTTTTTGGCACTTACCATGTCCCAATTCATTGCCTGAACTGCAATTCCATATGATTTTATATATGGAACTCCCCAATAGAATAGTGCAGTCTTAACATCCTTCGTTGCGGATTTTGCACCCGAACCGGCAGCAGTCGATACCACAACCGCTTTCTTAGAAAACATACTTTTTCTTGGTCTATGCGACATCCAGTAAGTAAAGGTCAAATCCAAAAAAGATTTCATTGGTGCAGAAGCACGAAGACAATATGTAGGTGTGGTAAAAATAAGCAGGTCTGCCGCTTCAACAGCCTTCATGATAACTGCCTTTTCACTGTAAAAAGGACAGTTTTCATCATTTTCAATACACTGATAGCAACCAAGACAGAAATGATTCAAATCCCTTGGCAGAAAAAATTCTGACACCTCTTTTTTTCCACTAATTGTATCAGCTATCATTTTCCCAATATGATACGAGCTTCCTTTGTGATTTTGTCCATGTATTAAAACAATTTTCATTTTCCTTATCCTCTTTTCTATGGTTAATAAATTCTATTGAAAAAGAGAACCTTTAGCACATAAAAGTTCTCTAAAAATGTCATCAACTATTATTCTATCGGTTTTATCTGCAGCTTCAAACCATCTCAGATACAATATTCTTCAATTGTGCAGGTATGCTTTTTACTCTTCGAATCGTAATTGATTCCAACTAAGAGCATCTTTCCGCCATACGCTTTTAAAACTTGAGGATAATCTTTCTTTTTAATCTGACCAATTGCACCTTCATCCGTTTTGTTCCATTTCAACTCTATCAATATTAATGGCTTTTTGGATTCTTTCTTCGGGAAAAATACCACATCAGCATATCCATGTCCTGACGGAAGCTCTTCCATTCTAAGATATTCATCCACACAGCTAATATAGGCAACCCGAATTACACTACGCAAAGCCTGCTCATTATTATAAAATGTTGGCGCTGTACCAGCCTTATGTGCTTCTTCCATCGCTGCCGCCACAGCCTCCTCATCCATGTTTACGGTTGCTTCCAAGAGCTGATCTGAATTGCGAATGAGCTTTGCAATCTCGGTATGTTTGCCATTCGCTACTGCACGTACAAATTCTTCACGTACTTCCTCATTGGGTATCCGAACCGTTTTCGTATCTGCATCATACGCAAGATAACCAAGATGAACCAGTAAAGTAAGAACATCATCCTTATTTTTTATCGTTGTCATATCATTCTGAAACGTTCCGGTATCAATTTTAATATTGGAACCACCCAGCATCTGAACAATTGCCTGCTTTAATCCATCTTCATCCATATCAATATAAAACTGCAGAACTTGATAGGTTTCTGTCTGTGTCCAGTAGCTTCCAAATTCTTCACTCTTGATTGCTTCCATAACAGAGTTGGGATTATATACTGACTTTATACTGCTAAAGGAATATCCGTTATACCAGCGTTTCATCTCTTCAAAATCCATATTGGACTGTTCACACAACTTTTTCACTTCGGTTTCCGTAAAGCCAACATACTCCGCAAGTTTCTTCGGTGACAGCATCGTATATTCTCTAAAATCCGTCATTGCTGACTGTGTGCCATATTTTTTAATCGGCAGAATACCTGTCATATAGGCGCCTTCAATGGTTTTATCTGTAAATGCACTATTTTTAAACAACCCTCTTAAAAGCATAATATATTCATCCTGCACACTACGGTCATCTTTCGCTTCTCGAAACAAAGCATCCCATTCATCAATGATAATAAAAAATTTGCTGCCTGTCATCTCATTCACTGCTGCCAATGTTTCTGATAACGTATTTTCCTTTTTTACATCAGGATATGTCTCTCTTAGTTCTTGAATAACCTTCTCCTGCAAAACATGCACTATGCTTTTCATATCATTTACGCTGGATATAAACCATGTAATATCCAAATAAATGACATCATATTTATTCATGTATTCCATATAAGACTTGTCATTGGATATCTCCAAGCCTTCAAATAATTTTCTTGAGTCGCAGCTTCTATCATAATATGCTGATAACATCTGTGCTGCAAAGGATTTACCAAAACGTCTTGGTCTGCTCACACAAATCAGTTTATCCTTCGTACCCAATGTACTGTTAATGAATGATATCATACCAGTCTTATCTACATAACGACCTTTCCTGACTGTTTCAAATCCTGCATTTCCAATATTCAAATAGTTGCCCATTTTCCCATGCTCTCCTTTCCACCGCCATACACCATCCTGCTTTAAAAGGCTTATACTGGCTTGCGAAGCATTCAAAAGCAGAAACGATTATTCAATCGGTTTCATCTGCAGATTCAAATCAACCGGTCCACTGATTCCCGGCACTTCCCCGCTTTCCGTATACTGCCAGATATTGAACTCGTATGGCCAGTCCGGCTCATCTGCATACTGTGCATACCAGATTGGATACTGATAAATGGTATCCAGATTCAAATACAACGCATAATACATACGATTTGTATACATCATTGCCTGATATCCTGCCGCCCGGATGGTCTCCAAAAATCCCCTTGCGGCCTCCGTATGTTGTTCCACTGACAAATCATTGGTTCTCGCATCCTCCACCATCGGATCTTCCCTATCCAAAACAATTGGATATGACAAATTGTAATCACCAAGATTACTCAGCACAAAATTCGCCTCCGCAACACCCTCTTCATAACTGGTTGCCTGAGAAAAGAAATACACACCCACCGGCACCCCATTCTCTGTGGCACCTGTCATATTGGCAGAATAATATCCAAACCAAGTGCCTTGTGGCGGAACTGGGAGTGGGACAGCGCATCAATCACAAGATGTGCAACCGTCTCACCCTCGGCATCTTCAATCTGATGAAGGATTTGGGAATGTGGAAGGGAGAAA
>JAQXLK010000044.1 GCA_029012085.1 Clostridiales bacterium
GATAACTCCCGGTGCAGTTGTTACCAAATCTAAATTATACTCTCGTTCTAAACGTTCCTGAATAATCTCAAGATGAAGTAAGCCCAAAAATCCACAACGGTAACCAAATCCTAAGGCAACTGAGGTTTCTGGTTCATAACTTAACGACGCATCATTTAACTGTAATTTTTCCAATGCATCCCTTAAATCCGGATATTTCGCCCCATCAGCAGGATAAAGACCACAGTATACCATAGGGTTCGCTTTCTTATATCCCGGAAGTGCTTCTTTACAGGGATTGTCCACCTCTGTCACCGTATCGCCCACCTGAGTGTCTTTCACATCTTTAAGACTCGCGGTAATATATCCAACCATTCCGGCAGAAAGCTCATCCTGAGGAATAAACTGCCCTGCGCCAAAAATACCGACCTCAACAACCTCAACTTCTGCACCGGTTGCCATCATACGAATTTTGGTTCCCTTTCTCACAGAACCATCAAACAAACGGCAGAAAATGATAACTCCCTTATAGGCATCATAAATACTGTCAAAAATAATTGCCTTAAGCGGTCCATCCACATCACCGGATGGAGCCGGAATCTTTGTCACAATCTGTTCTAATACATCCTCAATATTAAGACCGGTTTTTGCAGATATTCTCGGTGCATCCTGTGCCTCAATTCCAATAACATCCTCAATCTCGTTCACAACCCGCTCCGGATCCGCACTCGGCAAATCAATCTTATTAACAACCGGCATCACCTCTAAATCATTATCAATTGCCAGATACACATTTGCAAGCGTCTGTGCCTCAATTCCCTGAGCCGCATCCACCACTAAAATAGCGCCCTCACAGGCTGCTAAACTTCTAGACACCTCATAATTAAAATCCACATGTCCCGGAGTATCAATCAGATTAAAAATATATTCCTCTCCGTCCTTTGCTTTATATACAATTCGCACAGCCTGTGCCTTAATTGTAATTCCACGTTCTCTCTCCAAATCCATATTATCAAGCACCTGTGCCTGCATCTCACGTTCTGTCAAAAGTCCCGTCTTTTCGATAATACGATCCGCCAAAGTAGACTTTCCGTGATCGATATGTGCAATAATACTAAAATTACGAATTTTTTTCTGATCGATATGTGCCATTCTCTTCTCTCCTGTTCTGCTTCAACTTTACATAATTATTGTGAATTATAGCACAATTTCTTCCATAATGATAGAGAAATTTTTATAACTATTCCGAGTTTCATTTCGATTTTTCTTTGCTTTATCTTGGTGTTGCTTCTTCACCGGATAAAACATGATTTAAAATGGCTGCCAAAGGTTCCATAGCATTTTTTTCCTCCTCCAAAGTATTTGTCTGCGCTCCTGCCTCAATTAATGTGGTCCGTGGCATTAAATGCAAATTAAAACGCAGACTCTTTACATATATTTTCCTTATATAATCACCATAGTATTCTTTACCAGTCAAATATAGCTGAAAACTGAATGCCAGATTTGCAAGTTTATGGGGATTTTTCAAATATTCAATATCTCCATTCCTGTTCGACCGGCTTACTCCGTTTAAAAACATAATCTTCGCTGTCTTTTTTCCATTTTGTTCTGTCACAAGATGCGTATCTTCATCAACACCATCCCTATGTAAATCAATCACAACCTCTATGGATGGATTTTCTGCTAATATCCGGGATACATTGTTATACGCATTTTCATATGCTTTATTCCTGTCAAGTACACCATCTATTACATCATATGCAGTCGTATCATGGTAAACAGGTATTCCATATTGTTTTTCTAAAATCTCCGCCAGATAGCTTCCCACACCTACAATCGTATCCTCCTGTATTCCCGCCCTGCTGTCTTTGAAACTTTCCGATGCATGTGTATGATAAATCAGTATTTTACATTCTTTTGTTTCTTCCGGATTTTCCCGGTTCCAGTCTTTTAATCCCGAAACAGATAAATCTGTATCCAGCAAATTTTCCAGATTAAGCTCTTCTTCTGTCATACTGGTATTGCTGTCCACAACAAAAATTTTGTTCAGCAAAAAATCCTTACTCTGTAATTGTTCTCTCGAATAAACTGCTCCTCGTTTCCCATCAGCCAGCGTTGTAATAGATTCTTCCGTATTTTCCTGCTCCATCTGCTGACTTCCACCGTTACTTTCGTCTACAAAAATCGCTTCCTCCTGCATGTTTTCTACATCATCACTCCCCATGGTAACACCTTCATCTTCATAAAACCATTCCGGAACCTGATAATCGGCAGCATAATCTATATCTTTTAATCCATATTCCCTTTCAAACGTAAGAAGTGGCAGCATCTGTGTTGTCATTTTATAAAAAATATCTCCATCCTCCTTTAAAGAGGGCATAACCAACATCCACAAAACAAGCAAAGCAGCGCAAAACATCCGTTTTTTATTTACTCCACTTTTTTCCTGCCGCATAAATTGTTTATTCAATTTTTGATATTGTATTGAATGCAAATAATTTTTCATACTATTATTTTATTCGCATATATTTTTTCTATGCCAGCACTGCCTGATTAATGGCTTCTGATATCGTATAACTAATCCTTTTTACAGCCTCATCAATATCTTTTGGTGTTACAAACATACTTTCCAGATACGGAGTCACCATTTCACAGGCGAGCTGGTAACGTTCCTCATCATTAAATTTTTTAAGCACATTTTTTGTAGCTTGTCTTCCAATTGCATTCACCATCACATCCATTGCATCATTTACAATAGTCGGAACTGCAATCACCGTCGGGACTCCAATTGCCAGCACCGGAATTCCAATACTTTTTTCATTAATCGCATTCCGATGATTGCCTACACCGGATCCCGGTGTAATACCTGTGTCAGCAAGCTGAATGGTCTTATTCAGGCGGTCCGATTCACGTGCAGCTAATGCATCTATCACAATTAAAAGCTCCGGCTTAATTTCCTCTACCAGCGCCTTTAATATGACATAAGATTCCATTCCGGTCTGTGCCATAACCCCTGGTGCAATAGCAGAGAGTTCCACACTTTTCTCAATAATTCCCTCTTTCAGCAGATGCCTTGTCACATAGAGATTATCAATCACAAAAGGACCTACTGCATCTGGTGTCACCGCCCTGTTTCCAAGTCCCGCTACCATAATTCTCTTTTTATTTCCCACAAACTGTCGAAGTTCTTTTGCAAGAACCTCCATCATCGGTTGATGAAATCCTTCATCCTGTTCCCTTAAATGGTCACTTTCCAATGTAATATATGTGCCAACAGGCTTTCCGAGATTCTTTTCTCCTTCTTCATTTTCCACAACAATGCGTACTTCCTTTATATCCGTATCACCATGATTTTTCGTCATTACATGCACTCCTGCAATCGGCTCATCACTTTTTATATCTTCCTTCATCTCCACTGCTAAATCTGTTCTGCCCCGCATACTATATATACCTCTTTTCTTCTATATCAATAAACATATTATCTGTTCACGTTTTTCCAGTTCACAGCTCTGTCTTTGGTAAAATATGAATAGTAAAATCATATCATTACAGTACAGACGTTATCAATACACAGCTTCAGATTCGATAAAATTGTTTTCCATGAGGGCTATTTGCGTCCGTTGGTACTTAGGCTGCGTTCTTTGCAGCCTTATGTACCATTACGCACGCAATTAAGCGCGAGCGAGCCCGGTCGGAAAACAATTTTATCGAATCTGGAGCGTCCGCCTTAGATAACGTGTGTACAGTAACATCATATCCATTTTTTTTCGTTTTATACAAAAAAATCCTTGACAAACACTAGTTAGTTTATTATGATAATCAAGTATGTTTACATTAGATTGTCCGTGTCCGGTTTTAATGTAAAACCATCAAATAAATAATATTACAATATGGAGGTGTCAGTTTTGGCAAATATCAAATCTGCAAAGAAAAGAATCAAAGTTATCGAGACAAAGACCTTAAGAAACAAGATGATTAAGTCTAAGTTAAAGACTATCATCAAGAAGTTTGAAGCTGCTGTAGCATCTGGCGATAAGGCTGCTGCTGAAGCACAGTTAAAGGTTTGTACATCTGAACTTAGCAAGGCTGCTTCTAAGGGTATTTTACACAAGAACACAGCTTCTAGAAAGATTTCTCGTTTAGCTGCTGCTGTTAACAAGATGGCATAAAAGATTTTCGAAAACTTATATCGCATATAAAAAGAAAAAGGACTGCTTAACCCACAGCCCTTTTTCTTTTTATATTCTTCTATTTCCCACTAAACTCTACAATCAGCAATTCCACACCAACGGTATCCTTGATTTGCCCTGTCTTGATTTTGTAATCTATCTCCTGACACTGTTCTACCATATCCTTCAGCTGTTCGTAAGAATACTTTCCTGTTTGGGCAGCATACTTTTTCACACTAAAGGGCGGAATGCCACAGATTGATGCAATGGTCTTATTATCCATTCCCGCCTCCGAAAGCCCCTTTACTTTCATCAGAATGCGAAAATGTCTCGTAAGCATTACATGCACACGCATAGCCGGTTCCTTAAGAGCCAGAAAATCATGATAGAGAAGTAATGCCCGTTCCCTCTCACAGCTTCCGATTGCATCTAACATCTCAAACATTTTATCCGTAGCCTGACTGACACAGATATCTTTTATGTCCTTAGTTGTAATTGCTGTTTTATCGCTGCAATACGCGAATACTTTTTCCAGTTCATTTTTCATCAGAAGCATATTTGTCTTGTCCATTCCTACGTGTTCAAGAAAATAGTCTACTGCCTCCTTTTCAATCTGCTTTCCCTCTGCCTTACACAATCCTGCAATCCAGGTCTGAAGCATTTTTCCATCCGGCGCATTCATAACAGAAGCATAGCCATGCTTGTCAATCCACTTATACAGCCTTCCTCTTTTATCAACATCCGTTTCTACGAAGATAATATAGGTAGAATCCGGCAGTTTTTCTAACATTTCTAAATCTAAATCCTTCGGACACTTTTCAAACCATTTGCTGTTTTCTAATACAATCACACGTGCATCCGAAAAAAACGGAAGTGTATTCGCAACATCTAATACTTCTAACACATTTACACCCGCTCCTTCATAACGGGAATAATTCATAGTATCCTCTGGATTCAACAACGCATTCACAAGCTTGTCTTTGTATTGGGACTTTAAATAATCTTCTTCTCCGTATATCAAATAAAATTGTTTTATCGCCTTATCTTCAATATGCTGATTAATATTCTTCATTCTTTATTCCTGCCTCTTACTTAGATAGGTCTCTATACTATATTGTCTGCCATCTGTATCTATGGTAACTGCTCCACAATCCTTTGTCAAATATATCTTCTGTGAAAAATGAGAAAGCCTTTTCATTACTTCTTTAGCCGGGTGTCCGTACCGGTTCGTTAGGGCAATAAAAATGATACAATCATAACGATTGTACCATTCGGGGGGTTCAAAAGGGGGTTCAAATGAACCCCCCTTCTAAACGCATTATTTCCTATTAAATTCAGTATCCTTAACAAAGGTCCAAACTGAAAGTTTGCGTTCTTCCATGGTATCTTTCGTTATGCTAAAATCCTTATTAAAGCAAAAATCAGCAAATGCAACGGATAAAAAATATAGAAAAACCATTTTGAAAAACTTCTACCTATTTCCGCTCTTTTTCCATTATAAAAATATATAATACATATTCCGGACATCCCCATACCAATCATACAAATCACTGCATTCAAAATACAAGTTTCGATAGGAAGTTTTCCGTAACAGCTAATAAAATTATAGAGTCCAAACAATACTGTAGGGATGATAAATGCTATTTTCTTTTT
>JAQXLK010000045.1 GCA_029012085.1 Clostridiales bacterium
CCGGTTGTTTTGGACATTTACTGGGAGAAGTCTTTGTGGTAAGAGAGGATGAGTGGCAGAGTAATTTGTACCGGTTAGGCTTTTATATTGGCAAATTTATATATATACTGGATGGATATGATGATTTAGAAAGGGACCGGAAAAATGATTGTTTTAATCCATTTATTCATAAAGCAGGAGATTCTGATTTTGATGAATATATAAAACAGCTGCTTATGATGGCTGCTACGGAATTTGCAAAGGAGTTTGAAAAACTTCCGATTTTGAAGAATGCCGGAATTATACGAAATATTATCTATTCCGGAATATGGACAAAGTATGAGCAGATACGGGTAAAAAGAACTCGGGAAAGGGAAGTGGATTATGAAAAATCCGTATGATATATTAGGAGTACCTTCTAATGCAACAGAAGATGAGATAAAAAAAGCATATCGCAATTTAAGTCGAAAGTATCATCCGGATGCGAATGTGAATAATCCGAACAAGGAACAGGCAGAGGAAAGATTTAAAGAGGTACAACAGGCATATCAGACCATTATGAATGGTAAAGTAAATGGTACCTCGGGCTATGGAAGTTATGGTGACTATGGGAGTTTTGGTGGTTTTGAGAGAAATTCGGGTAGTCGTAATGCATCTTATGGCGAAGATAAGGAAAATTCATATTTACAGGCAGCTTTCACTTATGTTCGAAGTGGAGATTATCAGGCAGCACTTAATGTGTTGAGCAATATTGAGAATCGCAGCGGCAGATGGTATTATATATCTGCAATCGCAAATCATGGAATGGGAAATCAGGCAACTGCGTTAGAACATATTCAGATAGCTATGCGGATGGAGCCGGGGAATATGGAGTATCAGCAGTTTTATCAGATAATGGAAAATGGTGGAAATTGGTATGCCAGCCAGGGAGATTTTTATGGAATGCCAACAATGGATGGCTCTTCATTCTGCTTTAAACTATGCCTGGCAAATTTGGCGTGTAATTTTTGTTGTAGTGGAGGAAGGTTTTGCTGTTAGGAGGCGAAAATGGAGAGAGAATACAAGGAATATGACAGTCCTTTTTTTGCAATGATGTCACGAATGAAATATATTAACCGTTGGGCGCTTATGCGTAATTCCTATCCGGAGAATATTAGTGAACATTCGTTGGAGGTGGGAATGTTGGCACATGTATTGGCGCTGATTGGAAATTGTAAGTTTGGAAAGAATTTAAATGCTGAAAAAGCAGCGCTGATTGGGATGTATCATGACTGTACGGAGATTATCACTGGGGATATGCCAACTCCTATTAAGTATTATAATCGTGATACCAAGGAGGCATATAAAAATGTGGAGAAACAGGCTGCAAAAGAGCTTTTATCCATGCTTCCGGATTATTTGTATAAGGAATATGAAAGAATATTCTTTCCTTCAGAGGAAGAGGCTTACTTGGAGAAAATTGTAAAAGCTGCGGATCGATTATCTGCGTATATTAAATGTATAGAAGAAGAAAAGGCCGGAAATCGGGAGTTTTCCAGTGCAAAAGCGGCTACATATACAAAATTAGTTGAGATGGATTTACCAGAGGTAAGAGAGTTTCTGAGGGATTTTGGTGAGTCTTATAAAAAAACGCTGGATGAATTGAAATAAAATGCATGGATTCATAGACAGAATCTGGAAAAAAGGGTATAATAAAACGAAGCATGTTGGCAGTGCTTAAACACGAGGGAGTTGTTTTTGCATTTATTCTTATCAAGGGATTGTATTGGAGGGCATGAGATATGAAAAATATTTTATTTGTAGCATCAGAGTGTGTGCCATTTATAAAGACCGGAGGGCTGGCAGATGTTGTAGGAGCGCTTCCTAAGATGTTTCCAAAGGATGAGTACGATGTACGGGTTGTGATACCAAATTATACTTGTATTCCTTGGGAGTATAGAGAAAAATTCCAATATGTACATCATTTTTATATGGATTTAGGTCAGAGATTTTCGGATGTGCATGTCGGCATCATGACTTGTCAGTATGATGGTATTACCTACTATTTTATTGATAATGAGTATTACTTTTCGGGCTGGGCACCATATGGAACAATTCGTTTTGATATTGAGAAATTTACATTTTTTAGTAAGGCAGCATTGGCCATTTTACCTGTAATTAATTTTAGACCGGATGTGATACATTGTCATGATTGGCAGGCGGGACTTGTTCCGGTGTATTTAAGAACACTGTATCGTGATAATTCGTTTTTTGCAGGAACAAAGACGATTATGACAATTCATAATTTGAAATTTCAGGGTATTTGGGATGTTAAGACCTTTAAATATATTTCTGGACTTCCGGATTATGTATTTACGCCGGATCGTATGGAATTTTTTAAAGATGGTAATATGTTGAAAGCCGGAATGGTATATTCCGATTATATTACCACTGTGAGTGATACCTACGCTGGAGAGATTCAGACTCCGGAATATGGTGAGAATCTGGATGACTTACTCCGATTCCATAACCGGAAACTTTGTGGTATTGTAAATGGTATTGATTATGGTATATATAATCCGGAAACGGATAATAAGATATTTAAACAGTATAATGTAAGAAGTTACAAAAAGGGAAAAGCAGTCAATAAGATGGAGCTTCAAAAAGAACTTGGACTACCGGTAGATGAGAACAAATACATGATTGCTATCATTTCCCGTTTAACGGATCAAAAAGGTCTTGATCTGGTAGATTGGGTAATGGAAGGCATTGTGGATCCGAATGTGCAGTTTGTTGTGATTGGAACCGGCGAAGCAAAGTATGAGAATATGTTTAAGCATTATCAGTGGGTATATTCTGACCGTGTTTCTGCTAACATTTTCTATTCGGATGAGAGAGCTCATAAACTTTATGCGGCAGCAGATGCAATGCTTATGCCGTCACGGTTTGAACCATGTGGCTTAACGCAGTTGATTTCCCTTCGTTATGGAACGGTGCCGATTGTTAGAGAGACAGGAGGTCTTAAGGATACTGTGGTACCGTACAATGAATATGAAGGAACCGGTACCGGATTTTCATTCAAAAATTATAATGCAGATGAGATGTTGAAGATTATTAACTATTCAAAGCATATTTATTATGATTGTAGAGATGAATGGAATAAGATGGTGTTAAGAGGTATGAAGGCTGATTTTTCATGGGATAAGTCTGCTGTTAAATATATGCAGTTATATAATAAAATTTTAGGCTATTAAGAAAGACAAGAGGAGAGAAAGAACAATGATTGATATCAAATTCTTACGTGAGAACCCGGATGTGGTAAAGCAAAACATCAAAAATAAGTTTCAGGAAGATAAGCTTCCGTTGGTAGACGAAGTCATTGAGTTAGATGCCAAGAGCCGTGAGGCAAAGGGAAAAGCGGATGCACTTCGGGCAGAACGTAATAAGATTTCCAAGCAAATCGGTGCTCTTATGGCACAAGGGAAGAAAGAAGAAGCAGAGGCAACAAAGAAGCTTGTTACAGAACGTTCAGAGGAGCTTGCTGCATTAGAGGAGCAAGAGAAAGAGTTACAGGAAAAGATTACCAAAATCATGATGGTGATTCCGAATATTATTGATCCCTCCGTTCCGATTGGTAAAGACGATAGTGAGAATGTGGAGATTGAGAAGTTCGGCGAACCAGTAGTACCGGATTTTGAGATTCCATATCATACAGAAATTATGGAGAAATTTAATGGCATTGATTTAGATGCAGCAGGTCGTGTTGCAGGTAATGGATTTTACTATCTGATGGGCGATATTGCAAGATTGCATTCAGCTGTTATTTCTTATGCAAGAGATTTTATGATTGACAGAGGCTTTACTTATTGTATTCCGCCATTTATGATTCGATCAAATGTGGTAACGGGTGTAATGAGTTTTGCAGAGATGGATGCCATGATGTATAAGATTGAAGGAGAAGATCTTTATTTGATTGGAACCAGTGAGCATTCCATGATTGGTAAGTTTATTGATACTATTATTCCTGAGGCAGAACTACCGAAGACTTTAACCAGCTATTCTCCTTGTTTCCGTAAGGAGAAAGGTGCTCATGGTATTGAAGAACGTGGTGTTTACCGAATTCATCAGTTTGAGAAGCAGGAGATGATTGTGGTATGTAAGCCGGAAGAAAGTCCGATGTGGTTTGATAAACTATGGAAGAATACGGTTGATTTGTTCAGAAGTCTGGATATTCCGGTTCGTACACTAGAGTGCTGCTCAGGCGACTTGGCAGATCTTAAAGTGAAGTCTATTGATGTAGAAGCCTGGTCACCAAGACAGAAGAAGTATTTTGAAGTGGGAAGCTGCTCTAATCTTGGAGATGCACAGGCAAGACGTCTTAAGATTCGCGTGAATGGAGAGAATGGAAAGTATTTTGCCCACACACTTAATAATACAGTTGTGGCACCTCCTCGTATGTTAATTGCGTTTTTAGAGAATAACTTGAATGAGGATGGAACAATTAATATTCCAAAAGTGTTACAGCCATATATGGGTGGGAAAACAAGAATTGAGTAATAGGATATGGATGTTTAAAAAGGGGCTATGAAAATAGCCCCTTTTTTACTGTCGTTTAGTGGGATGTCTTAGGATATATCTTCAACAGATTTGATATCGTTAAAATAGGAAATGATGTGTTTGTACATGGATTTTACCGCAGGAGCCATGAGTTCATTATTTTGGGAGCAAATACCAATGGTACGATGTTCCGTTGGTTTGAAAGAGTACATATCTACATCATATGGAATGTTTGTCATAACAAGACGGGGCATAATACAAATGCCAAGTCCGGCGGCAACCATAGCTATGGTACTTAAATCATCTACTACATGGCAGGAAGAACGAACCTTTATTTGATGCTTATGAAGCAGATTCTGAATATCTGCATCGGTACTTTCACGTTGAGATACAAAATACTGGTTATTCATTTCCTCCGGTTCAATATAACTTCTGTGTTTGGAATGGAAAGATTTTGGTGTAACACAGAGCAGTTCGTCATCATATAGTGGTGTGATTTTTAAGTCTTTGCAGCTGGATTCTGATAAAAAACCTAAATCTACCACACCGGTTTTTAGCCAATTGTAGACATCATCATATGTTCCCTGGTAGATTTTTATTTCGATATTCGGATGGAGTTTGGAAAAACTGGTTACTAAATCCGGAATAAAGCTGTTGCACACAGAAGAAAAGGTTCCGATTTTAACAGAGCCCTGAGTGAGTCCGTTAAATTCGTGAATGGCCTGCTGCAGCTTTGAATCGCTGTTTAGGACAGTTAAAATGTATGGCTGCAGATTCTCACCGTAGCTTGTAAGCGTAACTCCGTTTTTGTTACGGTTAAAAAGTGGAAAACCTAATTCTTTTTCTGCTGTGGAAATAGCATGGCTAATGGCAGAGGGAGTAAGGTTTAGTATCTCTGCAGCTTTTTGAAAGCTCCCTTGTTCTACGACAGTTTGAAAAATCTGATAGGCTAATAATGTCATGAACCGGTATATCCTCCTTTTTCAAAAACGGCTGCAAGATCATCGGAAGTCAGGGTAGCTAAATCGTCGGCTGAGGTAGAATTGCTTTCTAACAGGCGGTTTGCCTGGGCAGAAATGGCAATGTCTAAAAAGTTACGGATATCTCTGGCATTACCAAAATTCTTATCTTTATGAAGAACGTAATCAGAAAGCTTTGCAGCTAAATAGCTACTGGCAGCATCATCTAATCTATAATCATTATCTCTGCAGCACTTCTGGAAAATAGCATATAAGTCATCTGCACTATAATCTGGAAAGTGGATTGTCTTTTGAAAACGTGATTTTAATCCCGGGTTAGAGTCGACAAAGCGTTCCATTAAATCCGGGTAGCCGGCGACAATTACGATTAAGTCATCACGGTTATCCTCCATAGCTTTTACTAAAGTGTCAATCGCTTCCTGACCAAAATCACCTCCAGGTGTTTCATTGGATAAGGAGTAAGCTTCATCAATAAAGAGAACGCCGCCTTTTGCCTGTTCGATGACTTCCTTCACTTTAATAGCAGTTTGTCCCATATATGCAGCAACCATGCCGGAACGGTCTACTTCCACCATATGTCCTTTGGACAATATGCCTAAGGCACAGTATATTTCAGATAGAAGTCTTGCAACAGTTGTTTTACCTGTTCCGGGATTGCCGGTAAAGACAAAATGTTTTGTGACAGAAGGGGCTTTTAAACCATTTCTTTCGCGTAGTTCAATGATTTTTAATAGATTAATCAGGTTTTTGACTTCGGCTTTGACAGAGTCCAAACCGATTAAACTATCTAACTGCGCCAGGAGACTTTCTAAATCATCTTTGGTCTTATCACCACCGGAAATATTGCCTACAAAAGGAATCTCAGGTTCCCTTTCACTGAAATCAGGGGTTTCTTCCGGTCGTCCTTTTAACTTAAAGGGAATGCTGTCAGGACGATGTGCTGTAAGCTGACCGGATTTGGTATAAGTCTTTGCCTTACTTTCAAGCATAAAGCGGTATCGGGTAAGTTGATTTACTTCTGTAACATCAACATGGCGGCACTTGGAAAGAAAATCCTCTCCTAAAGCTTGGAACATCAGAATATAAAGTTTCTTGATGTCATAATATTTTGCTTCATGGACAATAAAGTCATCTTTACCGTATTCCAAAAAATAGCGCATGGATGGGGGTGGATTATTTAAGAAATCATCCCTCATAACGATGCTTTCGGTAGCAAATTTTTTCATGGTCATATCATCAAAATTATAGCCTAAGGATTTGTTGATATATCGAATTTCGTCTTTGGCTACAATATGGTCAGCAACCGTTAAATAAACTAAAAAGTTACGTAAATCCATTCGCAGCAGTTCTCTGACGCTTTCGTGTGTTCCCTGTTGCTGGGAAAGTGCCTTATCTATCTTATCTGCAATGGACATAATAGTTGAATAAATATTTTGTGTTTCGGAATCCATTTTTTTTCTCCTTTTTTGTAAAAATGTATGATACACGCATTTCTCCACACTTTGTGTTCTTAAAATGCCTCTGATATCATCATATCAAAAAAAGAGTTTTACATCAATAAAAAGCAGTTGATTTGTTGAATTTTAGATGTATTTTGTATATAAAAAAGAATATATGTGCAAAGTTTATAAAAAGTGCTATAATGAACACAAAAAAATTTGGGGAGGTACTTATGAACATAAAGCAATTTGTACAGCGGGGAATTGTTGTTGCGATTCTTTGTCTGATTGTTATTCATTTTAAAGAGGTGTTAGGATGGGGAAATACGTTATATGCAGTAGCACATCCTCTTATCCTGGGTTGTGTATTTGCCTACGTGTTAAATATTTTGATGGTTCGATTGGAAGGGATTTATTTTCCGGGGAGTCAGAATAAATGGATTATGAAATCGAGAAGACCAATTTGTATGGTATTATCATTATCCATATTGATTATGATTGTTATCTTTGTATTATATCTGGTGATTCCGCAAGTTGTGGATTGTTTTATTATCATATCAAAGGATGTACCGGATGCAATAGACAAGGTAATTGTTTTTTTAATTGAAAAATCAGATGAACTTCCTGCTTTGCAAAAGCAGCTGACGGAGCTGAATCTGGATTGGGGAAGTATTTTCAATAAGGTTTCAGCAGGTCTTATGTCCGGAACAAAAGGCCTTTTGAATTCTGCTACTACCATAGTTGGTTCTTTTGTGGGAACGGTAACAAATGTAGTGGTTGGATTAATTTTTAGTCTGTATGTGCTGGCTTGCAAGGAAGATGTGGGAAACAAACTAAATCGTATGTTTAAGGCGTTTTTTAAAGTCAACGTATATGAAAAATTATGTTATGTTGTAAAGGTTGTACATCAGTGTTTTTCCAGCTTTATTGTTGGACAGGTAACGGAAGCTGTTATTCTTGGTACACTTTGTGCTGTTGGAATGTCGTTGATTCGTTTACCATATGCCGGGCCGATTGGAGCCTTAGTTGGTCTTACCGCATTAATACCGGTGTTTGGTGCATATATTGGTGCAGCACTTGGTGCGTTTATGATTGTAACGGTAGAACCAAAGCAGGCAATTGTTTTTCTGATTTATCTGGTAATATTGCAACAAATAGAAGGAAATCTGATTTATCCAAAGGTAGTTGGCTCATCTATCGGTCTTCCGGGCATTTGGGTGCTGGCTGCTATTATGGTTGGAAGTGGCCTTGGCGGAGTTGTAGGAATGTTAGTGGGTGTGCCGGTTGCAGCATCCGTTTATAAGCTTTTACGGGATGCAACAAAGAAGAAAGAGGAAGAGAATGGTATGAGAGCGGATAGTGTAAAACCTATATGATGAGGGAAACGGTAAAGATTACGCTTGAAAATAGTGAGCTGTGGTGTTAGAATAGAGAACGCATGTGAACGTGTAAGATTTTAAACAATTATTTAGAGGCAGACGTTCAGGCAACATAAGAAAATCGGTAATTAGAGAAAGATAGGAGTAATCATTATGTCAGGACATTCAAAATTTGCAAATATCAAGCATAAAAAAGAAAAAAATGATGCAGCAAGAGGTAAGATATTTACTGTAATTGGTAGAGAGATTGCGGTAGCAGTAAAAGAAGGCGGACCGGATCCGAATAACAATTCTAAACTGCGTGATGTGATTGCCAAAGCGAAAGCAAACAATATGCCGAATGATACCATTGAAAGAGGTATCAAAAAAGCAGCTGGTGATGCAAGTGCTGTAAATTATGTGGGTATTACATATGAGGGATATGGACCAAACGGTACTGCAATTATTGTAGATGCCCTTACGGACAATAAGAACCGTACTGCATCTAATGTAAGAAATGCATTTACAAAGGGTGGCGGTAATGTAGGAACTACAGGTTGCGTATCTTTCATGTTTGATAAGAAAGGGCAGATTATCATTGATAAGGAAGAATGCGAGATGGAAGCGGACGACCTTATGATGATTGCGTTAGATGCCGGTGCAGAAGATTTTGCAGAGGAAGAGGATTCCTTTATTGTATTTACTGATCCGGATGATTTCTCGGTGGTAAGAGAGACATTGGAAAAAGAGAATATTGCCATGGCAGATGCTGAGGTTACCATGATTCCACAGACTTATGTTGAGTTGACGGATGAACAGGATC
>JAQXLK010000046.1 GCA_029012085.1 Clostridiales bacterium
ACCGGGCCCGCTTGCGCTTAGTTGCGTGCGTAATGGTACATAAGGCTGCAAAGAACGCAGCCTAAGTACCAACGGACGCAAATAGCCCTCATGAAAAACAATTTTTTCGAATCTGAAGCTGTGTATTGATAACGTCTGTACTGTAACGATATAATATTTTGTAAGAATATATGAGATGAGGTATCATGATGAAGGTAGAGATATTATATGAGGATTCCGACATAATTGTCTGCATAAAGCCATATGGAATGCCGGTGCAGAGTGATAAAAGCCGAGATACAGATGTATTAAGCTATTTAAAAAATTATATTTTTGAAGAGGAGGAAATGGTGGAAGAACCATATCTTGCTATGGTTCACCGCCTTGACCGCCCGGTTGGTGGCGTAATGGTATTTGCAAGAAATCAGAAAGCGGCCGCGGAATTATCAGACCAGGTACAGGATGGTACCATGATAAAATTCTACCAGGCTGTACTTACCGGTGAACTGCCGGATGAATGTGGTATGTTAGAGGATTATCTTGTAAAAGATGGGAAAACCAACACCTCAAAAGTAGTTAAGAAAGGAACAAAAGGCGCCAAAAAAGCCCAGCTGCAATACGAAGTCTTAGATGTATTTGAAACGGATTCCGGAATCCTAAGCTATGTCCTGATTGAACTGATTACAGGAAGGCATCACCAGATTCGGGTACAGATGGCAAGCAGGGGCTGTGGCATTTATGGTGATACAAAATATAATCCACAGTTTGCAAAAACAAAGAAACAATATCAACAGATCGCGCTTTTTGCAACTCGTTTAGAATTTGAGCACCCTTCAACAGGAGAGCATATGGTATTTAAATGCGAGCCGGAAGGCGACGCATTTGAGGTAATTGAATTAGACGAATTTTAGTACCAGTTATTTACAAAACACTGCACTAGCATAAAAACCTCCCCGAATGGAAAACCTATTAGAGTATGATTTCTCTCGTAATCCATTTTTGTTTTGGGAGGTTTTTTTGTGGAATTTTGTATCAGTAACACACAGAAGAAAATATTACTCTTATCCTGCCTGACGATTGCTGTTTATTTGGCTTTCCGTTTCCTTTTGCCACTTACCGTTCCATTTGTATTTGCCGGTGTGGTGTCTGTTCTTTATTATCCATTTCTTCGAAAGGCATACGATAAAATATTTCCAAATGAAGCTGGAACATCAACGACACTGCCGGATAAAAAATCCGAACATAATAAAAGACGTAAAAAAAGATTTTTTTTGATGATTGCAGTGGGGTTATTCTATGTACTTATTTTGCTCCTGGCAGCCTTGCTTTTTGGATATCTTTTGGGACAAGGAAAAAGTCTTTTGTTAAATCTTCCATTTTATCAGGCAAAATGTATGATGCTGTTAAAAGACTGCTGTTGCAAAATTGATAACATATTTCACATAAGAGAAGGCGCAAGCTATGCATATATCCAGACAACGGTGGGGGATAACTGGTCGAATTCCGGAAATGCGGTTTTGCTAAAGGCGACCGGCTACTCCATGCAGTTGGCGGAACAGATATTTTCTCTTTTGTTCGGTATCGTTATTACAATAATTGCTACATTTTTTATGATTCAGGAATATGATGATATAAGAGCATTTCTGCTGAACTCGGAAGCAGGAAGAAATGTATGCCGAATGGTGCAAAAATGCAAAGAAACCCTAAAAGCTTATGTGAAAGCCCAGGGACTTATTATGGTATTAGACGGAACAGTCTGCACAGCGGCATTTTGGATAATCGGACAGCCTTACTTCCTCATACTGGGTCTTGTCGTGGCAGTGGTGGACGCACTTCCGGTTCTCGGTGCCGGTCTGATTTTGATTCCTTATGCACTGGTGCTATTGCTCGTTAAAGAGTTCGGACATGCGATTGTCTTACTTTTCGCATATGCGGCATGTGTGGGAATCAGACAAGTAACAGAACCTAAAATGATCAGTGGAAAAGTTGGGATAAAACCACTTTATACCATTGCGGGAATGTATGTCGGCTTTAAACTGTTTGGTGTGTTTGGGTTTTTACTGGGCCCAATCGGACTATTAATTATAAAAGAAGCCTATCAAAATTATCTGTAACAGTGAAGGTTATTTTTATATTTTCTTCTTGTTTCTTTGCTATTCTTGTAGTATAATTCTATTCGAGGAAAATATACGTTTGGTATATTTTTCATTATCCAAAGATTACTTGCACAGAAAGGGAACACATTATGGAATCAAACATTAACATGGATTTGGCAAAGCGGGTTCGCCAATTAAGAATCGAGAACAACTTAACTCAGTTAGATGTTGCAAAAGCTCTAGATGCTACACCTGGCTATATCTGCAACGTGGAAAACGGTCGTACTGCAATGAGTCTGCGCATGCTGACCTTTTTTGCCCAGCTTACCAATACAACTTTAGACTCACTTGTAGGCAGCCTTGATAACAGCTATCGGGCCACAGCTATTGATAATGAACTTATGAATTTGGTTTCTACCTTATCTGATGATGAAAAGGTAAAGCTTATTAAGACCATAGAACTTTGGAAGGAGTAGAGGTTAATTCCTCTACTCCTTCTAAAATAAGTATTTATTTACATCCTGTCACTTTTGGGTTTTGTATTGTTCCTTATAACGATACATTCTCTCATCGGCTTTATTCACAATATCATGCAGCTTTTCACTGCTTCCTTTCTGTCTCATCGCAATACCATATGATGTGCTTATTGCATCCTTAAGATTAAGTTCCTTACTCCTTTCCTGAAGTTGTTTTTCTAGCTTCTCACACAATTCCATAATCTCTTTTTCTTCGAAATTTAACAGGATAACCATAAATTCATCGCCGCCAATACGACCAACATAACCAATCCTGCCAAATAATTCCATTAGGACATCACTAAATGCACATAACACCTTATCACCATAATCATGTCCATAGCTATCGTTTATTTGTTTAAAATCATTCAAATCAAAATATATAATACTAACATTATATTTCTTGATTGAAGCTAAACGATCCAATACATTCTGCATTGCCACACGACTGCCACAGCCTGTTAATGTATCTATATTCATTTTTTTATTACTTTGATTCCAATATAATGTGATTCTGATTACACACAAAATAATAATCATAACAATCGACAAGGCAACATAACGCCACGTATCAATATACTTCAAATCCTTAAATATTTCCTCTGTTTGAATACATTGAACAATCACCCAGTCATACTCCGGCAAATAGGTAACATTCGCCTGATATTCTATCCCATTTTGTGTGATAACACCTTTTTGGTCAGCATTATTATCAAAAGCCTTTTTAATCAGGGAAACCTCAGAATTCTCTTCATCATAAATCTTTTCCTTTTTATAAACCCTCTGCATATCCTTCGCAGTCACATAATTTCCTTCACGGTTAATCAGATAATTCTTTCCATTCAGAAACATTTCATTCTCTCGGAACATTTGCTCAATCGTTTTAAGTTCAATTGCTCCACACAAAGCACCAACCTTTTTTCCATCTTCATCTAAAATGGAAACACTAATGGTCATGGTAGTTGCATTTCCACCATAAAAAGGCTCTGTAATAAAAACATCGTTATCCATTACATCCCTAAAAAAAGGTTCATCCTTCTGATTCCGACAAATATCCTCTTCGATATAATAGCCATTTCCATTGTCCTGCATGATAAAAAGATGATGAAACCCCAATGCAGATGAATGTCCCTTAATGAGTGTCTTTTGGGCCTCCATATCCATTTCATAAATCTCAGGGAATTTCACCAATCCCTGCAATAAAGACACTTTATTATCTATGTACTGTTCAAACTGCACCTTCTGATTACTTGCTAAAACCTCCATCGAATTCTGTATCATCTGAACTTGATTCTTTTTGTACTTTGTTGTCCCAATATTCACGCTGATTATCAAGAAAATAAACATACAAAACACGGCAAAGAGCATGATAGCATCTATCGGTTTAACATATGAAATTTTGTTTGATATTTTTTTCCTTCTCATATAAATACATTACCAAAAATTTCCAATATTATCAAGGTTTTTCATTCTCTAAGATTGCTTATTCCACTTTTACGTTATTTTTCACACTTTGGACCAGTTCACAGCTCTGAATTTGATAAAATTGTTTTCCATAAGGGCTATTTGCGTCCGGCTAGACAACCTATGAAAAGTAACATCTACCCCTGCATTGCACCCACAGCCATAACCAGGCAGAATGCCCATCCAAGAATCAAAAATACATTTATTGGTTTTGTCTGCCCGGTTTCTTTTTTTACATCGCAAAGAGATGACCACGTAAGTGTTCTTCCGTTGATATTTGCAATTGCTTTCAAAAGCAGCCAGCTAAGAACAAGACCACCTATCGCAAAAGGTGCTACAGCAATAAGCATAGCAAGAAGCTGTTGCTTTTGCGGTTGTGCATTCATGATTTCTGACATATTTATATTCGCATATTCGTCAGAATACTGTGCCATAAAATCATAAACCTTTGGCAGAATATATATATACAGTGTATTAAATCCATTAAACAGCATATGCAGTATCATGGTAGACACCAAAGAACCGGTTGCTTCCACTAAAAGGGCAAACACAATTCCTAAGTAGATTGCATACAGCATCTGGTTAAAATTCATATGCATCAATCCGAAGGATAACGCACTTATAACAACACCTGTCATTACAGAGCGTTTTTTGAAGCCCGTAAGCATGATTCCCCTATATATTGTCTCTTCCACAAATCCCGGCAACAATCCAATAACCAAGATTCCAAGCCACATTGGCACAGCCTCTGTGATTTCAAAAATCGCTGCACTGGTCTCATTTTTTACGAACAACTGACTCAGTACATTCAGCCAGGTTGCCATTGGTGCTGCGGTAATCAACAATACCAACGAAAGGAAAAAGCTGGATATCTTGTACTTCCTAACCTGTAGCTGCTTTGTCAGTGAAGTCTTTGTCACAACCAGATAAATCATCGCAGATACTAGCAGATATCCCTGTGTCATCAAAACAGAGATAAGCGTTGTATACTTCGCCGGCATGCCCCCCTGCAAAAACCTCACCAAAAAAGCAAGCGGTATCTCTAACACCAGCACCGCAAAGAAAAAAATTGATGCTTTCCACATGGACTTTTTCGTCTCTTGTTGATTGTTTTCTCCCACCTCAAACTCTAATCCTGTCTCCTGAACCGTATTCGTTTCCAAATTATCATCCTCCATAAATAAATATCACTCTTCCCAGAACAGTTCATCAAGCGTTTTCCCCAAGGTCTTGCAGATATCCCTGCATAGCTTGATGGTTGGATTATAATCTCCCTTCTCGATTGCGTTGATGGTCTGTCTGGAAACTCCAACTGCTGTTGCCAAATCCTGCTGGGACATATCCAATCCCGCCCTAGCCGATTTCATTTTCAAATTCTTCATCAGCATTTCCCATCCTTTTCCAATCATTCTTCCTCATCCTCATGCTTCTTATCATACCACAATTTTCCGGCAAATACTGCCATCAAAATTAAAAACAGAATTCCTGCTATCAAATTCATGCTGTTGATAGAAAGCTTCGTATATTCATATATTTTCCCATATTTTACAGTCTGTGCTACTTCTATTAATCCCTCACCGTGCAGCAAACGCGGCAGACTGCAGCATATATTCATAATGCCAATTCCTCCAAACACAATCATGATTCCTCTTGCATTTTCCTGTAAAGACATATACGCATCTTTTAAAATACAGATTACTGCAAAAACAGCTATTGATAAGCATACACCAATCCACATACCACCAAGCGACATTAAAATATGAATATCCCAAATTTCATCCAAAAATGCTGCAAGTACAACATAAATCATTAATGTAAAGAATCCTACTTTATATGCCTGCCCCCTTGCAAGTAATTGCCGTTCATCATAGGCCTTTTCCTTATCTTTACAAAAGATTCCAAATTTACCACCAGCTTTTTTGGCTATCCAAGCAATGATAACCACGACCGCGAATCCCATTATAATTCCCGCAAAAAGTCCCAGTACATACCATATATTTTCTTTCACGACTTACACCTCCTACTCCGCATTTTTTAAATCCTTCAATGCCTTCCCTATCTTAATCGGATTTCCATAACGCAGGGTTCCCATCCGGTAAATCTTCGCACCAATCCATCCTACAAAGAAAATGGATGCATATAAAATAACTGCGGAAATAATCACCTCAATCAACTCTACCTTACCCATTCCGATTCTTACAAACATAGCAGAATAAGAACTAAATGGCAGATAAGAACATACCTTCATCAACATGCCATCTACCTTCTCTAACTGGAACAGCACCACAAAATATACAATCATGATCATCATCTGAAGCGGACCTGCTGTCTTGTTGACATCTTCTGTCTTGGATACCAATGCTCCCATTGCACCATAGAGAAATGCATAGAACAAAAATCCACCGATACCGAATACTGCAAAGGTAATAAGAACATTGCCCGGAATATCCAAAATCATATCTAACTTATTGCCCCAGTATTCATGATTAATACTATAACCAACCAAAGCTGCAGCCAATATCACACCAACCTGTACAAATGCAGAAACCGCACCGGCAAATACCTTACCAAATAAGAGACAGTTGGAATCCACACTAGTCACCAGCACCTCAATGGCACGATTGCTCTTTTCTGATGTAACAGAGGTTGCAATCATGGCACCATACATAATAATAATCATAAAGATAATAATTACCAATGCATAGCAGTACCAGAAGTTACTCTCCATATCCTTACCAAGCACCTTGGTCTCCCCATTCACAGGAGCTTCATAATTTTCCACAAAGCTTGCATAATCTATGCCCTGTTCACTACAGTACACCTGCTTATGAATGTTTCCTAATACCTCATCAAAAATCATCGGATTCATATCCGTCATTCCACTGTTCACCACATAATAACGGTAATGTAAATCATCAATCACATAAAATCCAGCATCTGCCTCTTCTGCTTCCACCGCTTTCTTTACGTCAGCTTCACTCTTTACTGCTTTAAACTCTGCATCTTCGAAAGCTTCTGATAGCAATGATAAATCCTCAAAATAACCGGTCTCATCATAAATGACAAGCTGCTCTTTTTCCTCTCCCGCATCTTCTGCGCCTTTCATCTCCTCTTTATCGTTCTTTTCTTCTGTTGTCTCGGTTCCTAACAACTCGGACATATCGATAAATCTAGGCAGAAAAGTTGCTGCTCCAAGTAATACTGCAATCAGCACTGTAGTAATGACGAAAGCTTTCGCCTTCACAAAATTCATTAATTCAAATTCAAATACCGTTAAAAACTGTTTCATTCCTCTTCACCCACCTTTGCTACAAAAATATCATTTAATGACGGTTTATAAGTTTCAAAATGCTCGATTTCTAAAGTATCTATAGCAGATAGTCTCTGCAGCAGCTGCATTCTCCCTGCTTCTGAAATAAGTTTTACAATCAGGTCATTCTTTGTTCTTCCGGTTATCTCCACCAAATCAGAAAACTGATTGGTAAGAAGGGTTTCTAACTCATCAAGACTCTGGTTCACTGCGCTTATTACCAGCTGATTCTTACCAAACTCCTTCTTGATCTCAGAAAGCTTACCATCTAAGACCACCTCACCATGATTAATCATGACGATGTCCTCGCAAAATTCTTCCACATAGCTCATCTGATGGCTGGAAAAAATAACAATCTTTCCATCCGCAATCAGTTCTTTTACCACATCCTGCAAAATCTGGGAATTCACCGGATCAAGTCCACTAAATGGCTCATCTAAAATCACGATATCCGGATTACACACAAGGGTGGATGCCAGCTGAACCTTTTGTTGATTACCTTTAGAAAGTGTCTCCAAAAGCACCTTTTCATATTGGGCAACCTCTAAACGTGCCAGCCATTTTTTTGCATTCTCCTGTGCCTGTTTTCTTCCGATGCCACGAAGTCTTGCCAGATACACCATCTGTTCTAACACCTCGCGCTTTGGATAAAGTCCCCTTTCCTCCGGCAGATAACCAATCTGCACCTTTCTTGGATTGAAGGTTTCCCCATCCAGCAAAATCTCACCACTGTTTGCATGAAATACATCCATTAATGTTCTTATAGTGGTTGTCTTTCCTGCACCATTTCTTCCAAGCAGACCTAATGCCCTGCCGCTTTCCACTGAGAAGGAGATGCCTTTTAAAATCTCTTTCTCACCGAAGGATTTATGAATATCCTTAACTTCTAGTCTCATTTTCCTCTCCTCGCTTTCTCTTTGTTTCTAATGCGGAACCTTATGTTTCGCAGCGTTTCACAAAAAACTTGTGATATAGCGTACGACATAAAGTAATATATATTTGACATTTTGTAATCATATAATATTACGCTTATTACATTTTGTCAAGTATATTTTACACATTTTTGCCATTTTGCACTTCTTTCCACACTATGCTAAAATGTACTAATATATAATTCCATTTAACAAACCGGCATAAATCAAATTTGTGCCACATAGAATAGTATTATATGCATATGATTCGAGGAGGACTTTTACATGAGTAATTATGTCATTTCCTGCTGTTCCACAGCAGATTTAACACAGGAACATTTTGACAAAAGAGACATTCACTACATATGTTTTCATTTTCTGTTAGATAACGTTTCTTATCCGGACGATTTGGGTAAATCCATCCCCTTTGAGGAATTCTATCAGAAAATGACAGATGGTTCTGATACAAAAACATCCCAGGTAAATGCAGATGAATTCATCGAATATTTCCGCCCGTTTTTAGAACAGGGACAGGATATTCTTCATTTAACATTATCATCCGGCATTTCCGGTGTCTATAATTCTGCCTGTATTGCAAGAGATATGCTATCCGAAGAATTTCCTGACCGCAAAATTTATGTAATTGATTCCCTGGCTGCTTCCTCCGGTTATGGTCTTTTGATGGACGCCATTGCGGACAAGCGGGATGAGGGAATGGATATCGACACGCTGTATCAATGGACGAACGAGAATCTTCTTTCATTGAACCATTGGTTTTTCTCCACCGACCTTACATTTTTTATCCGGGGCGGCCGCATTTCCAAATCTGCCGGAACCATCGGTAATTTATTAAATATCTGCCCTTTGATGAACGTCAACAGTGAAGGCAAGCTGATTGTCCGGGAGAAGATCCGCACAAAACGCAAGGTAATCAAAGAAATCGTTGCAAAAATGGAAGAAACTGCAAGAGACGGTCTTGATTATGACGGTAAATGTTATATTTCCCATTCGGCCTGCTATGAAGATGCAAAAGCTGTTGCTGACCTAATTGAAGAGCGTTTCCCCAAACTTAACGGCAAAGTAGAGATTTACAGCATTGGAACCGTTATTGGAAGTCATACCGGTCCCGGTACAGTGGCATTATTCTTCTGGGGAAAAGAAAGAGAAATGTAATTGTTATGTCAGACGGACGCTCCGGATTTGATAAAAAGCACCATCATCCTTGCCATGTGACGTTGTAAATGTTAGAATACTGCTATCCTTCCATTCATTTTGGAAAATATTTAAGAGCAGAAAGGAATTTATATTATGGCAAATCCAGTTGTAACAATCACAATGGAAAATGGCGATGTAATGAAGGCAGAGCTTTATCCTGATATTGCACCAAACACAGTTAACAATTTTATTTCCCTTGTTAAGAAGGGCTATTATGATGGTCTGATCTTTCATCGCGTAATCAAGAACTTTATGATTCAGGGCGGATGTCCGGAGGGCACCGGAATGGGTGGTCCGGGTTACAGCATCAAGGGTGAGTTTGCTATGAATGGTTTTGAGAACAATTTAAAACATACCCCGGGTGTTTTATCTATGGCACGTTCCATGATGCCTGACTCTGCCGGCTCACAGATTTTTATTATGCATAAAACATCTCCTCATCTTGATGGACAATATGCCGCATTCGGTAAGGTGACAGAGGGATTGGATATTGTAGATAAGATTGCATGTGTAGAGACCGACTATTACGATAAGCCTCTCACAGAGCAAAAAATTGCTTCCATCACAGTGGATACCTTTGGTGTGGAGTATCCGGAACCGGAGAAATGCTAATTCATACATTGCATGAATCTTTTTTAATGAAATAACAAAATGTTCTAAAACGTAACGCAAAACTGCCACACGAAATATACATTTCTTTTTGCTGTATATTTCATGCGGCAGTTTTCTTTCTTACCTGACTGATGTCTATCCAATAGATTTTCATAAACAGTGGAACTACCCATCATCTAAAGCCAATGAGATTATAACCACCTAATTACAAAAGTTCATCCGGCATTCACTTCACCATAACTTTTATTACGGAATAATTACCACTTTGATCATATACATAAATCTCACATTTACCTTTTCCTTTCGCAGTAATCTTTCCTTTTTTATTTACAGTGGCTATTTCTGAGTTTGTACTTTCGTAACATAATCCCCGGTGTTTCTTAACTTTCTGTTTTTTGTTTTGTACCACTGACTTTGCCTTAATACTGAAGCTTTTTCCTTTCTTCAGGCTAATCTTATTTTTCTTTACATTGGTCAGTTTAACAGCCTTATAATTTCCTGCTTTTCCTCCCTGCACTGCAACATGGATGGACTTAGAAGTTGCTATTACTTTCTGTGTTCCATTGTCTTCTTTTACTGCTGTAACAATGAATTTGTAATATTTTCCTTTTTTCAACTGCTTTAAAGTGTAACTTACTTTTGCACTACCATTTACGGTTGCTAATTTGTTATACTTGTTTCCTTTACCGCAAAGATTTCCATATATATTATATCCTGTCGCACCACTCACCTTAAACCACTTTAATTGAATACTGCTTTGAGTGGTCTTTGATGAACGGAATTTTAATATATTATATCGTGAATTCTCTGGTGCTTCCTCTGTTTCCATACTATAGATTTCTTCTTCCACTTCAGAAACCGATGGTACTGTTTCCGCTGAGACCGGCTTGCTTTCTTCTATTTTGTCAATTAAGCTTGTTTTTATCTCTCCACAAACAGAACATGTATATGTAATCAAGCCAGTTTTTTCTGTAGTTGATGCCTGATAACCAGTCTGTATATAATTATGCCCTTTCGCCGGAATTACTTCCTGTTTCACTAAAATCTCATTACAAACAGAACACTTTTTCCCTTCTGTCAATCCTGTTTCCGTACAGGTTGCCGGCTTAGTTTCCAGTATCACTTCCGTATGCTGATGATTTTCATCTATAACCGGTATCTCCTGCTGTGCTACCAAAATCTCACCACACACCGAACACTTCTTACCCTCTGTCAATCCTGTCTCTGTCGTGGTTGCAGGTTTTCCTTCCATCACCTCTTCGGTATGCCCTTTCGCTGGAATTTCGGCTTTTACTTCCCTATTACAAACCTGACATATATGACTCTGCTCACCAGTCTCGGTACAGGTTGCTTCTTTTATCACTGTCCAGTCACCAAAGGTATGCTCCTGCTTATCACCACCTTCTGTCCAATGATATTCATCATCTGACTGCCATTCCTTTTCAGCTTCCTGTGTTACCGATACAATTTCCGTATTCTTTTTTATCTGGCTAAGTGTAACGGTTTCCCCTGGCTTAAATTTTATCTTCCCATTTGTGTAATAAAGAACTTCTTCATTTTCAGGTAAAGTAAAGGACAAATTCTCAAGTGTAATTTTTTCCCCATCTACAGTAATATCATAGCCGTGATTCATAAATACATCGATAGCAGATGGAAAATACCAATATGGATTCTTACCCTTCACACCTAGTGTCATACTTCCACCATCTTCCCAATACAACAATTTCACTCCATTCCTGTCAGCAACATTCAGGAAGGAATCTAACCATCTTGAGACATACCAATTTTCATAATCTCTTGCGTTAATCGTTGTTGTTATGTACCTTACCTCTTTTGTCTGCTCATAGTGCTCCGTATCAACTACTCTCACATCTTCTCTTTTCGCATTATTTGCTATATCACTAAGTGTTGAATGAATCTGTGTCGCAGATTCTCCCAAAACGCATGCAATTCCATTATCACCAAAATAATTTTTACAGCGCTCCAACTCCCTAAAATTATTTTCTCCAATATTGTTACTATAAAAATGCACAGAAGCAATTAAATGACTGTCCTTTTTGAATGTATCTTCCCAATAATTCAGAAAACTTTTACACTGTCCGTCTTTCAATGCAGCCGCATACGTTTCTAACATAAGATATCTCTTTTCGTTATTACCTCCAGATGCACGTACAACATTATAAAATCGCTGTTGTAAATCATTTAAATGTTCATTTGAACCCGCTGTTTTTGGATCCCATTCATTGTTATATCTTGGCTCATTCAAAGACTCAAAAATCAGATGTTCATCATAATCCTTAAACCGCTCACAAACCTGCTCCCAGATGCGTTCATACTTTTTACAGGTATTTTCATTATAATTATATAAATTCAGCCACCCCTTATTTAAATCATATTCAGAAGAATCATGATGGGTATTAATAATAACATACATATCCTCTGCAATGATCCAATCCACAATTTCCTGAATACGGTCAAGATATTCTTCGTCTACAGTATAATTGTTTCCATCATCAACAAATGCTGTCCAGGTAATTGGAAAACGAATCACATCAAATCCACTATCAGAGAGATGCTGAATGTATTCTTTTGTTATATCACTAGCAAAATTTCTAGCCTGCGTTCTAGTATATTTCCCGTATAATTCATAACCACCTGTATCAAACCTACATCCCAGATTGATACCGGCATGCCATGAATTCGTAAGTTCTACTGCCGTTCTGTTAAATTGACTCTCTTTTGTATCCAAATTAATCCCTGTATCAAAGGTATCATTCCAATATTTTGTTACATTTGTAAGTGTAATTGTCTTCAGCTCCGGACAATTTTGAAATGTGTGATGACCTAACTGTAACACGGTGTTAATATCCACATGATTTAACTTTATGCACCCATAAAATGCAGAATCTCTTACCGACTTACATTTATCCGAAAACGCAACAGATGTAATCCTAGCATTATCCTTAAAAGCATTTTCCCCAACTGCCACAACACTATACTCGTCAATCGAGTTCGGTATCTGCAACTCTTCCTGATTTCCAGTATAACCTATTACAGTTGCTTCATATCTCCAAAGAGAATACTTGTATTCCGATTCTGTATCCGGTATCTGCAAAATTGCAGTTTCTCTTGCATTTACATACTGATATGCATAAGAATCCCTGACAACATCTGCAACTAATTCTTTGCTACAATTTGTGAATGCTGTGGAAGCAATACTACTAAGACTTTCTGGCAATTTAATACGTAAAAGCGCAGTATCCATAGCAAATGCAGCCTCTTTAATTGTTGTAATTTTATCACCAAATAAGACATTTTTTAATCCTGTACAATTATAAAATGCTTTTTCATCCACCGTCTCTAAATTCGTGAAATTTGCACTTTCAAGGTTATTACAATTCAAAAATGCTTCTTTTTCAATATGTGTAACTGTTGTGGACGAAACTGATTTGACTGTTTTCCCTAAAAATGCACCTTCCAAAATGCGCGTAACCGGAAGGTTTTCTATTTTCTCTGGAATTACAACAGACTCTTCCGTTCCAACATAATCTGCAATGTGAACCTCTTCTCCAATCTTATAAAAGTCGAATCCATTCAAGGTAGTACGATAATTGATGTTATGATCCACAGCATATTGGTACGCATATGAATTATAAGGCACCACCATTACCAGACTTTCACATCCTTCAAAAGCATGTTCCGCTATGCTTGAAATTTCAGAAGAAAACGGAATCTCACCTAGCTTTTTACAATCTTTAAATGCATACTCACCAATTGTCTTCACACCATTGTCCAGATTGATTGTACTGACATTCATATCACCCGCAAAGGCATTTTCCTCAATGGTATGAATGCTCTTAGGAAGACTTACTGACTTTAACGTCAGTGTTTTCGATAATGCACCGTTCTTAATAGTAGTAACCGGAACATCTTCATAAACATTACTAATGACAACATCTTCTATTCGAAGTCTGTATCCTGATACCGATGCCGACTCTGCATCTGCATTCTTCTCATATATGATATCTCCCTGTACCTGCTGGATGGTATGCAGTTCGTCAACATAGCAAGGTGTCGCAGAAGACATACCAATTCCTGTAATATAGCTCAAATCACCATTTGAAACAATCTTATTGTAGTAAACAGTCGTCCATACACCATTTTGTGCATCATAATCTCCACTGTCAATGACCTTATTATCATAGTATGCATTATAAGAGTATTTTTCCCCATCTTTTGCCACCGTAAAAATAATCTGATGCCGCTTTGTGCCATTCGCATCAATAAGCCACAGCGTATTCTTATTTGTACCGGTTGTCGGAAGAGAATCAAATTTGAGCCAATGCCGAAAAGCGCTTCCATCCAAAGGCTTATTCTTATCTGACCAAATCATATTAACCTGTGGTTCCATTCCCTGAGCACTTTTCCCTCTCCTGGAATTTAAATTAAATGCCTGTCCATCTCCAACATAGCCACATACCTGCACGTCCCTGTTATAGCGATTATCATATGAGCGTACATATTCATTAAAATTATTTAGTGTCCGAAGCTTTTCATAATCCGTCGGCTCTGGATACTCTTTAATAACAAAATTATTGGAAGGCTCTTCCTCAACTGCTGTACTTGTCCTCTTGAAGGAAAGATACGAAATATACATTTCCGTTCTCTCACATTCTGCACCGGAACCATAAAACGGAATGAATTTTAACTTTGTCGGACCATCCTTATAATTCTTTGTTATTTTTATATTACCAAGAGATAGATTCGCAATTTGAGAATGTGAACTGTACTTTGTATTCGTATTTTTCACCCAAAGCTTAAAATGCTTATCCATATCCTGTATACGATTATTTACTGCCATTGAAAAAAGGGATGGTGTTGTATTAAGTCTCATATTTGCATATACTTCGTATTCACCAACAGCAAGCTCCGGCAATTCTATCTCCGTCACACTTCCACGCACATTTGCAACATGAAGAAACTGACGATTTGCATCGCCTCCATCGTCATTTACAATGGATAATTCTTTTCCATCTTGTTTCGTATGCTCCTTTAACCAGGATGTATCTACAATGGTTTCATTCTCTGGAAAATGATAAACTGTAATAGGCGAAAGCTTAAACTTTATTTTCTCGGTAACCGCATTACTGGCAGTTATCTGAACATGAATATTTTTTAAATAATCATAATTATCAATATCCTTAACATCAATTAAGAATGTCTCTGATGAACCGGAACCAATAATCCATTTTGTCAGTTTTTTATTTACATATTCTTCTAGTCCTGTTCTTTCATTAATTATTTTGTCTATGCTCCCAATGGTAAGCGTAAGCTTCGCAAACTGATCCTTTTCTTCGCTATTCTGACATATAATATCGTCGCATCTGATTTGCAAATAGCCACTTCCCTTTTTTGCCAGTTCAACCGCACTTTTGAACTGCGCTTTATCCGCATCCGTCATTACGTATGTGATATCTACCGATTTGCCACCCAGTTCCGGCGTTGGATACAACGTAACCGCTCCATTCTCCGAACCGGATTCCACATATTCCGAACCTGTATTTTTTTGATAATCATACCGAGCAAGTGAAAACTTAAACGCCTGCTCTGCATTCTCATACGAATCCGCAGCAGTCTGTTTTGCTTTAAATGTATACACCTCATCTACATAAAAGTTTCCCTCACTTCTGTAGAAACTAATATTATATTTTTGATTCTCTTTAATTTTGGAACGAATATCAGGCTTCATATCCGTCTTATATTTAACCTTCTTTGTGATATCATTATCATAGAAAATGAGCCCCTGATAATAATAAGTCACCCAACGTCCCTCAGGTGCCGGATCTAAGTATAACCAAATTAATCCCGTCATATCAAGTGTACATGCCTTTTCTGACTTATACCAAAATGAAAATCCGGAACCATCAAGCTTAATCCCATCACCCGAATTAAAAAAGGAATACCTTGTTTCACTCGAGGCATTAGGTAATATCATTTTCTTGGATTTTCCATCATACATACCGCCTTCTTCACTGCAATTTCCGTCTGTATCATAAGTAAACTGTTGGGAAATTTCAAAGCCTTTTGGCAATGTCGGATAATCCTTCTCAACAACAGCCGCCCGCACCAATGCCTTATTGCAGAAAATTACAGTTATTACAGCTAAAAAACAGAAAAACATCGTCCATTTTCTTTTCATAAGATTTCTCCTCCTCATATTGTTTTTTCGTTCCACTTATCACCTTTAGCGTCTATTTTACTATAGATTACCATAATTTGTCCATTTTAATGTGCTTCCAAAGGAATTTCCTAGTAAATAAAAAACCAGCAATATGCAAACACAATAAAAGTCTGCATACTGCCGGATTCCTATTCCCTCTATCAGCATATCACTCATTAAATCATCCGCTTCTTTTTCAATATCTTAAGCACCACAAGACAGACCACCAATGTCACCACACAGATGATTCCAAAACCATATGGTGTGCTGTGAAGCGGTACCCATTTTCCATCCACATTCATGCCATAAAAACCGGATATAATGTTCGGAATTGCCATAACAATGGTAATTGCCGCCAAATATTTCATCACATTATTCAGTCGGATATCAATAATATTCGATAGCAGCTCTCTTGTACCATGAATAATATCCTTATAAATTACCGTCATCTCAATCGCCTGTGCATTCTCGACTTTCACATCATCCAGCAAATCCTTGTCCTCCGGAAACTGACGCACACGACTGTATCTGGAAAGTCGGTCAATCACCGCTCCATTCGCCCGAAGAGAGGTTGCAAAATATACAAGGTTGGACTCTAACTCATGCAGTGTTACCAAATCCTCTTCCTGCATGTCTTCCTGGGCACGGGTCTCAATCTCTGTTCTCTTATTATCAATGGTTCGCAGGTATAACTGATAAACCATACATGTCCGATACAAAATCTGATACACGAACCGCATCTGCTTTTTCGTACTGAAATCCCGTACAGTGGAATTCACAAAATACTCCAGCACCGGTGTCTCCTCTGCACAAATCGTTATAATATAATCATCCAACAAAAGAATACCCAGCGGAATTGCCGTATATGCTTTCTGCTCATTACGAATCTCAATAATTGGTATATCCACCAGAATCAAGGTATAGTCATCCTCAATCTCCACACGAGAACTCTCATCCGCATCCATAGCGGCACGGACATCAGCAATATCAATCTCAAACCGCTTGGAAATCAGCTGCATCTCATCTAATGTCGGTGCAGTCAACTGCACCCAGCTACCGGGTTCGTAGGCATGTAATTCTCCAATTTTTCTATTTTCCGTTCTGTAAATCTTAATCATAGTACATGCCTCCCTTTCCTGTATATTTTATGTATTTTTAATGCCTAATTATGTGAAGTTTTTAATGCTCTTTTCCTTATAAGAAAAAGTAAATAAAAATTCACCCATAAAACTAGTATAAGCCTTTTTCCTCAGCATTGTCAATGAAATTTACGTTCTGAACCGTCGAGGAACAATTTTAAGTTACCTATTCACTCGTTGCCAATACACAGCTCTGGCTTTGATAAAATTGTTTTCGAAAAGGGCTATTTGCGTCCGTTGGTACTTGCATTGAGTACTTAGCGAGGTCTTTCCGAGCTTAGTACGAAAGTACACTTGCCCACTTGGTGAGGTACTTTCGAACCTAGTGGGCATAGTGTTACCTTGCTTACGTACCATTACGCACGCAACTAAGCGCAAGCGGGCCCGGCTTGAAAACAATTTTATCAAAGCCAGAGCGTCCGCCCAGCAAACATATGAAAAGGAACCCACTATTCACCCAAATAATAAGCTGCAAAACTACCGATACCCAAACACAGAATACCAACAAAAACATTTCCCACCGTAATGGTTCCCAACTCACCAACAAGTAAAATTGCCACTGGTGAAGCAGCAATCAAGCCGATAATCGCCCAATACGCATAAAGTGGAAACTTCTCAAATACAATCTCTATTATCTTTGCAATACCAAAGATTCCAACAACCACACCAATTCCAAGTGGAATAAATAATGCACAGCCTCTTGCCAGACCGGCACCATCCAGTGCCACCAGCGCACGAATAAATGCATTTATCTCACTTACAATTGGATTATAAAATCCAAGCAATAATAATATCATAGAACCGGATACACCCGGAATAATCATCGTTGCAGAAGCAATCAGGCCAACAAAAAACATAGTAAATGCCATCCCTACTCCCGGATTCAACACAACATCTGCACGCTCCGCATTACCAAAAGCCGCAAGACCTGCCACTAACGCAAAAAACAAAAGAAAAGAAAGGATATGTCCCCCTTTAATGGTATTCCCCTTAACCTTTTTCCATATTGCCGGCAGACCACCAACAATCAATCCAATAAAAAGCATATTGGTCGGAAGCGGCATATGTTCAAACATATATTCAATCGCAAAAGAAAGACCCACCAGCCCAATTCCGGCTCCAATAAATATCGGAAGTAAAAACTGAATGTTTTTTTTGAATTCACTAAATAAATGTGTAACACAATGTATCAGCTTATCATAGATTCCCATAGAAACTGCCATTGTTCCTCCGGATACGCCGGGAATAATGTTTGCAATACCAATAATAATACCTTTAAATATGTTCTTTATCATCTCAATACTCCATTCTGCTTTCATACAGCTTTTAATAAACTATTCTACTCTTCCAACGATTTTGTTTTATGTACCACCACCGTTTCATCATAGCAGGTAAAGATTTCCTCCACATATTCCTTGTTCATCTTTGGTGTAATCAAACTTACTACCGGAACCACAATCAATCCAACAATCATGGTAATTGCACCTGCATTAATTGGGGAAGCAATGAACTTGAGGAATAAATTGGATACCGTAATTCCAACTCCCACGATATAGCTTGCCCATACTGCAGCCTTTGTAATCTTCTTTGAATAAAGACCGTACATAAATGGTGCTAAAAATGCACCGGCCAAAGCACCCCATGAAATACCCATAAGCTGTGCAATAAAGGTTGGTGGATTCAGCGCTAATACAACGGATAAAATGATAAATCCTGCAACTAACACACGCATCACAACAAGCTGGGTCTTGTCGCTCATATTCTTTACAACAGACTCTTTTATGAAATCAAGTGTAAGGGTTGAGCTTGATGTCAATACCAAAGAGGATAAGGTTGACATGGATGCGGACAATACCAATACAATCACGATTCCGATTAAAATATCCGGTAAAGTGGATAACATCTGTGGAACAATCGTATCGTATGCTACTGTACCATCTTCCTTGTAGATTGCCGCACAGTCAAACAAACGACCAAAACCACCTAAGAAATAACATCCACCGGAAATAATAATTGCAAAAAATGTAGAAACCACTGTACCGGTCTTAACCGCTTTCTCATCCTTAATGGCATAGAACTTATGTACCATCTGTGGAAGTCCCCATGTACCAAGAGAGGTAAGAATCACTACACCTAGCAGATTCACCGGGTCCGGTCCAAAGAAGCTTGCAAACAATCCCTGTCCGCCCTGTAAAGCTGGCACTGCTACGTCATCTGCGGGAATCACAGAAAGTTCCTTGATGGCATTTAAGAAACCTCCCTTGCCATTTAAAACAGCACCAATCACGGCACAAATACCAATCAGCATGATGATACCCTGAATAAAATCATTTAACGTGGTAGCCATATAACCACCAACGATAACATATATTGCAGTAAGCAAAGCCATCACAATAATACATACTTTGTAATCAATGTCAAATGCCATACCAAAAAGTCTGGAAAGACCATTATAAATAGATGCTGTGTACGGTACTAAAAATACAAATGCTATCACAGAACCTGCAAGTCGAAGCGCCTTTGAATCATAACGCTTTCCAAAGAATTCCGGCATCGTCTTTGCATCTAACTTCTGTGTCATAACACGGGTTCTTCGTCCAAGCACCAGCCACGCCAGCAGACTTCCGATAAATGCATTACCAAGACCAATCCAGGTAGAAGCAAGACCGTATTTCCATCCAAACTGTCCTGCATAACCTACAAATACTACAGATGAAAAATAAGATGTACCAAACGCAAATGCAGTAAGCCATGGGCCAACTCCTCTTCCTCCTAACACAAAATCATTCACATTCGTAGCGTTCTTTCTGGAATAGAAGCCAACGCCAATCATAATTGCAAAAAATACAATTAAAAGTAAAATCTTTACTGCCATGTTTCATCTCCCTTTTTCTTCCTAAAATTATTTAAGTATTACACTGTTCCAATAAGACTGAGCTCCATAGGATGACAATTCTGCCCCATTCAATATTACTGCCCGCAATTCATATGTACCATTGTTCTGCTTTACAAATGCCATCTGTGTTTCGATGTTCGAATTTCCCGTATCCATAAAAACATCTCCATCAATTGTTACCGAACCATATCCGGCCAAGGCAACAACTGTGGTATTTCCCTGTTTTTGCACAAGTGCATCCTTAACATAAACTTTTTTCATAATTTTGTCACCAATGCGCTGACCATCCGCCGTAGTTTGATCCATAACTGCAACTGCCTCTGTGCGTGTCTCATTATCTGCAATTCTTATTATCTCTCCATATCCGGCCACTGCTTTGAAAATGAAAGCGAAAAATGCCAAAAAAGCCACTAAAAAACCAAAACAACATAAGGTTCCAAGTCCACCACTTCCACTCACATATTTATTTCTTTGCATCGGATATACAAACGGAAGCAGCAATGCCCAAACAATAAGCGAAACTTTTCTCCCATATAGTATATTTACTAAAACTGCATCCACAATCACAACCAGCGTACATATGCTAAACACCCCTTGTAATTTCTGAAGGTTCATATATACATCCGACATTCCCTGCGAACAAATCCAGGCTATCAGTGCAATTTCAAGGATAATACTAAGGTGTGCCGCATATTTTCCAATTATTAATATGATATTTTCACCAGAGGTATCATTTCTCTGTACACTGCTTGTATTATTTGTAGTGCTTACAGAGGATATCACCACCGGTTCCTGATTTTTATCAAAATCCCATGGATTTGCTTCTCCGAAATCCTCTTTTTTTGTTTCTGCACCACTCGTACCGGATAATTTTAACCCACTTCCGGACTCTTGCTTGTTTTCTTCATCTGTTAATTTTAATTCCATCTTTGTCTCCCCTCCATTTACTTTCCTGCACCATACTACCATAATTCGCTTTTTCTTTCAATCGCCATGATTCGCTTTTTATTTCAGTTTCATGCCAGATACATATCCGGCAGACTTTTTAAACAACTTTTTGTATTTGCTCCGTTTGCTCTTTGGCACTTTAATCTGTGCTTTTTTATCAATTCCCTTAATTGCATTTTTACCAACAGTTTTCAAAGACGTTGATTTTATGGTAATTGTCTTTAACTTCTTATCACCGTAAAAAACGTTTTTGCCAATGGTTGTTACGTTTTTGCCAATGGTTGCTTTTTTCAGTTTCTTACAGTTTTTAAATGCATTTGCATCAATAACCGTAATCTTATAACTTTTTCCACCAATATTAAGCGTATCCTTCACAACAATGCTGGTCTTCTTCTTGCTGGTAATACCCGTAACAGCAGCTGTCTTGTCTCCTGTTACCTTATAAATATATCCGGATACGATGTATTTATGTCCCTTCACTACATCAATTTCATACTTATTTGCATTCTTATTTTCTTCAACATTTTTGTCATTTTCTTTATTTGGATCATTTTCATTATTTTGATCATTATCCTTATTTGGATTATTGGGGTCATTATTTTGATCATCATTTTGATTATTATTATCATCATTATTATCATTTTTACTACTTGTTGTAACAATAATGTCAGATGTGAATTTTCCGTCATATCGGACTCCATCTACATTCATGAATGCACTAATCTGATATTTGTAAGAAGTATTTTCTTTCAAATCTAAATCTTGAAAAGCGTTTTCTGTTACTTCTGATAGCTTTTGATACTCTTGTGTACTCTCATCCCATCTGGACACAACGTATCCATTTGCATTCTTAATGGCTTTCCAACTTAAAGAAACATTCGTACCTTCCGCTTTTGCTTTTACATCTTGCACTGCCTGCGGTGTTACAATTAATTTTGCATATTCCTCTATCACACCATCTTTTGTACCTGCTATTACCTTTGTAACACCTGCATTGAGACCGGTTACTTTTGCATAATTTGTCATTTTCTCTCCATCTTCCGATTCTACCCTTTCAACAGAGGCATACTTGTCATTGCTAATTTCCCAGTCTAATTCAGAATCAAACTGATCTGCAACCTCTAATTTCGCAGATACGGTTATGCTCTCTTCAGGTGCAACAATATACTGTTTCTCTCCCATTTTAATACCCGGGACAAAAACCGGTTGTCCACCATTGGAAAGGACTTGATTTCCCGGATGATAATATGTACCATCTGTAACACACGGACTAACAGTATATTGATATCCCCATCCTCTAGGACTTGCATTTACACCCGGCTCTACATTTGTGTCCACATAGCTATAAGTACGCTCTCCTGTTTTCTCGACAAATCCAATATCTTTATAACGATTAATTCCGGTTACTAATCGTACAAAATAACCATCGATGTTTGTCTCATCTTCTAATCCGTCAAAAGAAATCGTAATCTGTTTATAAACCGCATTTGCTGTACAATTCGTTACTTTGTTGTCTGCTATGACACCTACCGGAATCTGTACAAAGGTATGGCGTTCATCATTCGAAGTAACCGTAAGCATAGTCGTACCATACTTTAATCCCTCTATGACAATACTCTTTTCCTTGTCGTTTTTATTTCCACTTTCTTTATCCGCAACGGATTTTACTTTTGCAATACTTTCATCTGCTATTTCATAAGTAAAATCCAGATTGCTATAATCCGCACTACTATTATATTTTATGGTAAATTCCTTTTCTTTTACTCCCTTATATTCAATTACTGTAAATACATCACTGTTGCCTGCAATCCGGGTAACCGGTGTATAACTGTATGTTTTTGCAGAAACAATACTATCCTTGCTTTCATATAAATCCGAACCGTTCGAATACCATCTTTGATAATAAGAACGGATACAGAATTTGTACTCTGTATTCTCAGCAAGATTTTCCACTGTATAGGAAGTCTTATCCTGTGGTAATGCCCTTCCGTAGTTCAGCTGTTTCCATTCGGAAGCAGAATCGTCCCATTGATACAGCATATAACCATAACACTTCTCCACAGGTTCCCAGGAAAGAGACACTTTTGTTTTCTCAATCTGCTCCACTTTGAAATTCGCAACCTTAGCTGGCTGTACATAAACATTACAAGAAGCATAACAATATTCATCTGTGGAATATGCCCGGATAGATGCAAGACCGCTTCCTTTAATGGTAACCTTTCCCTGCTGATCCACCTCTGCAACAGACGGATCCGTGCTTTCCCACCGTTTTACTTCTTTATTTGTTGCATTATCCGGTGTATAGGAAGCAACTGCCAACTGCTTCGTTGCCCCAATTTCTTCTTCCTTATAATAGAGCCAGGTAGTGTCCATGCTCATTTTCTTTACGGTAACCGGTGTAACCTTTACGGAAATAGTCCCGGAAACTCCACTGCCATCTGTGGTACTGCCTGTAATCACCACATCACCAACTGCTTTTGCTGTAATTAATCCGGTAGCAGATACTGTTGCTATCTCCTCATTGGAAGAAGTCCATTTTAAATCCTGAGATGCTTCTTTTGGTAAAACCGTATAATCTGCATAATATTTTAATCCCGGCTGCAATTCGATACTATTCTTCTTTAAACTGATTCCGGTTGCCTGATTTTTCTGGAAATGAATGGTGCATACTCCATACACGCCGCCGCCATCTGTTGGCACCGCATATACCTTTACATCACCATACATCTTTCTGGTAACAGTTCCGTCTTCTGTTACCTCAGCCATACTCTCCACCGATGTATACCACTTAATCTCTTTGTCCTTTGTCTCCTGCTCGCTTAAAACATTACCCTCTTCATCTTTTTCTGTTGCTACCCGTACAATTTTATCAAGCTTGACCGTATCCCCGGTAACTGAAATCTCTGTGGTCTTCTGGTTATTGTAAAGGATATCCACACTGCTTACCACAGGCTCATCTTCGCTTAAATCCTCTCTATACGGAAGGGTTTTATTATTCTCAAAAATGTATTCTACATTTTTCGGTTTTGCATGCTCGGTATATCCCTTTACTCCCTGCAGTTCATTATCTTTGAATATTACCTTTTTCAGTGGTATCTCTGCATTATCCGGTCCCCGTAAATAGGCCATACGATTATAGAATGCCGTAATCTTTTGTTTACCATTTTCATCTATTACCCAGTCTACATCTTCTTTTTTATCAAGACCTTTTTCTTTATCCTCTGCGTCATTGCCGGTTCGCATTGTATAATGGTAAGAATCGAAATATTTCTTGTTTGGCGCATAATACTTGTTTCCACTAAACTCCAGCGTTTCTTTACAATCAAGCCCTGTGCTTCCAACTATTAAAGCCTCCCATGCAGTTATCCGTGCAATACTACGCTTATAATCATAAACCGTATTATTCTTGATTGTGACATCTTTCCAACCGTCAGACGCTGATGCATTAAATACATTATGGGATATCTTTGTTCCATCATACAGATAGAAGGTATTTCCTTCCACCTGTCCAACGGAACCGCAGACCGTTCCAACCGATTTCAAAAATACAAACTCGTTATTCTTTGCTACTTTCCCAACAACAGCAAAACTCATACCAACGTCCGCAAATACCTTATTCCCCTCTAACGTCATCTTTCCCTGGGAGAAACCGGCTTTTTCCTGCTTTCCATCCGTACTGCCCAGGTAAAATTCATTATTTCGAATGATAATGTTTTTCTCGTCGCCATTACTGGAATCAAATACACTAGCACCATTGGATCTGGTGGTTATAATCTCAATAATGTTGTCTTCCACTACACAATTGGTTATGGTACCAAAGGTCATAAATTTAGAATCTGCCTGGCAGATAAAATGATTACCTGCAATCCGGACATCATCAATTCGCACGGAATCACCATACGCTACGGTGAAACACATATTCTGGTTTCCAATTACTTCCGTATACTTAACCGGAATGGTATGTATGGAATTGTTAATCAAATCAACGTTACTGATACTGGTATTCTCATTTACATGAGCACCGGTTTTTGGTATGTTGAAAATACCAATCTGCTCATCTCTGGCATTACTATATAAGTCACAGTTCATCACCGTAATATTTTTCACTTCTTTGTTCCAAAAATCCATGATTCCTACATTGGCACCTCTATAGGTTCCACTAAACTGGATCATAGTACAGTCATCCACTGTAATATTGGTGTCACCACTGTAACAACAGAAATTAGAATACTGCTTATCCTGAAAATAATATGCAGAATAGGTTTCCTGTGGAATAATCATATCCATGTTATAAATATATACATTATCACAATAAATCAATGTAAACTGTCTCATATAATGATATAAATCTACTTCTCTTGCTTCAATCCGAAAATCTCCGAAGTAAAGATTTTTAGCGTTCCATGTAAGGAAAAAATGTTCCGAATATCCCTGATCTGCACGATAATCATTATCAGTAAATAGGATAGATGATTCTCCGTCTCCAACAATATTCACATCTTTCAGACCATCGGAAACAATCTCATTAATACATTTGTATTCACCGGTTGGAATGTACACCAGACCTCTGAAGACCTCCTCATTACTTGCTGCATAGTTCGATGCGAAAACGGCTGCAGAAGAAATCCCACTCTGGGATGGCGTTACTCCGTCCCCCATTGCACCAAACTGTTTTACATTAACAACTACCCATTTTTCACCCTTTATCTCACACTCGTCCGGTACAATACAGGCATACAATCCGTTGGCAAGCTGAACGGCTCCTTCTTTCCTTTTCGCCTGTCCCATATCCCATTCGCTCATGATTTCATAAACGGCACCGCCACCGTCACCTTTTTTATAAAAGCCCTCTGTTTTTATAAATTTTCCGGCTCTCAGTCTGATATCATCACTATTCTTCAAATCCTCTGTACTTTCAAAGGTTACCTTTACCTTCTCTATATCTCTCTGACCAAAAGAATAGGTCTTAAGAAAAGAATAATCATACTCTTTGTACACCTGTGTTTGTGCTATAGATGTAGGGTCCACTTCTACCTTTTTAACTTCTGTATTGTTCTGTGAAGCGGAGGTTTTACTGATTAACTCCTCCTCCGACACTTCTGCAGCAGAAGCGTCACCTGCCTCTTTTGCATAAATGCTGCTCTTATCAATCCCATTGCAGCTGCTTCCAATCAATACAAATGCAGCAAGCATTGTCATAACAAGCCGCTTTCCTTTTTGATACTTTTTCTTCCTTATCATAATCACACTCTCCCCTTTTTTATTCCTGTAAGTCCTTTTCAAAAAAGAGGCTGCCACAATGAAATCCTAACGTATCTCTTTTCATGACAACCTCTTTTTCATTCTATCATTTTTTTCAAGTCAATCCAAGTACAATTTGAACATCCGCCCACTTATTTCCCAAGCTTGTTACTATTCACTCGTTACCAATCCACAGCTTCAGGTTCGAAAAAATTGTTTTCCATGAGGGCTATTTGCGTCCGTTGGTACTTAGGCTGCGTTCTTTGCAGCCTTATGTACCATTACGCACGCAACTAAGCGCAAGCGGGCCCGGTCGGAAAACAATTTTATCGAATCTGGAGCGTCCGGGTAACCAACCCATGAACAGTCACCCCAAGCTTATTTTCCAAGCTGGGTAAGACGCTCATTTACAGTATCCAGCATACCGGTATACTTCTCTAATTTTGCCTTCTCTTCTGCAATCTTAGCCTCCGGTGCCTTACCAACAAAATTCGGATTGTTAAGCATTCCGTTACAACGCTTAATTTCTCCCTCTAAACGTTTCTGCTCTTTCTGAAGACGCTCAATTTCTTTCTCAATATCTACAAGCTCTGCAAATGGCATGTAAACTACTGCATCATGAATAACCGTAGATACGGCGTCATCTGCAATGCCGGTCTTATCTGCCTGAACCAGTACTTCAGAAGCAAAGCCCAGTGTTGCAAAGAATACCTTTGCATCTTCAAAGATACCACGAATCTCTTCCTTTTCAGAAACTACATAAACGGTAGCCTTCTTGCTGTTTGGCACATTCATCTCTGCCCGGAGATTACGGATTCCACGAACCGCATCCTTAATGGTATCCACAGCCTTCTCATCTTGTTCAAAGTTCCATTCATCCTTAAACTCAGGCCATGTAGAAATCATAATAGACTCTTCCTCATCCTGCAGATTGGTGAAAATCTCCTCTGTAACGAATGGCATATATGGATGAAGCAGCTTCAATGCATTGATTAAAACAGTCTTTAATGTCCAAAGGGCTGCTGCCTTTGTCTCATCCTCATCATTGTAAAGACGTGGTTTTACCATCTCGATATACCAGTCACAGAACTCTTCCCAGATAAAGTCATATACCTTAGAAGCTGCAATACCAAGCTCGAATTTATCCAGATTCTCTGTCATATCCTTTGCCAGCGTATTTACCTTTGATAAAATCCATCTATCTGCTAAGGTAAGCTTTGAAAGGTCTACATCCTTTACATCTGCTTTTTCGATATTCATCATAATGAAACGGGATGCATTCCAAACCTTGTTTGCAAAGTTACGGCTTGCCTCAACACGCTCCCAGTAAAAACGCATATCATTTCCCGGTGCATTTCCTGTAATCAGGGTAAATCTTAAGGCATCTGCACCATATTTATCAATTACCTCTAACGGATCAATACCATTTCCTAATGACTTAGACATCTTACGACCCTGGTCATCTCTTACCAGACCATGGAACAATACGGTATGGAACGGCAACTTACCGGTCTGTTCGATAGAAGAGAATACCATACGGATTACCCAGAAGAAAATGATGTCATATCCGGTTACCAATACGTCTGTTGGGAAGAAATAATCCATTTCCTCTGTCTTTTCCGGCCAGCCAAGGGTTGAAAATGGCCATAATGCAGATGAGAACCAGGTATCTAATGTATCCGGGTCCTGTTTCATATTAGAAGAACCACATTTTGGACAGGTACATACTGCATCCTTTGAAACCGTAACTTCACCACAATCCTGACAGTAATAAGCCGGAATCCGGTGTCCCCACCAAAGCTGACGGGAAATACACCAGTCACGGATATTCTCTAACCAGTTGTAATAGGTCTTATTCATACGCTCCGGAATCAGCTTCAACTCTCCACTCTTTACTGCCTCTAAAGCCGGCTTTGCCATTTCCTCCATCTTTACAAACCACTGTGGCTTAATGAGCGGCTCAACCGTAGTCTTACAACGGTCATGGGTACCTACATTATGGCTGTGAGGAACAACCTTAACCAATAAGCCCTCTGCTTCCAAATCTGCAACCATGGCTTTTCTTGCCTCGTAACGGTCCATACCGGCATACTTGCCACCAAGCCCGTTAATGGTTGCATCATCATTCATAATGTTGATTTCCTCTAAGTTATGACGCTTTCCAACCTCAAAGTCGTTTGGATCATGAGCCGGTGTAATCTTCACACAACCGGTTCCAAATTCTTTATCTACATAAGGGTCTGCAATCACCGGAATCTCTCTGTCCGTAAGTGGCAGCTTCAGCATCTTACCGATGATATCCTGATATCTTTCATCCTCCGGATTAACCGCAACTGCAGTATCACCTAACAATGTCTCCGGACGGGTGGTTGCAATCTCTACGAATCTGCCTTCCTCTCCAACGATTGGATAGTTGATGTGCCAGAAGAAACCATCCTGGTCCACATGTTCTACCTCTGCATCAGAAATGGTGGTCTGACAAACCGGACACCAGTTTACAATACGGGAACCTTTATAAATCCATCCCTTTTCATATAACTTGCAAAATACTTCATTTACAGCATCGTTGTTGCCCTCATCCATGGTAAAACGCTCTCTGTCCCAGTCAGCAGAAGAACCAAGCTTCTTTAACTGGTTGATGATACGTCCGCCATACTCATCCTTCCATTCCCATGCTCTCTTAAGGAACCCGTCACGTCCAAGGTCTTCCTTATCAATGCCCTGCTCCTTTAAAGATTCAATAATCTTAACCTCTGTTGCAATAGCCGCATGGTCTGTTCCCGGCTGCCATAATGCATTGTATCCCTGCATTCTCTTATAACGGATTAAAATATCCTGCATGGTATTATCAAGTGCATGTCCCATATGCAGCTGTCCGGTAATATTGGGAGGCGGCATTACAATGGTAAATGGTTTCTTACTGCGGTCAACTTCCGCATGAAAGTATTTCTTATCTAACCAGTTTTTGTAAATTCTGTCTTCAATCTCAGATGGGTTATAATTCTTCTCTAACTCTTTTGACATAATCTTTCTCCTTTTTCATAATTTTTAAGCTAAAAATGCCCTTATACCAATATTCTCATATCAGTATAAGGGCGAACGATCGCGGTACCACCTTAATTTATCACTTATCTTGTCCTGTAACGGGGACGATGCCGGCATAATCTATGCATTGAGTGTTTCAACTTTCAATCATGCGGTTCAAAAGCTACCTTCAAAGCATTCTTCTTGAAATAATCTTTCAGCCGGTGGATTATTCTCTCTGACAAGGAACTGCTTCTACTCCTCTTTCTCATAACCTTTCAATCTTACATAAATATAGAATATCATTCTGAAAATGTCAAGAATTGTTTTATTTTCCTGATTTATATGCACTTACTACGGTTATCTTTTCTTCTTTCTCCAACGGCTTTGCAAAATATGCCGCCGCAAGCAGCAGCGTCATAGCAATCCAGCTAATGGGCTCCGTAAGTGCCACTCCAAAATAAGCAAGTGCCGGTACCAGGAATTTTGCAGAAAGCACCTTCAACACCATCTCTAATATACTAGAACATACCGGAATAATCTTTCTTCCCATTCCCTGCAGGGAACATCGCAGGACAAACAGTGGTCCTAACACATAGAAAAATACAATTCCCACCCGGATATACATCACTGCCGCATCCATAATTTCCCGGTCTGTGGTATTTGTAAGCCAGCGAACCACAGGCTCTCCAAACAAAAGACAAATTACTACCAACACTGTGGTTTCCAACGATACAATCACCATTGCATGGCGGATTCCCTGCTTAATTCTGGAAATCTTTCCGGCTCCCATATTCTGGCTCACGAAGGTTGTCATGGAAAGTCCGGTGGTAAAAATGATAATCATCAATATCTCAAATACTCTTCGTCCTGCGGTATGTGCCGCCACAATCTTCGTTCCGAGGCTATTGATTGCACCCTGGAGCACTATCGTTCCAATATTTACAATGCATCCCATAAGTCCCATGGAAAGTCCGGTGGTAACAAGCTCCCGGTACTGAACTCCTGTCAGTTTCCATTCATCCCTTTTCGGTATCAGATTCTTAAACTTTATCAGTGCATAGGCAGCACACAAAATGCCACACATTGCCTGAGCAAGGATGGTTGCATAAGCAGCTCCCTTGATTCCCCAGTCAAATACTGCCACAAACAAAAGATCCAAAAGGATATTGGCAGCCACTGCCGCCATCAGGCAGTAAAGTGGTGTCTTACTGTCCCCCACCGCCCTAAGCACATTGGCACACACGTTATATATGGCAGTAAACACAACTCCCATAATAATAATCTTCACATAGGAAAGCGCACTTCCAAATATATCCTCCGGTGTCTTTAGCAATCGTAAAATGGGCTCTATAAATGCCATACCAAAGACCGTCAAAAACACGGTTACACCAGCCGTTAAAATTACCGTTCCAGCCACATAATGACGCATCCGCTTTTCATCCTTCGCACCAAAACTATTCGCAATTAATATGGCAAATCCCTGTGTCAGCCCATTGATAAATCCAATCAGGGTATTGGATATTACACTGGTGGCACCCACTGCCGCAAGTGCTCCGGTTCCCACAAAGGTACTTACAATTTTACTATCCGCCATATTGTATAACTGCTGAAAGATACTTCCCAGCATCAACGGAATTGTAAACATCAGGATAACCTTTGCCGGATAACCCTTTGTTAAATCTTTCATGTTATTCACCCTGCATATGGAAGTTCATCGAATAAATCATATTCAGACACACCATCAATATAAATGGTTCCGTCTTTCCTCTCAAAGGTAATCTCACCATAGGTTCCATCTTCTAACTCAAATCCCACTACAGTTTCCCCATCTGTATTCACCGGATAAATGGCAGTTCCCGCTTCCAGTTCTTTTTGCACCATGGAACCATTTTCTTCTATCTGTACCTTCAGACTACTCTTTAAAACCGGTCCTTTTCGATATTGGGAATTCTTATCATTGTCAAATACAAAACGCTCCTCTATAGGCTGGAAGCTTCCTTCCTTAAAGGAGTAAGCCCTGACACCGCAATAGGTTCCTAAAACATAAATATTTCCCGAAACCATAACACCGTCACTTGAAATACTGTTTACGCCTCCCATATCAAAGGTTTCACAAAGCTTTGGCGTACCATCTGTCACTTCCACAAGAAATGTTCCATAATCGTCGGACATCATATCACAGGAAACCAGCACAAAGCTCCTGCCATTCTCACATTTTGCATAGTAGGCATTTGTCATATAGGAACAGGTGCCAAGCTCAAGACTTGTATCCTTCACCTTTACTGAAAGCTTCGTCTCATAGTTATCATCATATTCAGAAGAGATTTCAACTTTTTCCAACTCCCCATCTCCGTTTACGTCAATCTCTGTGGCAGTATCCGAAAACAACTGGGCAAATACAGAATCTCCAGTCAGCTCATACTCTTTGTTAAAACCGGTCATCTTATCATAAGGTATGGTAATAATCGTTCTTCCCTCTGCATAGGAGCCAATTTCATAGGCATTAAATACCATACTCAGTCCAATACCATCTAAATACCACACCGGACTGTCTAAAAAACTATCTATATGATCTTCATAAAACTCAAAAGAACCACCCTCTTCCCGCTTCTTCTGAATCTGCTCATCCATGTAACCTCGTACGGTTTCCCGTATATCACCTAAATCTGAAAAAGCAAGCTCCTTACCGGTCTTTGTATCAAACGTAATACCATAAAGGCCATCATAACCATGAGCACCTCCCTGGTATGAATACTCGTCCATGACAATACTTGTTATATTCTCATCCAGTCTTGCTGCATTTGCGCTGTATTCAAAAGAATAGGAATAAAAATCATCTCCCATATCCTCTGCCTGCATTTTGGCATCTTCAATACTCTGCTCCATCGTTGCATTATAGTTCTTTTCATACTCATCATACCAGGAATTTACAGAAGCCTTAAGCTCCGGATAGTTCTCACCTGTAACCTCTCCAACCATATATTTTCCATAAATATACTGATAATTTTCGCCTGCATCATAGTATTTTGTTGTAAACACAAGATTTGGAGCAGAAGATTCCTTCTTTGCATCGTCATCCTGTTTGCCGGCATCTTCATCCTCTCCTGAAACATCTGTATCCTCTTTCTTCTCGTCTGTATTGTCTGTCTCACTGCTTTCTGCTCCGGTCTCCGTGTCCTTTGGAACATTTTCTGTGTTCCTTCCACAGCCTGCCATGCCAAGGGCAAGAGCCGCTGCCATAAATACTGCTAAATATCTTTTTTTCATGTTTTTCGTTCCTCTCTTGTTATCTTTTTTTATAATCCATATTACTGTGAACTACCCATTGTCTAAAGCCAGTGGGATTGCGGTAGCCCTATTTCAAAAAGCACCTAATTATTTATATAAATTGTAAAAATCATTCTCTCAAAATCCACCATCTAAATAAGCTCTCGCTATCACATATGACGGCTCATAATATGCACTGCAATTATAATTGTCTATTACATCACATATAGAATCATTGTATACTCTAATAATTCCATCTACCTCATTCTCACCAGGTAAAGCTGTATCTGAAATAAGCCTTTGATATACCTTTCCCATCTGTGTCGCACTCGGAGCTTTCTTTACCAAATCTTTATCTACATTCATTACATCTACATCACCTTCAAGAAGTGAGTATTCCTCTATCCATTCATCTTCAACTGATTCGGGATTCTCTGCGTGAAGGACATTAGCCACACTTATCAAATGTTCCAGTCCTGCTCTTCCAATACTATTAACAACGTAACAATTCTTCTGATGCAGCTTTCTGGCTACAATTTCAATCATATAACAGATAAAATATAAATCATTTTTCTGTATCTTCTCTTCCGGGAAATATATATTCGTCATAGATTATCACTCCCTTCAAAATGCAATGTTTTCAGTGCATCTTCTGTGCAGAATACAATCTGATGCGTCGGATACTTAAACTTTACCAACTCCCAAAAGGCAGCCTTACTAATATTGCCTGCCATATAGTCCTCAACATAATCCCATATCTGATCATCTGCCATAGGGCCTTCCACAATATCGTAAGTATGCTCTTTTCCTCGCCTACAGTCTACAACAAATTGCAGCCATTCTTCTGTCATCTCAGGGAATTTACATATGTTCAATTCTTTGTTTTCTGTATAATCATATTTATTTACAACCGATGCACCACGTTTCGTAAGTGCCCAGCGCTTTGCCTGCTTTTCAATGTTTGTACAATAAAATCCATAACCAAAGTCTTTATAATGACCATTGATAAGAATCTTTGGTTCTGGCACAACTACATTGCTGCCATGATAAATGATATTATTAGCCATGTATGTGCCCTCCTATTCATCTGAATTCTCTTCATCATTCTCCCTTACATCAGAATACCATTCCTGTCAAAAGTATTCAATCATTTTCTTACATTCAAAAAAATGCAGACAGCTACTTACAACTTTCGCTGCCTGCAAATAAATTTTTATTTTTTTATTTTAACACTATTCTTTTGTCCTTTTCCTTTTAGCAATTTTTTATATGCTGAATATTTGCTACTCGGAACTTTGATAACCGCTTTTTTATGGATGCCTTTCAATGCGTTCTTTCCCACGCTCTTTAATGACTTACTCTTATTCGTTATATTTTTTAGTGAAGAACAACCAGAAAAAGCTTCCTTTCCTATGCTCTTTACATTTTTTCCGATTATTACTTTTTTAGGTTCTTGTTATTTTTTAATGCCCCATTATTTATTTTGGTAACTTTATATTTTGTTCCGTCAATGACTACTGTATCTGATTTCTGTCTGAATGGATGGAAAAGCTTTCAGAGAAACCTTTACTTTTGCTTTTCCTGCTTTTCTTCTCTCTTCGTTAGTCAACTCAACCATTTCGTATGCCGTATCATAGTTATATGTTACGTCATAACTGATTGGGGTTAAATTATAAAAATATTTTAAATCATCCCCATAAAGCCAACTATGCCCCCATTTTTGACCATTCCACGTTCTATATGTATATGGTGTGTCACTACCTATCGTCTTTTCCCCTGTATAATTTTTTGAAATTCTTCCCCAATGGTATATGCTTTTGCTGAACTGCCAAAGGTCAGAATACCAACCAATACCAATACCATCATCATAATTATTAACTGTTTTTTCATAAGCCTTACCTCTCTCCTTGTTATCTTTTTTATAATCCATTTTACTTTCAAAAAGCACCTAATGATTTATATTTTAGTCATTTGGTGCTTTTTTATAGGTTTCGTCCTTGATATTGTATGGTTACAACATAGACTATTTTGTTGGTTTCATCAATTCGAAAAATGACAATATAGCTATCAATTATCAACTGTCGATAACCTTTTCCAGCATATCTACCCTCATTACGCTCCTGGTGGGATTGTGGAAATGTGTCCAAATTCAAAATAGCTTTTTTTATTCTGTCAATCTGTCCTCTTGCATTTTCAGGAGCCAATTTTTCATTTGCGATATATTCGTAAATGCTGTCTAATTCGTGTATTGCCTTAGGGTTGAATTTAACTTTGTATTTATTCAAAATGTTTTTTCTCCAATTTATCAAAAACTACATCTGCGTCTACTGCTTCGGCTCCGTTTATTATCTCTTGCTCAGATTCATAAATAGCTTGATCGATACGATTGATTCTTGCAAATTTGTCGTATAACTCACTACTCATAACCACTAAATCACTATATCCGTTTTTGGTAATAAAAATAGGCTCCTGTTCCTTGTGTGCGATATTGGAAATCTCAGTTGTATTGCGTAAATCTTTAATCGGGATTATAAGAGGCATAGCGTTCACTCCTTTCATTGACATAACTATAGCATAATTATGCTTCGCAATCAATTAAAATATACGTTTCAAACACGCAGAAAAAAGCAGGCGTTACTGTACACACGTTATCTGAAGCTGTGTATTAATAAACGTCTGTACAGTAACAAGCAGGCAGCTACTTACAACTTTCACTGCCTGCAAATTCTCCTGACTACCATATATAATTAAGTTACTCCGCCTCCCGCAGCTGCTCCACAATACTCTCCCCGCGGAAGAAATGATACACCACATAAGGAATCACAATACCAATAATCAGGAAAATTGGTGTCACAATGGCAATCGGCGTCATTGTGAAATGATACCGGAAAAACCAGAACATACTGCTCATCATATCCCCAATAAAGATACTTAAAATACCGCAAAGGACAAGGGATAGACCAATGGTCAAAACAGCATACCAGCCTCCTTCATAGACCAGCATTTTCTTAAGCTGTTTCTCGGTCATTCCAATGGACTTAAGCATGGCAAACTCCCTTTTTCTTGTCATGATGGAAGTAACCATGGCATTTAGGAAATTAAGCACTCCAATCATTCCGACAATGATACATCTGTTCCTTTGTGACATACTTAAATGTCCCGTGCATATCGCCGCCCACCTGCCGCATTGTCTCCTGTTCAAAGGAATATAGCATGGTTCCGCCTACGGTAAATAGTGCAGTAAACAGAACCGTTGTCAGAATAATGGCTGCCACCGCCATCCGGTTTCTGGTCTTGTTTGCCCGAAGGCTCTTTTTTGAAAGGTTCGTGATACATTTCTTGTTTGCTACCTTCATGTCATCACCACCTATTCTCTCGTCACAATCTGCCCATCTTCAATACGGATAATCCGGTCCGCAAGCTGGGCAATCTCTTCGTTGTGAGTAATCATGACAATGGTCTGATGGAACTTTTCACTGGTGATTTTCAAAAGACCCAACACATCCTGACTGGTCTTAGAATCCAGATTTCCCGTCGGTTCATCTGCTAAAATGATAGCCGGTTTGCTGGCAAGTGCTCTTGCAATGGCAACCCGCTGCTGCTGTCCACCGGATAGATTGTTTGGCAGATTGTCAAGCTTGCTCTCTAAGCCTAACGTCTCAATAATGTTATCCACATACTCCTCATCCGGCTTACCGCCATCAAGCTGTACCGGAAGGACGATATTTTCATATACATTTAGTACCGGCACCAGATTGTAGTTCTGGAATACAAATCCAATCTTCCTTCTTCTAAAAATGGTAAGCTCTTCATCCTTCAAGGAAAAAATGTCCTTCCCATCCACATGGACATTTCCGCTGGTAGGGCGGTCAAGTCCTCCTAACATATGTAACAGTGTGGACTTTCCGCTTCCGGACGTTCCTACAATGGCAACAAATTCACCCTTTTCCACCTCCAGATTGACTCTCGCCAAGGCATGGACTTCATTTTCTCCACTGCCATATATTTTCTTAAGCTCTGTCGTTGATAATATGGTCATCATTTTTCCTCCTAGTCTTTTCTTACAATACAGATTCTGCCATATAATTCTTTCCACATTCTTTCCAGAAGAAAATCAATTCTAACAGTTTTGAAAGATTTGAACCGCTTCCCATATATCTGTTTCATTCTGAAAGTAAAATTGTTTTCCTTAGTACACTGTTACTTCTTCGCCAGATACACCCCAAATACAGTACCTTCCCCCGGCTTCGAGCTTACTTTAATATATCCGCCCTCCCCGGAGATAATCTGCCTTGCAAGATAGAGTCCTATTCCCACACCTTCTTTATTTCTCACTTCGTTTGAACGGTAAAAACGTCCAAAAATCTTTGCCTGTTCCTCTTCCGGAATTCCGATTCCCGTGTCTGCAACTTCAATGCAGACAAACATTTCATACTCTTTGATACGCAAAGTGACACTTCCCTTTTCTGTATACTTAACCGCATTATCCACGATATTAAGAAGTGCTTCT
>JAQXLK010000047.1 GCA_029012085.1 Clostridiales bacterium
GTGCCGGTGCCGGAATTATCATTACCTATCATGCGCTAGATGTGGCAAAGTGGCTGGAGGAAGAATAAATGACAACAAAATCAGAACAATTATTTGAAAAGTCCAAGACCTGTATACCCGGTGGCGTTAATTCACCGGTCCGGGCATTTAAAGCGGTAAAAAGGACACCGGTTTTTATGGATCATGCAAAGGGCTCCCATATATTTGATGTGGATGGCAATGAATATATTGATTATGTCTGCTCCTGGGGACCAGGGATATTGGGACATGCTTATGACACGGTAATTGAGGCAGTAAAGGCAGCCTGTGATAAGGGATTAACCTTTGGAGCACCGACAGCAAAGGAATATGATATTGCCATGCTGATTCGGGAAATGATGCCATCTATGGAAATGACAAGAATGGTGAGCTCAGGAACGGAGGCGGTAATGAGTGCCATTCGTGTGGCAAGAGGGTATACCGGAAGAAATTATATTATAAAATTCCGTGGCTGTTATCATGGACATTCGGATGGTCTGCTGGTAAAAGCCGGTTCCGGTGCTTTGACCCAGGGACAGCCGGACAGTCTTGGAGTTCCTGCTGACTACACGAAAAATACTCTGGTGGCAGAATATAATAACCAGGCGTCCGTTAAGGCTCTTTTTGAGCAATATGGCAGTGAAATTGCAGCCATTGTGGTGGAGCCGGTGGCAGCAAATATGGGTGTGGTATTGCCGGAACCTGGTTTCTTGGAATTTTTACGGGATATTACAAAGCGGTATGGGGCACTGTTAATCTTTGATGAGGTGATTACAGGATTCCGTTTAGCTCCTGGCGGTGCACAGGAATACTATGGCGTGACACCGGATTTAACAACCCTTGGAAAGATTGTAGGCGGCGGCATGCCGGTAGGTGCTTATGGCGGAAGAAAAGAGATTATGGAAATGGTAGCACCTCTTGGAGGGGTCTATCAGGCAGGAACTTTATCAGGTAATCCCATTGCCATGACAGCGGGATATGAGACCCTTTCTGTTTTAAAGGAGCATCCGTCTATTTATACGGAAATCGCAGATAAGACAAAACAGCTTGCGGATACTGCAAAGACATGTTTTGGTGACAGTGTATGGGTGAATCAGGTGGGTTCTCTTATGAGCATTTTCTTTACAAAGGAACGGGTTGTGGATATGGATAGTGCTTTAACTTCTGATACAGAAAAATATGCGGATTATTTTTCCTATATGTTAGACAAGGGCATTTATCTTGCACCATCCCAGTTTGAGGCAATGTTTGTGTCGAATGCACATACTAAAGAGGATGTTGAGAAGACCTGTCAGTGTATGAAGGAGTTTAAGTAATTGTGTGGAAAGGAAGATAGATATGTACGATTTAGTGATTATAGGAAGTGGTCCTGCAGGACTTTCGGCTGCGGTATATGCAAAACGTGCCATGTTGGATGTGGTGGTGCTGGAAAAGGAAGCATTTAGCGGTGGACAGATTGTAAATACGGAACAGGTGGACAATTACTTAGGTCTGCCGGGAACGAATGGCTATGATCTGGCAATGAAATTCAAGGAGCATGCAGATGCGTTAGAAGTACCATTTAAAGAGGGCGATGTAACTGCGATTGCAGATCAGGGTGATTATCGGACAGTGGAATTAGAGGATGGAGAAATCTTAGAGACAAAGACTATTTTGATTGCTACAGGCGCAAAGCACAAGCATTTAGGTGCAGACGGAGAAGAGGAGCTTATGGGAGCGGGAGTTTCTTATTGTGCTACCTGTGATGGCGCATTTTTCCGCAATAAGGATGTCGTGGTAGTTGGTGGCGGTGATGTGGCGTTAGGGGATGCCCTTTATCTGGCAAAGGGATGTCGGAAGGTGTATCTCGTTCATAGAAGAGACGGATTCCGGGCGGCGAAAGTACTGCAGGAAAAGGTTGAGCAGACGGGGAATATTGAATTTTTGCCATTTTATGAGGTGGCAGGTATTCATGGTGAGGGAATGGTTTCTTCCGTGACACTTTTGCAGAACCAGACAAAGGAAGAAAAGGAATTAGAGGTGTCCGGTATTTTTGTTGCTGTGGGAATGGAGCCGGAGACCGGATTTGCAAAAGGGGTTGTGGATATGGATCAGGCTGGTTATATTGTGGCAGATGAGACGGGAGTTACCAGCACAAAGGGCATTTTCGTAGCGGGGGATGTGCGGACAAAAGCACTTCGCCAGGTGGCAACAGCGGTGTCGGATGGAGCGAATGCCATTACTTCGATTGAAAAGTTTTTGGAGTAGTATTAGAGAAAGCAATGTGCAAAAAATGCACTTTGCAAATTCTGACAACTGGACTACGGTAGGTTAAGAGAAAAAATGTAACTTATGGATGAATCGCTAAGTTCCTATTTTATCCGTTAAAATGGCTTAAAATAAAGGATGCAAAGATTATTTGCGTTGAAATAGAGGTTTAGCAAACCATAGTTGCTTGTTATTTTAATACACTATTAGCACAATGAGACTGAAAGGAGGAAGTGAAATGCAATTAGGTCAGACAATACAACAAATCAGAAAAGATAATAATCTGACACAAGAAGGATTTGCAGAATTATTTCATGTAACAAGACAAACAGTCTCAAATTGGGAGAATGAAAAAAGCTATCCTGATTTGCTAACGCTAGTAGCAATCAGTGATAGATTTAATATTTCTCTCGATAAAATGCTTAAGGAGGATATTAAGATGATGGAAAAATTGAATAAGGAAATTAAGTGGTCAAAAAAAGCGAAAAGAATTATAGGAGTTGTTGTAGGAATACCTGTTATTGTAGCAATTGTTTGGTTTATTGTTTGGAATTATAATAAATCGCTATCAGAGGATAAATTCCAAAATGGATTATCAAACTATCAGTATGAAATAGATGAGAGTTGCGAAAAAGGTGGCTACTATATTATTCAGTATGATGAAAATACATATTTTACATTGCCAAACCAGTCTATGCCAGGATATCTAGATTTTTCAACTGATTTTCATGCAAAAGAGGTTAGATGCTATGTCAAATCTGGAGATGAAACAATTATGTTGCTGAGTTGGGCTCTTTATGATGGTGATACAAAAGATATCTACATAGATGATACAAAGAAACTTACAGATTCGTATGAGAAAAAATATTCAGAATTAATAAAATTTGGTTGCGATTTATATAATGCGGTTTATCGATAAGTTGTCATTTGAAGGTGAAATGTAAAAATATTAAAGGTGATATGCTAGAATGCATGCCACCTTTTTTAAGAAAGCATAAATGTTAAAGTTCCTGAGAAAAAATAAATTATTGTAACGTTTTATAGCAAAGGTCTACTAACTAATGAAAACTAAAATGATGATATTGGAAAGGGGGGAGAGAAAATTTGCAAAATGAGATTACGCAAAACCAATTGTTAGGTGAGTATAAAGCGGTGTTTTATTATGTGTTATCTCTTACTCAAGACGAAATAATAGCCGAGGATATTACCCAAGAAACATTTATGAGAGCTTTGAAGTCAAGCACTTGCTATAAGGGGAAAAGCAGTTTGTACACATGGCTATGTGGAATAGCGAAACATATTTGGCTGGATTATTTGAAGAAATACTCAAAAGAACAGGTATCTGATTTAAAAATAGAGAAAGCTACGGAATTATCCGATTCGATAGAAAAATTACTTATTAATAAAGAGGATACTCGTAAAATTCATAGAGTGTTGCACGAATTAAAGGAACCTTATAAAGAAGTGTTTTCGTTACGTGTTTTTGGAGAGCTGCAACTGAAAGAAATATCGGAATTATTTGGTAAATCAGAAAGTTGGGCGCGTGTTACATATCATCGTGCGGTTAAATTGATTTTAGAACAGTTAGAAGGAAGGTAGACGATTATGAATGAAAAAAATATTTTAGAGTGTGACATTGTGCAGGATTTATTGCCTTTATATGTGGATGATGTAGTAAAACCAACAACAAAAGCATCCATATCAGAACATTTAGAAAAATGTGAAAAATGTAAAAATGATTATGTATACATGCTGAAAGGAATTGAAAACGAAGATAAACAACGCAATTATTTGAATCCGGCAGATGGGTTTAATATGTTAAAAAAGAAATTAAAAAGAAAAAATATCAGAAGAATGATATTAGCGATTCTGCTTACCTGTGGATTTGCTATAGGAATTATTTATTTTCTGATGAATATTCCTGTTGTATCTGTCTCTGATAGTTCAATTGAGGTATCTGATGTGTATGTGGTGGATGATTCGGAAGTATTCATAAAGTATCATTATAAATCAGAATATGACGTGCCATATGTTATGAGACCATCTGTCAATTTTGATCAAACTGAAAATGCAGAATTAGTTTTTAATATAAAACATCCTGTTATTACACAAAAGGTTGGAGAGGGTGAAGAAAGTTTTGACGTGATTCATTTGGATATGGTGCCAGAGAAAATTTTATTTAATAATTCTGTAGTATGGGATCAAAAAAACGATTCTAATAAAGATATCCCAGAATATGTTCAGTGTATAGCAAGGCGTCAATATGAAACGTGTGAACATGACCAAAGGTTAAATAAAATTACACTAGAATTCAAAGATGGAAGTAGTAAGACTTGGGATTATAATAATTGATTTACGGAGGAAATATAGAAAATAACGATAATTAACCAAGGTTAATTATATTATTTAAGAAACTTCCAGCTTCCCACATCAGTTGCATGACTGAGGTGGGAAGTTTTTTACTCTATAGAAAGTTTGTCCTATAGAGTAAAAAACGCTCCGCAGGGATTGCACTGCAGCGAATAAGAATTTATCAACATTATAAAATTATATTTTGATAATCATTGATTGA
>JAQXLK010000048.1 GCA_029012085.1 Clostridiales bacterium
GGCATACCATGATTTCAAATTTGCATCCCGGCTCATACAGACGGTGAATCATCGCCTGCATAAGAAGCGTCATGACTTCTGTCGTATAATCACATTTTTCCGCTCCCAGATATTTCGGAAGCACCTCTGCAATCCGACTTATTCCATCCCACTCTAATGATTCTAAGTATTCTTTTATGGGATGAAAATGATTTTGGCTGGCTATGATATTCAGAGCCTTTCCAATTGCCGGATAATTTCGAATACCATAGGTACGCTCCATATACCATTCAATTTGATTTTCGTCCACATCACGAATACCGCCACTGTCAGATTTTCCCCAGCCGAGGTCCTTTGTAATGTCAATCTTCCCGGTAAGGTCGTTATAACAAATAGCCTGCGATAGCACCGGATCATGTTGCAGTATCAACATACAATTATCAATACTCTGAACCGTTCTGTCTTTTTCATCTGTCGAAAGCAATCCCTTAACCTGCTCTACGGAATAGTAAGGTTCCTTATCCAACATTCTGTCGATTTCTTCCAAGGATTTCATCTGCGACTCGTTTAACATTTGCTGCAATGCGCTTCACCTCCTTCCCATCCGTTAGGAAAAGTTTACGCTTATCCTCATCTTCACCGATGCAGAGAATATCAAGCCAGTATCCAATCTTAGGTTCCTGATGCAGTAAATATGCAAATCCATTGGTTACAGCAAGGATATTGCCATTTGTATGGAGGTAGTAATCCTTCACTTTTATAATTAGATATTCACATTCCTTAAGCTGGTCAATGGTTTCATTTATCCATCCGGCAAATCGCTTTTTTACAGCTTCTGAATATTTCTTTTGCTGACAGATAAGCTGATACTTATCTTTTTCCTCTTGTGTAACGGTCTTTTCTGTTTTTATTGGCAAATGAAAATCCGCAATAATCTTGCACGCTGCATCATACTGTGACAAGCCATACAGCTGTGCCACATATCCCACAGCATCCCCATGTGCCCCACATCCAAAGCAATAATAGTGTCTGTCATCTATCTTCATGCTCGGATGTTTATCCTTATGGAACGGACAACACGCCATTGCATTTCTGTTAATCTTAAGACCATATCCCTCCGCTACCGCTCGAGCCGATATATGTTCTTTTACTTCTTCAAAAATACTCAAATAATTTTTACCTCCTGAATCAACTTTTTGTAGCAACTTTTTGTTGCTTGTACCCAGGAGCTCTGCTATACTATATTTGGTTAGAAAATAGTATATAGGAGCTCCCAAGAGCTTTTATGATAAAATCCTCTGCTGGTAACAGAGGATTTTTATCGTTTTATTTGCAGTAATAATTCTTGCAAAATTGCCTGTATCTGTTTGGCAGTACCTTCATCATATGCTTCCATTTTGGCATTCAATGTTTCTAGCACCCGTGCTAGACGGTCTGACTTATACCGACCGCCTACCATGGTTATCTCCTGCCCCAATACAGCAGCCCTGTAAAACTCACCTTTTGACATACCGGACACTTCAATTCTGGCATCCACCATTCTTTTTTCTTCATCATTTAACCAAAAGGCGATGGTATTATGACGCTCCCTGGCTTGTCTTTCCTCATTCATCACTATCACCCTGACTTACCTTTCCTAATGTGTTTGCAATCCTTAATTGTGCATCATTTGACGGATGACAGTAGGTTTCTATCGTGGTTGTCACCTTCGCATGCCCTAATCTTCTGGCGATTTCCTGTGGGCTAAATCCAAGGGATACCAGCATTGTTGCATGGGAATGTCTCAGGCAATGTACCGTAATTCTTTTTACGCCGGTCGCTTTAATCCCCTTATCCATTTCCTTTTCAAAGAAATGCTTCGTTTTCTCCGGAAATAATCTTGTCTTTGCTCTTGGTCTGTAAATATGTCCCAGATATTCAGCCAAATCCTCACACAATTCATCGTGGATAGTGATTTCACGTACAGACCTTTCTGTTTTAGGAGTTGTAATGATATCCTTCTTCTTAAGTCTGGTATAGGATTCATCTACCCGAATGGTCTTATTCACCAAATCAATATCCTCCACCTTAAGCGCAAGCACTTCTCCCACTCGCATTCCGGTCCAAAACATAATCTGAAATCCCATCCATGCTTCATATTTGTCCATTACAGCCTCAATAAATATATTGAATTCTTCCAATGTCCAAAAAGGTCTTTCATCCGCATTACTTTTTCCCATGGAACCGGCTTTCTTACACGGATTCGACCTTAAATCGTAGAAATTCACGGCATAATTCATAATCGCAGACAACTGACTGTGAATGGTTTTTAGATACGTCGGTTTAAAACCCTGAGAAATCATATCCCCTTGCCACTTACGTATCTTTGCCGCCGTTATTTCATTAATTGGCATGTTCCCGAAATATGGTTCAATTTTTTTGCGGAAGATATGCTCCTTAGTTTCAAGGGTTGTTTCCTTTAATCTTCTGCTCATATCTTCCTTATAAATTTCCCAGAAGCTACTAAGTGTCATACTTGGGTCAGATGCCTGCCGCAATAAAAATTCTGCAAGCCATTCTTCTGCTTCTTTCTTGGTACGGAATCCTTTTCTTGATGTTTTTCTCATGGTACCGGTATAATCCTTATAGCGAAATTGAATTCCCCAGGTACCATTAGCAGCTCGTTTTGCACTATTTGCCATTACGCTATTCCCTCCTTTGGATGTGAGCCTCCAAAATACCTTTTATCGAAGTATTCTTTTGGTAATTTTCCTCCAATTACCAAAAATCCATCCTTTTCAAGTTCCTTATTCAATTTTTTCACAATCCCGTAAGCAGTTGTTCTTCCAACACCTACCATTTCTGCCACTTCATCGGCAGTGTAATAAAGTTTTTCCATAATTTTTGTTTCCTTTCGTATTTAATAATTTGTTTTTAGTATCATTCTCCAACAATCGACCTGATGGCAGGATTTCCATCACACGTGCATCCGTACAGCACCTCCGAGAATTAGTTCCCCCGAGCTTCCCCCATTGCGTGCGACGGGTTTTCACCGTTCAAGCTGTGGCTAGTTAAGGAGTATCATTTATGGCCTTCATCGCGATTGAAGCTTCCTTTGCTTCATTTTGGAATTATCCGATTCTCGCTCGCATTACTGCATCATCGCGCGGACTCCGCATCGCTCGTTACCTATGTAGTCGATTGCGTCTTATTCAGTTTTCAAGGTACATATCTTTTTTGTTCATTCCGTATCATTTGATACGCTTGTGTTATGTATAATAACGTATCTTTTGGTTCGTGTCAAGACCTTTTTGATACGTTTTTTGCAATTTTATATTGCTTTTTCGTATCAAATGATATAAAATGCAATCAAATGATACGTTTAACACTCATTAAATCCAAACGAAGACAGGAGCATTTATTATGACTATTGGTGAAAACATTCGCAGAATTCGTAAAGAGCGTGGTCTTACCTTAAAGCAACTGGGCGATGCAGTCGGTGTCAGCGAGGCATATATCCGTGCCTACGAATCCGGGCGCAGAAATCCCAAACAACAATCCTTGGAAGCTCTTGCTACCGCCTTACACGTAAATGTAGAAGCCCTTACCGGTGCCGATTTCGACGGTGTAAAAGCAATGCACCGTCTTTTTCAAATCTTTAGACAATACAGCGGTGAAATCGTGGAATATACCGATGATGACGGAAATGAACGAATCGCTGTCAGCTTCGGCAGTCTGCTTTTGATGACTTCCTGGGCAGAACAATATAAAAAGTATCAACAGGAAATAAAAGAATGTGAAAAAATAAAAGATGCCCGCAAAAAAGCGGATGCTCTTATGCAGGCTGAAGAAAAATTTAATAGATGGATGGATATTTATCCGGAATCCGAACCTTGGATACAGCTTCTTGATGCTCAAAAGAAGCATGACCAATTCATGGATACCGTAGGCTTAAACCCTAAAAATCCTGAGTAAACCATCGGACAAAAATTCATAAAAATAAAATTTGTACCCAAAATCTACCCAACGGAAAATAAAAAATCCCTACAAACCGCATATTTACACGGTTTGTAGGGATTTTGATGTCTACTCAAACTCAATCGTTGCCGGTGGTTTCCCGGTACAATCATACATTACCCGGTTAACTCCCTTTACCTCATTCACAATCCTGCTGGTTACCACGCTTAAGACCTCCCACGGAATCTGTGCTGCCTCAGCAGTCATGAAATCAGAAGTATTAACCGCTCTAAGGGCAACCGCGTAGTCATAGGTTCTCTCATCCCCCATAACTCCCACACTTCTCATATTGGTCAGGGCTGCGAAATACTGCCCCAGTCCTTTGTCTACACCAGCCTTGGCAATCTCTTCTCTGTAGATTGCGTCTGCATCCTGCACAATACGTACCTTCTCGGCAGTTACTTCACCAATGATACGGATGCCAAGCCCCGGACCGGGGAAAGGTTGTCTGTATACCAGGTATTCAGGAATACCAAGTTCTAAACCTGCCTTGCGCACTTCATCCTTAAAGAGCAGCCTTAAGGGTTCAATGATTTCCTTGAAATCAACATAGTCGGGAAGTCCCCCTACATTGTGGTGGGATTTGATCACTGCGCTCTTGCCAAGCCCACTCTCGATTACGTCAGGGTAAATGGTTCCCTGAACCAGGAAATCCACCGCACCAATCTTCTTTGCTTCCTCTTCAAAGACACGAATAAATTCCTCTCCGATAATCTTACGCTTTCTTTCAGGCTCTTCCACACCTGCAAGCTTTGCATAGAAACGCTCCTGTGCATTGACACGGATGAAATTCAAATCGTAAGGACCGTCCGGTCCAAATACTGCTTCCAC
>JAQXLK010000049.1 GCA_029012085.1 Clostridiales bacterium
CAGTTGGCGTTATTTGTGTTTTTGTTTTGTGGTGGTAACTTAACAATACTACAAATATACAAAAACTGCTATTTTTATTTTAAAGTAGTGGAAAAATAATTGTAACTTGGGCTAGCCGTCGCGCTAGCGACTTGGTACAATTGAACTTGGGTTTTTGTACCCAAACTTCGGTTTCTATTATGGAGGATGGTATGGCAAGAGGTAAGAATCAAACACTAAAATTATTGTATTTGGCAAAGATTATGCAAGAAGAAACAGAAATATGACAGGGAAAGATTATTGCCAGAGTTCTTGTGTGAACAGTTGAAAACAGACAGAATTCAGAGGCAATTTACTACAGGAACAAAAGGCGTTAGACGAAACACAGTTGTTGTTTGATTCATTAATGCAAGAATATTTTGGATAATAGAGGTAAACAATGATAGATATAATAGAATTAAGGTATTATTTCGAAAATGATGCAGTATTAATAACAGATCATGCCGCAATGAGGTTCCGACAAAGAGGCTTAAAAGTAAAAGATATTCGTTGTGCTGTTAACAACGGAGAAATTATAGAACAATATCCAGATGATTTCCCATTTCCTAGTTGTCTTATTTTAGGAAAGACATCAGATGGAAGGTATATTCATGTTGTAATGAGTGATGAAGGAAAAATGAGTAGAATTATCACGGCATATTACCCAGATTCCAATAAATGGGATGCGGAGTTAAAAGTAAGAAAGGAGAATTAATATGAGATGTATGAGCTGTAAGATGGAAGAGATGGAGGAAGCCAAAAGCACATATTTTACACAGCTTCATAATTGTTATGTAATAATTGAGAATGTTCCCTGTTACAAGTGCGTACAGTGTGGGGAAGTGTATTATAAGGCATCTGTTTTAGAGAAAATTGAAGGAATTCTTGACAAAATAGAGAATATTGCAAGCAAAATTTTTATTATGGATTATTCGCAAGCAGCTTAAAATAATATATTTGCAGATGCAGGAGAGGGATGCTGGTATTTAGGAAAGGAGATATCGATTGCAAAAATGGATAGAGATTCTGCCTATGCAGTATGGAATGCCAACCTTAATAGAGAATAAAACGCTAAATGACAACATTGTACTTTGCAAAGAATTAGGGTTAAATTTTATCGAATTAAATATGAATTTCCCGGAATATCAGATTGATAAACTGGAACAAACATCGGATTTTTATCAGGCTGCGGATGAGGCTGGCATCTATTATACGATTCATCTGGATGAAAATTTAAATATTGCTGATTTTAATCCATTCGTGAGAGAGGCATATCTTGAGACGGTGAGAAAGACGATTCAAGTAGCAAAAAAATTTGTGGAGCTTAAAAATAAATATGGGGAAGAGAATCAGCCATTAACAATCAATATGCATATGCATCATGGAATCTATATTACACTTCCTGACCGAAAGGTACAGATGTATGAAAGAGACTTTGCAATCTATATGGAATATTTCAAAATTTTCCGTAATTCCTGCGAAAAGTGGATTGGTGAATCCGATATTAAAATTGCCATAGAAAATACGGAAGGATTTCGGGACTATGAAAAGAAGGTAATTGATTATTTGCTTGATTCCCCGTGTTTTGTACTGACTTGGAATATCGGGCATTCAAAAGCTACCGGTGAAAAGGATGTCCCTTTTATTCAAGGGAGAAAACAGAAACTGAAGCATTTTCATATTCACGATGGAAGTGAAAATCCACCTAAGAATCATCTTGCTTTAGGGGACGGAGAAATTGATTTGGCAGATCGTATTAACCTGGCTAAGGAATGTAATGCCAGATGTGTATTGGAGACAAAGACGATTGAAGCACTTCGAAAATCCGTGAAATGGATTCATAAGAAAAAGGTAGCATTTATTTGTGTTCATAATTCCTGTAGGAGTCAGATTGCAGAAGCACTTGGTAAACATCTGGCAGGAGATGTATTTGAGAGTTATTCCGCTGGGACAGAGACGAAACCTCAGATTAATCAGGATGCGGTTCGTATTATGAAAGAACTTTAGAGTATTGATATGGAAGCAGAGGGACAGCACAGGAAACTTATTTCAGAGATTCCGGAGGTTGATATAGCAATTTCCATGGGGTGTAACGTTGGCTGCCCATTTATTGGGAGAATGTTTGATGACAACTGGGGGCTTGAAGATCCAACAGGAAAATCGGATGAAGAATTTAAGCTTGTTATAAAAGAAATAGAGAAGCGGGTAGTTGAATTGAGGGAGAGATTGCGTAGCAGAAATTAATGCCTTTGAGGCATAGGAAGTGATTTGATATAGGTATTAGACATAATTGAATAATAAGGAATATAATAAATGTGTAAGGTATGAGTGATAACTACTTTACACATTTTTTGTTATGTCGACGATAAGGTAACGTATTTGGTAAGGTCACGAAACAGGAAATTGCAGCAATTATCACGCATGTGGCATTCTATGCAGGCTGGCCAAAGGGCTGGGCAGTTTTTAATCTTGCAAAGGAAGTATGGCAGCCAAAGGAAGGGGATTTGCCATATGAAGATGAAGCTATGAGGGCACATGCAAAATCCATGGTATTTCCGATTGGACAGCCAAATGATGCATTTGCAAAATATTTTGTCGGACAAAGCTACCTTGCACCGGTATCCACAGAGCAGGTTGGCATTTTCAACGTAACCTTTGAAACGGGATACAGGAATAACAGGCATATTCATCATGCAAAAAGTGGTGGTGGACAGATTTTAGTATGTATAGCTGGACGTGGATTTTATCAGGAGGAAGGCAAGGAAGCAGTAGAAATGACACCAGGAGACTGTATTAATATTCCAGCTGAGGTGAAGCACTGGCATGGAGCGGCTCCAGATGAGTGGTTTTCCCATCTTGCAATTGAGGTGCCGGGAGTGGATTGTTCTAATGAGTGGTGTGAGGAAGTATCAGAGAAAGAGTACGTTGGGTTAAGCTAAGGAGTTAACTGACGAAGATATCGCATATCTCGAAGAACCATATGTTCCACACAAGATAGTTGGTGCAATTGATAAAAATCCGGAGCAGGGTGTTATTCTGCTGGATGAAAAGAAATAACGAGAAAGGGTATGATGATATGAAAAAAACAATCGCTATGCTACTTTCTTTGTTCATGATTTTGAGTCTTATGGCTTGTGGAAATTCTGCAAGTCGTACAGAGCAGTCTTCTGCGGAAGATAATGCAGTAGAAAACAGTATAAGTAATGATGTATCAATAGAAAATGATGATACATTAACTGAAAGTAACAGTTCAGACAATATAGGAAGCGAGAATTTGTCCGAAGCACAGGAGGATACAGAACCTTCAAAAGAGCAGAGAAACAAGATCTTAGTGGCTTATTTTTCTGCCACCAATACAACGGAAGGTGTGGCAGAATATATTGCAAATGGTCTTGATGCAGACATCTACGAAATCATTCCAGAAGAACCATACACAGATGCTGACCTTGATTATAATGATAACAACAGTCGTACTTCGATTGAAATGAACGATCCCAATGCACGTCCGGCAATTTCAGGTTCTGTAGAAAACATGGAGCAGTATGACATAGTGTTTATCGGCTATCCAATCTGGTGGGGAAAAGCCCCAAGAATTGTCAGCACTTTTATGGAAAGCTATGATTTTTCCGGTAAGACGATAGTACCATTTTGTACATCGGGCAGCAGTGACATTGGTTCTAGTGCAACCAATCTGGAACAGCTTACGAGCGGTGCAAAATGGCTTGAGGGACGTCGCTTGAATGGGAATGATTCTCAGGATGCGGTTATGGAATGGGTGAACAGTCTTAATTTGAATGAAGAATAAAAAGTAAAACAGTGGAAAAATCAAAGGGAAAGATTTGACAGATTCGTCATACGAGAGTGTGAAAAAATGGGCAAAGAAACAGGTAAAATAATGTGAGAGGACATCGTTTCGTATAGGTTTCTCAAAAATCAATTTTACTAGTTTGGTAAGTAGGTGCTTCCCCATTTAGCTATTTCATAATAGATGTGAAGCATAGCTTTCCCTGCTTCTGTCAAGGAATACTCGACGCGCAGAGGTACTTCATTGTATTGCTTTCTTTCTACGATTCCCTTTTCCTCTAAGGTTTTCAATGTACTGGAAAGCATTGT
>JAQXLK010000050.1 GCA_029012085.1 Clostridiales bacterium
GCTAAGAATAGGAGGTGATTTCTATGAGTTCATTGTTTGATGATTTGAAGGAAGGTCTTGAAGAAGCTATTGCATATGAGAAAGGGACTGGAAAAGCAAAAGAAAAGACCTATATGATTTTACCTGTAAAGGAATATAGTAGTAAGGAAATTCGTGATATTCGGATGAAAGCAGGAATGACACAGAGTGTATTTGCATCATATATGGGTGTGTCAATCAAGACTGTAGAAGCATGGGAAGGTGGAAGAACACATCCGACAGGACCGGTGTTTAGACTTCTTGATATTCTTTCCGCAGGGGAGGATGTAAAATATATTGTAGCGAAATAAAGGATCAAATGGGTAGTTTTTTGCTATCCATGGTCAAAACATACGCTTGACTTCCTAATAATCGTTAGGTAAAATATACCTAACGATTATTAGGATGTTGCAAATTGGAGAAATTGAAATGGAAAAGATAAAAACAAAGGACAAAATTCTTTTAGCAGCACTCGATTTGTTTTCAGAAAGAGGATATGATGAGGCATCAATTGATTTGATAGCAGAAGCTGTGGGAATAAAAGGACCATCAATATATGCACATTATAAGGGGAAAGAAGATATTCTTAATTCCCTGATTGTCATGATGGAACAAAGATATGATGAGAATTTTGGCAATATTTTTAATTTGGATAAGATACCCGAATCGCTTGATGAGTTCAAAGAAGATTGTTTAAGTCACATTGAATTCACGATGAGGGATACACAGATCAAAAAGGTCAGAAGATTTTGTATTAAGGAGCAATACAGAGATGAAAAGATTGCAGCGCTTACATCAAAGCATCAGTTGACCGGAAACCAGGAAATATATGCTTTAATATTGGAAAAAATGATGGAAAAAAAACTTATCCGAAGATTCGATTCAAGATTGCTTGCTTTGGAACTTGTATCTCCGGTAACACTGATGTTGGGCGTTGCAGACAGGGAACCTCATAGGACAAATGAAATGTTGACACAGATAGATGCACATTTGGCGCATTTTATCAAAGTCTATGGAATTGAGAAAGAATAGCAAAAGAAATGCAGGGAGAAATGGACAAAGGAGGTATTCTTGAAATGGAAAAAGCAGTGAAAATGCTTATCCTTATTTTGGTAATCATTGTAATCCTTATTTGGCTGGGAAAGAGAATTCTTTTTCCACGATACGATGAAATAGAAGTAACAGGTAAATATGAAATCGGCTGTGAAGATTACTGGGTGACAGAGGAGAAGGAGGATCCGTTTTTAAAGGATGGAAGTCCCCGGGAAGTACAGGTTCGTGTCTGGTATCCCCCAAATTATGATGATCCGGATACGAAATTACCTGTGGTAATTGCTTCTCACGGCTCCTGTGGAACCATAGACAATAATCGGAGTTTGTACAGAGAATTTGCCAGTCATGGATATGTTGTTCTGGCTGTCAGCCACCCTGGTCACGCTTTTGATACGCTCCATTCCAATGGAAAAAAGCAACAGGTTAGTATGGATTATTTGAAGGAAATGGGGGGAATGAATCCTCAGGAAAAACCGGAGGATGCTGCGAAACTATTTGCAGAATGGATGGAACTGAGAATGACAGATCTTTCCGTAGTGATGGATGATTTCGTAGAAAAGGCGATGCAGACTCCTGACAGATTTGAAAGCGCAGATACCAGTCGATTTGTTACACTTGGACACTCTGCAGGCGGTTCGGCTGCTTTGGGAATGGCACGCATCAGAGCGGATGTTGTCGGAGTCATCGCCTTAGAATCCCCTTGTATGTATGATATCAAAGGGGTAGCGGATGGGGATTATATCATGGATGATTCAGATTATGAGATTCCGCTTCTTAATGTTTATTCTGATGCAAGTTATTCCCATTTACACGAGTGGAAGCAATATAGGAATAATGTGAAATTTCTTGAAAGTGAAAAAGAGAATTACAAGAATATCTATTACGAAGGAGCCGGTCATATGGGATTATGTGACTTATCACTTGCATCCCCGATTTTGGCAGGCATGCTTGACCAAACGAAGAGTAAGGTCGAACCAAGAGAACAGTTGAAAAGATTAAATGCAGATTGTTTGGATTTTTTGTCAGAAGTGATATAAAGAAAAGGAAGTAATATCGGCATAGGCATATCCCTTGGGAAGTTTCTTTGCACATAAAAAAGAGGGGGAGAACTCGGGATTTATAAAACTGGAAGTTATGGAATTGGAGGTGAATAGCAATGAAAGAAATATATGTAAATGAAAAGGCATACGAAACCATAAAATTATTAGGTCATGGAAAAGGTGGATATTCCTATCTTGTGACGGATGGAACGAAGAAATACGTACTAAAACAGATTCACCATGAGCCATGTGATTATTATCAGTTTGGTAATAAAATTGAATCAGAAATTAAGGATTATGGACGTCTGCATGAAATCGGCGTCCCCATGCCTGAGATGTTAGAGGTTGATATTGAACATGAAAGGATTCTGAAAGAGTATATAGAGGGAGATACCATTTTTGATTATGTTTTGCGAGATGAAGTAAAACCAGAGTATGTAGAGCAGATGAAAAAAATGTGTGTAGATTTATATGCTTCCAAAACGAATATAGACTATTTCCCAACGAATTTTGTGGTACAGGAAGATAAGCTGTATTATATTGATTATGAGTGTAATGACTATACGGAAGAATGGAATTTTGAGAATTGGGGAGTCAAGTACTGGTCTGGAACAAAGGAATTTTGGGAAAAAGTCTCCTCTATCCCCATGACTTCTGGAAGGATGACAGATTGCGAAAGGATTAAAAAATGAAGAAGTTGATTATTCCCAAAATAAATTCAATACACTTCGGCGGGAAATGGCTCATGATTGGGTTTTTGATTGGAGGAATTGCTCCAATATTACTCTGGTTGGTATTCCATATTTTTCTTTGGCAGTTGTGTGTTGTTGGTGGAATTATACTTGTGGGATTTATCGTCATTTTTGCAATTGAAATGCACCAGGATTTTGGGAAAGCACCATATTATGAACAACATTTAAAGGATACAATTCCCTTCAATCCTAAAAAACAATATGCAGAGATTCGTTGTTCCATATGTACAGGAGAGCAGGTTGCCGGGTTTAGAAGTATTGAGGATGGACATTTTACTGAAGTTATGTTGATAAAAACAAATGAAGATGAAAGAAGATTTAAACAAATATATGATATTGAAACGGTAAAGAAAGAATACTAGATTGTTGGACGAAAGGAGCGCTTTGAAATTAAGCTGAAAAAGCAATGAAGCGGCTGTATA
>JAQXLK010000051.1 GCA_029012085.1 Clostridiales bacterium
ACCAACGAAATTATGACTATGGAGAGCTGGAGAGACAGTTGTTGAATTAATAAACTAGACAGCGCTTATATGCTGTTTGGAAATAAATGAAAGAGAGGAATTTACATGAACAAAGTTGAATTACAGGAGTTAGTTGGTGGCGCTTTGCAGGAAAAATTCAACAAGGCATTTGAAAATGTGATTGAAAACCTTCAGGATCCAAACACATCATTCAAGAACAAGCGACAAATCACCATCACTATGAAATTTACCCAGAATGAGCGTCGTGATGATGTATCGGTGGATGTGTCGGTTGCTGAGAAGCTGGCACCACAGGCACCAATGTTTACTTCATTTGCGATTGGCAAGGACCTTAGGACAGGAAAGACTTATGCACAGGAGTATGGCAAGCAGATTAAGGGACAAATGAATTTGGACGATTACCAGGCCGAACAGGTCGTTGATGGACAAGTTGTGGATACTGACACAGGAGAAATCATCAAGGAGCAGAATACAGTGGTTGATTTTAGAAAGGCTGCTAATTAGCAGAATAGGTGAAAAATATGATAAAAGATGCATTAAAGTACATTGTTGGTTTAGGCGAAGCAAATATTCATGATATTGAGTTACCAGATGGAACTACTCAGACATACTCAGACAGACCATTAGTTAGATTAGAGAAGCACATTGACAGGGCAGATGAGGCTATACATATGAGCACTCTTACCAGTCTTGTAGATTACATCAAGGGTGATATTGACAAGTTCCCAGGAAAGATGATTATTCAGGTGGCCAGTCCTGAGAAAGTTAAGTTGTTTTCACAGCTTAATGATCTGAGAGAAAGAGAGGAACTCGTTGTCGTAGAGGCACACGTTCCAGAGTTCAGTTTCAACAAATTTATGCCACAGGAGAATTTTATTATAAATCTCCAGTCAAAGTTTATTGATGATCCTGAGTCTGATCGGGAGCTTATTCTTAAATTTGCTGGCACAGTGGAGAATGGCACCATTGCTGAGTATGGTGATGATGGTGTCACACAGAAAGCAACTGTAAAGACTGGTATTGCATCCAAGGGTGAAGCCATTGTTCCAAACCCTGTGAAGCTGAGACCATACAGAACATTCCTTGAGGTTGAACAGCCTAAGTCCGAATTTATTTTCCGTATGGAGCAGGACAAGTATGACGGTATTGCTTGTGCAATCTTTGAAGCTGATGGAGGAGCTTGGAAGATTGCAGCTACAAAGGCCATTAAAGATTATTTACAGTTTGAGCTTGCTGATTTTAAGGATATTACGGTTATTTCGTAGAGGGATTTTGTTACACGCAGTCTGGATGGGCTGCGTGTGGAGTATAGGTATATATTTTAGTAATTGTGTTTGTAGTTTGAATTATAATTCAACGAAAGGAGATTGACAGGATGAAGATTATTAGAAAAATAGTAGAAAATTATAAAGTGGCAGTAATAGTATTAGCTTGTATAGTGGCAGTTTACTTTATGATTGTGTTTGTAATCCAGAGTGCACAAAACAAAGCAATTGCCTTAGAAGAGCAGGTAAATACAGCAGATTCAGATATTAATGTACAGGAAAAGAGAAGAATAGACTTAATCGGCAATTTGGTAGATTGTGTGAAAGAATATGATAAGCATGAAGCAGAGACTTTAAGTGCTGTGGTGGATGGAAGGAGCACCTCTGATGCAGATATAGAAAATGCTACAACAGCAATCAAAGCCGTTGCAGAGGCATACCCAGAGCTTAAATCTAATGAAAATTATACAACATTAATGACAGAACTATCTATGACAGAAAACATGATTGCTGAGTATCGCAGCAATTATAATAAACAGATTAAAGAGTATAAGAGATATGTGAGAAAATTCCCTACAAGACAGTTCCTTGGAATGCTGGGATATGAGATTAAGGATTATCAGTATCTCGATTATGATGCACCAGCAGATGCGCCACAGGATTTGTTCGAAGTGGATTAACATATGAGATATGGTAGAAAAGGTTTTAATTTTGGATATTTTGAAATAACCAAACGTGAAATCTTGGCTAGTATTTCTATTATTGCAGTAATGATTTTGATTGGGACTCTAATTTCTTCGAAGATTTTAGAGTACCAGATGGATATGAATGAGATATACAACAAGGCTGTGAAGATAGAAAGTCAGGAAATGTTTCAGTATGGTATGGATACAAACGTTGGCAATGCATTTGTCTATGGTGATTTGAAAGCAGTTGATACAGTTACATATCCTGAAATCGGTGGAGAATATATGTA
>JAQXLK010000052.1 GCA_029012085.1 Clostridiales bacterium
ACAGGAAGAGAGCATATATCCCTAATTATGAAGTTGCAACCTCATTTGAGGCAGCCTTGCAGACGGGTGAATGGAAGGACATTGCCAAGGCAATCTCTATTTGTGATGAATTGTTAGATGAGACAATAGATGGTAATGCAGACAGAGTTGCTGAATTAATTGAACTGGCACACGAAACCTACACATCGGTCTTGAACTACAATGATGAGAACTCCCTAAGCTGTGTTCTTACCATGGCGTACTTTACTGCTCCGGCATATTATGACATCATCCGTGAGCATCCGGCTGGTAAAGGATATGCAGATTTTATCTTCAAACCAAGAGCAAATGCAGGCTGGAGGCCGGCGATGGTGGTGGAACTTAAGTACAATAAGTCAGCAGATACCGCCATTAAGCAGATTAAAGAAAAGAGATATCAGGGAGCCTTGTCGGGATATGGTGAAAAGATTCTTTTGGTTGGAATTAATTATGATGCAGAGGGGAAGGATAAAAAGCATCATACCTGTGTGATTGAGGAATGGATGGGATAAGATAAAGTGTTGTCCTCCGACAGTAGGGTTGTCGGATAATGGCGTGAAAATAGTTCCGGTTGGATGCTTAAGGGATTAGAATTTCCTATTGGAGGAATACATCATCCTTTGCATCCATTAACACATTTATCACTAACTGATTGAACTAATATTAGTTAGTTCTGCATATACAGTAGTGATTAAGAGAATATGCATTGTAAAGGAGAAAAAACAATGACGTTAATACAGTTAAGATACGCAATTGCAGTAGCCGGTGCGGCTTCCATGAGCGAAGCCGCACGTATTTTATTTGTATCACAGCCCAGTCTTTCTGCTTCAATCAAAGAATTGGAGGAGGAGATCGGGCTTGAGTTGTTTCGACGGACCAACAGGGGAATTTCTTTAACACCGGAGGGAGAAGAGTTCATAGGCTATGCCAGGCAGGTGGTAGAACAGTACGAGCTGATGGAATCCAAGTATATAGAAAAGAAAACGACGAAAAAGAAATTCAGTGTATCCATGCAGCATTATACGTTCGCAGTAAATGCATTTGTGGAAATGGTAAAGCAGTTTGGAATGGATAAATATGAATTTGCCGTAAGAGAAACGAAAACTTATGATGTGATTGAAGATGTGAAAAATTTCAAAAGTGAAATCGGAATACTTTATGTGAATGATTTTAACCGGAAGGTATTGGAAAAGCTTTTTCAGGAAAGTAATCTGGAGTTTCATGAACTGATGAAATGCCACATTTATGTATATCTGTGGAAAGGACATCCTCTGGCATCGAAGAAAATGATTACATTGGAGGAACTGGAGGACTACCCATGTCTTGCTTTTGATCAGGGTGCAAATAATTCCTTTTACTTTGCAGAGGAAGTGTTAAGCACTTATGATTTCAAACGGCTGATTCGGGCAAATGACCGGGCAACCATGCTAAACCTGATGGTGGGGCTGAATGGATACACACTTTGCTCCGGTATCATTTGTGAGGAGCTAAATGGTTCGGATTACTGTGCGGTAAAATTACAATCCGATGAAGTTATGACCATTGGATATCTCGTAAGAAAAGGGGTTTCCGTTAGTCCGTTAGGAAAAAAATATCTGGAAGAGATTTCTAAATATAAAGATAAGATGCTGGAGTAGAAGAAACAATTATGTTACAGATTGACCAAATGAAATTCTGAATTTTATCGAATTCAGTGCTTGGAACTAATAGAGTGCAAATTATAGTATAAGGAGCCGGTAAAAATAATAATTTTAGGCTTGACAGAATAGAAAGGATGATTATCATGGAAGCAAATATTACAAGAGAAGAAGCATTTAATTTGTTGAAAGAGTACAATAAGGAGCCGTTTCATATACAGCACGCATTGACGGTAGAGGGTGTTATGCGATGGTTCGCACAAGAAGAAGGATATGCAGAGGAAGAAGAATTCTGGGGCATTGTCGGCTTACTTCACGATATTGATTTTGAACTATATCCGGAGGAACATTGTATCAAGGCACCGGAACTGCTTTCAAAGGCAGGAATAAGTGAGGAAGTAATTCATGCGGTATGCAGTCATGGCTATAAGCTGACCGTAGATGTGGAGCCGGTTCATGATATGGAAAAAACATTGTATGCTGTGGACGAACTGACCGGACTTATCTGGGCGGCGACATTGATGCGTCCTTCAAAGAGTGTACAGGACATGGAAGTGAAGTCGGTTAAGAAAAAATACAAGAGTGCAAATTTTGCAGCAGGCTGTTCCCGTGAGGTGATTGAACGGGGAGCGGAAATGATGGGACTGGAACTGAATGAGCTGATTGAAAAAACAATTCTTGCCATGAGAAGTTGTGAACAGAGTGTGGCAGAAGAAGTGAGTAAGCTATAAAAGTAATGATTGTGATTTGATGAATGAGAATATGCTTGAGATTGGTGCAGATATTTATTGGCTGAATGTATGTAGCTTTGTTGAAATTTTGGTAAGCTTTTCACAGATTGGAAAAAATGCAGTGAAATGATGCAAGATATAGTAAGATTTAAAGCACTTATGCAAGGAAAACAAAAGGTGATTGCGTTTTCATAAAACTGAAGCTTCAAGAAAGAATTAGCTGTTTTTTACGTGAAAAAAAGTTGAAAACAGCTTTTTTTATGCAAAAATATCAAGTTTAGTGAAAACGTTTTCTTAAATTCTAGTTTACAGATAGGAATTATATAGATATAATGCAGGCATACCAAATGACAAAGAAGTCAGCAGGTAATCAAATTGAAATCACAGAAGAAGGAGGTACAGACATGGAAGAGGAAACAAAAAATGAAAATCAGAATGAAAACGAATTCATCATTAACGTTGAGCATTTGAACAAACAGTTTCTTGTGGATAAACAGCCAATGGAAGTATTACGGGATATTAATCTACAGGTTAAGAAAGGTGAATTTATTACGATTGTAGGGCACAGTGGCTGTGGTAAAAGTACCTTATTAAAAATAATATGCGGATTGGTAGATTATGAAGATGGTGTAGTGGAACGCAATGGACATGCAGTGGTTGGACCTGGTCCAAAATGTGGAATGGTATTTCAGGATCACAGACTTCTCCCTTGGTTAAAGATTAAGGATAACGTTGGATTTGGACTTCGGCATTTGCCAAAGGAAGAGCGTGAGCAGAAGGTAAAAGAACATTTAAAACTGGTAGGACTTGAGGATTTTGCTAACAGCTATCCGGCGCAGTTGTCCGGTGGTATGTCCCAAAGAGCTGCCATTGCAAGAGGATTAGCCGGAAATCCAACAATCTTACTATTAGATGAACCATTTGGAGCATTGGATGCATTAACCAGAATTCAGATGCAGAAAGAAATTCTTCGAATCCAGGAACAGGAAGGAACAACCATGGTAATGGTTACCCATGATATTGATGAAGCAATTTACTTAGGTGACAGAATTGTTGTTATGTCTGCAAGACCGGGAGAAATCAAAGATATTATCACAACGGACCCGGCAGAGTCAAGACGTCGAGGCAGTGCAACGTTTGCACGGTATAAGAAACGTATTTACGATTACTTCTTTGAGGATTCTGATGAAGAATATGAAGCAGAGTATATGATTTAAGAGGGGAGGAAACAAGATGAGTTTATCAAAAAAAATAATACTTGGCATTATTATACCAGTTGTAATATTAATACTCTGGTTTGGGGTAACTGCGAAGGGACTTATTCCACCTAGTTTGTTGCCGACATTGCAGAGTGTTAAAGATGCAGTGGTAGATATGAGTCAGTCGGGACAATTACAAAGTGATTTGTTAATTAGTTTGAAACGAGTGTTGCAGGGATTTTTGATGGCATCTGTTTTGGGAGTATTTTTAGGTACCATAATGGGAATGTCAAAAACAGTATGCGCTATGTTACTGCCACTTGTTACAACGATTCGTCAGATACCGATGATTGCGTGGTTTCCATTAATTATTTTATGGTGTGGAATTGGCGAATTATCAAAAGTTGTGGTAATTGTGATTGCAGCTTTTTTCCCAGTATTGGTAAATACATTAAATGGGATTCAAAGTACACCAGATGGTTATATTGAAGTGGCAGAGTTATATAAATTAACAAAGTTAGAACGTTTTACAAAGTTATATATGCCTCATGCATTACCCCATATTTTGGTTGGTGTAAAACTTGGACTTGGAGTTTCATGGATGGCGGTTGTAGCGGCAGAATTAGTAGCAGCTACATCGGGAATTGGATTTCGAATGAATGATGCAAGAAGCATGATGCGGTCTGATAAGGTGATTGTATGTATGATTTTGATTGGTCTGGTTGGTGTAATTATGGACAAATTAGTTTCTGTTCTTTTTGGGGCATTAACCCCATGGGAAAAGATTCAAAATAAAAAATAAGGAAAAATGGAGGAAATGAATTATGAGAAAGTGGAAAACAGCAAAACGAATTTTTACAATGAGTGTATTAGCAGCAGTATTAGGATTGTCTACAGTAGGATGCAGCAGCAATGAGGAGAGTAAGAATGCAGAGACGGGAAAAAATACTAGTGTTGAAGATACAACAGAAGATTTGAAAGTGGTACGTATTTCGGGACCAGGGGTAGACAGCAATGGAACGGTTACGTTGCCGGGAGCTGCACAGCTGGCGCAAAACCAAGGTTTTTTTGAAGAAGAATTGGAAGCAGTAGGGTATAAAGTTGAATATTCAGGGTTTCAGAATGGTGGTGTTGGAGTGAATGAAGCATTAGCTTCAGGAGAGACAGATATTGCTGTTTACGGAGATTTTCCAGCTGTGACCTATATTTCAAATGGAAATGATGCGAAAATATTTGCAATATCAACATCTAAAAATCAGTTGGGTATTTATGCAAATAATGACATTCAATCTGTTAAAGATTTAAAAGGAAAAAAAGTTGGTACCATGATTGGAACAAATGCCTACTACTATCTGGAAAAAGAATTGGAAGAGAATGGATTGAGCTTAGAGGATGTTGAAATAGTAAATGCCGCTACCGATGTGATTTCGTTGTTTTCTTCAGGCGAGATAGACGCAATCTGCAACGGACCACAGTTATATTGGCTGCTTGATGCACAGAAGGCAGGACATGTTATTTCTATCAGTGGTGATAGTGATATTTTATCTACATCACATGTTGTTTTAGGAAGAACACAGTTTTTGGAAGAAAATCCTGAAGTAATAGGTGCCATTGTAAAGGCGTTGGAAAGAACGAAAGAATGGGCAGAAGCAAATGAGGATGCAGTATATGAGACATTAGCAAATCTATCAGGGGGAAATTATTCAGTAGATAACTATAAGGATTACTATAGTTTTGAAGATGGTTTTGCGGATATGACTCCTTATATTCAGGATAAGGACATTGAGCATTTGCAGACAATAGCAGACTTTATGTTAAAGAATCAATATATCAAATCAGAAGTAGATGTATCTAAAAGTATAGATGATAGTATTCAGGCGCAATAATATATTTATGTAACAAAAAAATATAGTGAGTTGGAACAAAATGTAATTGATTAAAGTACTGTAAGTGAATGATTTCGGAAAGATGGAGGAATTAAACTATGTGCCGGTTATGTTTTACAAAAGAACAAAAAGGTCCCAGTGTATATACAAAACAAGTTTATAAGGATTTTGCAAAGGAATTTCAAATAGATATGGATGATGCTGTCAATGAGGAAGTAAAACTTGCATCAGAACACTGTATTTTAAAAGTAGAAGATTTTGAGGTAAAAAATAAAGACGGCAGGGTTGTCTGGACATTAAAGCCTTTTTCGTTCTATAAGGAAAAAGCTGTTGCAGATACTGTCCATCCGAGTTTGTGGTTAAACGGAAAAGCAAATTTTAGTGCAGGTGTATTTGAGGTTGTAAAGAATGGAATATATCAGGTACGTGGATTGGACTCATCTAATATTACATTTGTCCGGACAGAAAATGGATGGATTGTCATGGATCCGGGAATGAGTACAGAGTGTGCAAGTAGTGGACTCGAACTTGCGGAGAAGGCTCTGCAGGAAAATATAAGGGATAATGTGAAAGCGGTCATTGTAAGTCATACACATCTTGATCATTTTGGTGGCGTTGGCGGTGTTGTGGATGCTGACAGAATTGGAAAAGTGGAAGATGGGAAAATCCCAATCTATGTTCCGGCTGGGTTTGATATTGAGGTGGTAAAAGAGCATGTATATGCTGGGACGGCAATGTCCAAAAGAGGTGGTTATCAGGGAGGCGTGGGAATAGGAGATGATGTAAAGGGACGCGTTTCTCTTGGTGCTGCTTTGACATCATCTTCCGGAACAATTTCTTTCTTGACGCCAACGGATTATATTGAGAAAGATTGTACAATTGTAATTGATGGTTTAGAGGTGGAATTTCAATTAACCCCTAATACAGAAGCTCCGGTAGAAATGAATAATTATTTTCCAAAGTATCGTGCATTTTGGGCGGCAGAAAACTGCTGTGCATCATTACATAATTTGTATCCAATACGAGGGGCACAGCTGCGGGATGCCGCCAATTGGTGGAAATATATCGAGATTGCACTGGAGCGTTACGGCGATAAATGTGATGTAGTATTTCAGGCACATAACTGGCCTCATTATAATTCTGAAGAGCATCCGGAAGGGGCAAAAGAATTTTTAAGAAATACTGCCGCAGTTTATAAATTTATACATGATGAAACATTATATTATGCCAATATGGGTAAATCAGCGTTAGAGATTGCAAAACTCGTAAAGCTTCCAGATTATTTGCAAAAGGTATGGTATACAAGACCGTATTATGGTTCTGTTGAGATTAACGCACGTGCTGTTTATACAAAATATTTAGGCTTTTTTACTGCAAATCCAACAGATATTAATCCACTAACAGAATTGGAAGAGGCGCAACAGTTCGTAGATTATGTTGGTTCAGAAGAACGGGTTTTAGAACTTGCTCAAAAGGATTTGGAAGAGGGAAATTACCAGAGGGCAGCTAAGGCTGCAAATTATGTTGTGTTTGTGAATCCATCTAATATGCAGGCAAGATATCTTTGCGCAGATGCTTTTGAACAGCAGGGCTATCAATCGGAATCCAGTATATGGAGAAATGCATATTTAACAGGGGCGCATGAACTTAGACACGGAACAAGCAATTTACAGCAAGGCTTTGATGGAAGTGCAATCATATCCGGAATGACTTCACAGATGATGATGGATTACTTGGGTATTGTTACGGATAGCAGGGCTTTAGCGGATGTGGATCAGAAGTTGCGGTTAATATTTACCGATGACAACGAAGAGTTTGTTATACATATTTATCATGGAACTATTCTCTATTATGAAGGCAAAACAGAGGAGAAGCTTCCGGTTACAAGTTTGACGAAGCAGCAGATGCTTGCTTTGATAGGAAGAAACTTTCAGATGGTGAAGAACCAGGTATCTTCAGAGAGTATGGAGCTTTGGGAGCAGATTGCAGCGGCGATACAGGATTTCTCGGGATATAGTAAGTATCCTGTGTTAGAAGAATAAGGAGGTAGATGAGAAATGGGTCAAAAAAGAAAATTTACAGGACAGATTGGAAGAAGTATTGCAGAGACACAGTTTGCTTTTGAAACAAAGGAAAGTCCATCAAAGGGAAAACCGAATGTAATTTATATTGTAATAGACGATATGGGGTTTGCACAACTTGGATGTTTCGGTTCGACAATAAATACTCCTAATATTGACCGGTTGGCACAAGAGGGATTACGTTATAATAATTTTCATACAACGGCAATTTGTTCGGCTACAAGAGGGTGCCTATTGACAGGTGCCAATCATCATTCCATTGGTATATCTACCGTAGCAGAAAATAATAGTGGAGTTCCAAATGCATTAGGAGGAATCAATCCACAGTTTGCTACATTAGCTGAAATTTTAAAAGAATATGATTATAGAACTATGGCAGTTGGTAAATGGCATTTGGCTGCTTCAAGTGAGAGAACGGATGCGGGGCCATATCATAATTGGCCATTGGGTAAGGGCTTTGATACATATTACGGATTTTTGGATGCAGATATGGATCAATGGAATCCGGTGCTGACTAGAGATAATACAAAAGTAAAGCAGCCGAAATCAGCAAAAGAAGGGTACCATTTGTCAGAAGATTTAACAGACAATGCAATTCAGTACATTTATAATCATGAGTATTCATATCCGGAACAACCGTTTTTCTTGTATTTGGCATATGGTGCAATGCATTCACCTCATCATGCACCTAAGGAGTATATTGATAAATACAAAGGAAAATTTGATAAAGGATGGGATGAGATTAGAGAGGAATGGTTTGCTAATCAGAAGAGGTTGGGAGTAATTCCAGAAGATGCTGAGTTGACAGATAGAAATGAATATGTACCAGCATGGAATTCTTTGACAGAGAGGCAGCAGAAAGCATATGCACGCTATATGGAGGTTTTTGCAGGATTTTTAGAGCATACAGATGAGCAGATTGGAAGGCTGTTGGATTATCTTAGAGAGGCAGATATTATTGATGATACCATTATTGTATTTCTTTCTGATAACGGAGCAAGTGCAGAGGGTGGTAAGGATGGACATTTTAATCTGAATACCAGTATGGATATTCGGGAAGATTATCCGGAAGATGTGGATTTAATTTTAGAACATTATGATACGGTTGGAGATGAATATTCTTTGCCTCATTATCCAACTGGTTGGGCAAATGCAGGAAATACCCCATTTCAGTGGTATAAGCAGTTTACATATGAAGGAGGTATAAAAGATCCCCTGATTATCCGTTATCCAAAGTTAATCAAAGATCCAGGGAGTGTTCGTGGACAATTTAATCATGTATGTGACATTACACCTACTATTTTGGATATTTTGGAATTTGAGAAACCGGAGATTATCAAGGGTGTGCCACAGAGACCATTGGAAGGAATTAGTTTCAGAAAATCGTTGGAGGATGCAAATGTAGAAGGCAAGCACGTGCAGCATTTTGAAATGCATGGTAATCGTTCTATTTATAAGGATGGTTGGAAAGCAGTTGTCAATCATGGCTTTAATGCTTCGTTTGGTGAAAATTATGAAGATGATGAATGGGAATTATATCATGTTGAAGAAGATTATTCTGAAAAATACAATGTTGCAAAGCAGTATCCGGATAAATTAAAGGAATTACAGGAAGAATGGTTGATTCAAGCTGGAAAATATAATGTATTTCCAATGCAGATGAATGGATTCCTTGCTTCAAGAGATCAGTTAAAGAAGGCATTCCATAATGTTGCATTACCAGAAAAAACGTTGGAATATAAGCATGTACGATATCCATATGTGTTACCTTCTGATCCTGGAATTGCAACGCGTACGAATGTTATTACTGTTTCATTAGATCGAAAGAGCCCTGAAGAAGAGGGCGTACTGATTGCGACAGGGGATCGTTTTAGTGGTGTTTCTCTTTATATAAAAGATAATAAACCGAAATATGTATTTAATGTATATGGCAGAACATATTATATTGCCAGTTCGGATAAGGAACTTCCACTTGGAAAAACAGAAGTAAAATTGGCATTTACTGTAACCGGAGAAGAAAAGGCAGTTGCAGTCCTGTATATTGATGGTGAGCAGACGGGAGAAGTAAGTATTGAGAGTTTTCCATATTCAAGAGGACCAGGAGGAGTAACTTCATTAAAAGCAAATCCATATACATCAGTGAATGATGCAGATTACAGTGCCCCATTTGAATATACTGGAACTATTGATAGAGTTCATATTTATTTGGCCGCTACAGATGTTGATATGAAAAAGGCAGTAAAAAAAGCATTTTTAGATGACTGATAAATCAAATCTATGGAAGTGGGAGGAAAGAAACGTGCAGAACAAGAAAAAATTTATAGGACAAATCGGACGAAATATCGCAGAAACGCAGTTCGCATTTGAAACGAAAGAGAGTCAATCAAAGGGAAAACCCAATATAATATATATTGTGTTGGATGATATGGGATTTGCACAGCTTGAGTGCTATGGTTCTACTATCCATACGCCGAATATTAATCGTCTGGCAGAGAATGGATTACGTTATAATAATTTTCATACCACTGCGATTTGTTCGGCAACGAGAGCTAGTTTGTTAACTGGTGCAAATCATCATTCTGTGGGGATTAATACGACAACTGAGGGAAGAACTGGTTTGCAGAATGCACAGGGAGGAATTGACCCACAGTTTGCAACGTTAGCAGAGATTTTACATGAGTATGATTATCGTACTATGGCAGTGGGTAAGTGGCATTTAAGTGGAATGGATGAAAGAACGGCAGCCGGACCTTATCATAACTGGCCACTGGGAAAGGGATTTGATACATATTATGGTTTCTTGGCAGCGGATATGGATCAATGGAATCCGGTATTAACTCGTGATAATACGATGGTTGAGCAGCCAAAGGCTGCTAAAGATGGATATCATTTGTCTGAAGATCTTACGGAAAATGCAATCCGATATATTTACAACCATGAGTTTTCTTATCCAGAGCAACCATTTTTCTTATATTTGGCATATGGAGCAATGCATACACCGCATCATGCACCAAAAGAATATATTGAAAAATATAGAGGAAAGTTCGATAAAGGTTGGGATGCAATTCGGGAAGAATGGTTTGCGAACCAGAAAAAACTTGGGATTGTCAATGAGAATGCCGAGTTGACAGAACGAAATGAATATGTGCCGGCATGGGATTCTTTAAATGAAAAGCAAAAGAAGGCATATGCTAGATACATGGAGGTCTTTGCAGGATTTTTAGAACATACAGATGCACAGATTGGAAAATTGTTGGATTATCTGGAAGAGGCAGGAATACTAGATGATACCATTATTGTGTTCTTATCAGATAATGGTGCCAGTGCAGAAGGTGGAAAAGATGGTCATTTTAATTTGAACACTAGCATGGATATATGCGATGATTATCCAAGAGATGTTGAACTGGCATTGGAACATTATGATACGATTGGTGACGAATATTCGAATCCGCATTATCCAACCGGTTGGGCGAATGCAGGAAATACTCCGTTTCAGTGGTATAAGCAGTGGACATATGAAGGTGGAGTAAAGGATCCATTGATTATTAGTTATCCGAAGATGATTAAGGATAAAGGTGGTATCCGGAGACAATTTAATCATGTGTCAGATGTTACTCCAACAATATTGGATATTTTAGGTTTTGAAAAACCTGAGATTATCAAAGGAGTTCCACAAAAGCCATTGGAAGGAATCAGCTTTAAAAATACATTATTCGATGAAAATGCAGAGGGAAAGAAAAAAGTTCAGTATTTTGAAATGCATGGAAATCGTTCCATATATAAAGACGGATGGAAAGCAGTTACAAATCATATGTTTAGCAAAAGCTATGATGAAGATGTGTGGGAATTGTATCATGTGGATGATGATTATTCGGAAAAATATAATGTCGCAGATCAGTATCCGGAAAAATTAAAAGAACTTCAAGAGGAATGGTTGATTCAGGCAGGAAAATATAATGTTTTCCCAATGCAGAACAAAGGCTTATTATCAAGTAGGGATGATTTAAAAGGTTATATGGGTGCTTTCCCATTACCGGCAGTAAAAAAAGAATATAATAATGTACGATATCCTTATGATTTGGTTGCAGATCCTGGTATTGGAACAAGAACCGGAAGTATTTCGTTCTCTCTAAATCGTAAGGCAGAAGATGGTGATGGCGTTTTGATTTCAAAAGGTGATCGTTTTGGTGGTGTGAGTTTGTATATTCTGAATAACAAAGTGAAGTATGTTTACAATTTGGATGCAGATACTTATTATATTGCTGAGACGGAAAAGGAATTACCATTGGGAAACGTAAACATAAAAGTAGATTTTGTTATAACAGATGTTGAAAAGGCAGATGTAAAAATTTATGTAAATGAAGAAATGGTAGGTGAGACAAAGGTAGAGAAATTCTTCTATACAACAAGTGCAGGAGCACCAGTTTCTCTTAGATTAAACAAGCATACTTCTGTATATGATAAAGATTATGCTGCACCATTTGAATATCATGGTATTATTGATAAAGTGGTGATTGAAGCTGAGGCGGTAAATGCTTATGAACAAGAGGAATTAGAAAGAGATTTAAGACATGATTAATTTGTATTTCCCTTCCTAATATGTTATAACTTACCCAAGGGGTGATGTTATGACGCAAAGACATAATCCCGCTGTACCGGTTGATTTAACCCATTTGACATGGTCATTGTCAAGGTCGTCAACTGGTACGGCGGGTAGTTTTTTAAAATCATATGAAGAGATAGATGGACAAAAGATATATTATAAGATGTCCAATTATGATAGTGTCAGAGGGGTAATCGGCCATGAAAGCATAAATGAAATTGTGGCACAGAATATTGCATGTGTTTATGAAATGGTTAAGGAGCGTGTGGAATATGTTAAGAACCTTTAAAATAGTGAATGATTCTTTAGAAATGTCTGCAGAACATGCGATTCTTACCTATGATGAGGATTTAGACCAATATGCTGTCCATATTCCGGAATCGGTAGATTGCAATGATTTGCCTGCTATTTTATCATTGCTTGCAAAACAGGGAATTCGGGAGATTGATGATAAATGGGCAAGGCGCTTTGTAAAAGAACGGGTTGTTCCACCGGACCGTCAGAATATTGGAATGATTATGCGGCAGCTTCATATGAAAAAATATAGTGAATTTCCGATTTTAGAATACACTAGTGGAAGATGCTGTATGGATGATTTCTATTTACAGGAAATTTGATGATAAAAAATATAATAAGAAAAAGATACGGAGGACACAACATGCCGGCAGCAAGTATATTAATAAAACCAACATCTGCCAATTGCAATATTGACTGTAAATACTGCTTTTACAAATGTTTAAGCAACAACCGGGAAGAATACAGCAAAGGGTTTATGTCGGAGGAAACGTTAGAACAGTTAATTATCCGTGCAATTGATTACGCAGATGATTATGTTGCTTTTGCGTTCCAGGGTGGAGAGCCAACCCTCGCAGGAGTAGATTTTTTTCGCAAGGTAGTTGAACTGCAAAAAAAACATAATAAAAAAGGTTTGACGATTGAAAATACAATCCAGACCAATGGTATTTTGATAGATGAGGAATGGGCAAAGTTTCTTTCTGAGAATCATTTTCTGGTTGGATTGTCATTAGATGGTCCAAAGAAGCTTCATGACCAGTATCGTGTAGATGCTCTGGGAAACCCAACCTTTGAAAAAGTCATGCATACTGTTGGATTATTCAATCAGTATCATGTGGAATATAACATTTTGAGCGTGATTACAAATGAGTCAGTCAAGAAAGCATCTAATCTCTATAATTTTTATAAAAGAAATGGATTTGCTTACATTCAATTGATTCCATGTATGGATGAGATGACAAGGGATACTTCGAATACAGCATATCCAAATCAGCCGGATTTGTCTGTGACAGAGGAGTCTGATACACAGATGGTGCATAACCAGTATGCAGTGAATCCTACAGATTATGGCAGGTTCTTATGTGAGCTGTTTGATCTGTGGTACGTAGATTTTATGCAGGGACAGAATATGGATATACGGATGTTTTCCAATTTGGCACAGATGGCAGCGGGATATCCGGCAGAGGAATGTGGGATGAATGGAAGCTGTAACTGCTATTTTGTAGTAGAAGGAGATGGCAGTGTATATCCTTGTGATTTCTACTGCATGGATGAATGGAAGCTGGGAACGGTTCAGGATTCCTTTAAGGAGCTGATTGTTTCTGATAAGGTAAAGGATTTTTTGAAGGCTTCTCATGCAGTGCATGAAAAATGTAGGACCTGTCCACATTTTCGGCTGTGCAAAGGTGGCTGCCGCAGATGGCGGGAGACTGGAAATGCAGGAGAACTGGATTTGAATTACTTATGCCCGGCGTATGAGATTTTCTTTGAGCATTGCGGTGAAAGAATTGGTGAGCTTGGAAAAATGATTTTGAAGAGGTATGGAACGTATCAGGGATAAGATTTATGGATAAGTTTGGACTATTGATTAGGAGGTGGCACTTTAATGGGAGTTTATTTTAATCCAAATAATGAAAGTTTTACATGTGATAAAAACAGTAAGATATATGTGGATAAAACAGGACTGTTAGAGTATTTGAATGGCGTATTAGGAACCAATAGTAAGTGCATATCAGTAAGCCACGCCAGACGATTTGGTAAATCCCATGCGGCGGGAATGATTGATGCATATTACAGCCTGGGCTGTGATTCTACGAAGCTTTTCCAGGATACAGAGATTGCCACAAAAGAAGATTTTAAGAAATATATGAATCAATATAATGTGATTCATATCGACGTATCCTCTTTTTGGGATTCCTATAAGGAAAATATTGTGGAGAAGATTTCAGAATATATAGTTGATGATATCAAAGAAGTATACGGCGAAAAGATTGATTGTTCGAAAATGATTAATTCAGTGATTATGAATGTTTATAAGATATCAAATATCCCATTTGTCATCATTATAGATGAATGGGATTGTGTTATCAGAAATAGTGAAGATGAAGCTCTGGTTCATAAATATCTGCAGTTCCTGCATTCATTATTTAAAAGTGAAGAATCCAAGGCATTTTTAGCTTTGGCGTATATTACGGGAATTTTGCCGATTAAGAAGATTCGGGATGAATCAGCACTGAATAATTTTAGAGAGTTTACTATGCTGGACTCATACCCAATCACAGAGTATTATGGATTCACTGAAGAAGAAGTAAGGAAGCTTTGCGGGCAGTATGAGATGGATTTTGATACTGTGAAGGCGTGGTATAATGGATATTTGATTGATGATATGCATATGTATAATCCCAACTCTGTATCCATGGCAATGGATAGACATCGATTTGATTCCTACTGGAAAAACACATCCTCCTTTGCATCCATTAATACGTATATTACAATGAACTATGCAGGACTAAAGGATGATATTATGGCAATGTTATCCGGTGGAAAAGTACCGGTAAATACAGATACTTTTCAAAATGATTTATCAACAATATCTTCAAAGGATGATGCACTCACTGCTTTGATTCATTTAGGATATTTGGGATATGATTATGAAGAGGGATGTGCATTTATACCGAATTATGAAGTGGCAAAGGCATATCAGGCTGCGCTTAATGTAGGAAGCTGGACGGAGATTGCAAAATCAATATCAAGATGCGATGAACTTCTCAGAGCAACAATTTCGGGTAATGAGGAAAGAGTGGCGGAACTGATTGAGCTTGCCCACGATACCTACACTTCAGTTCTGAAATATAACGATGAAAATTCACTAAGCTGTGTACTTACAATGGCTTATTTTACAGCACCGGGATATTATAATGTCATTCGGGAGATGCCAGCCGCAAAAGGTTTTGCAGACTTTGTATTTATTCCAAGAGCAAATGCAGGAAAGAGACCGGCCATGGTTGTGGAGCTAAAGTATAATAAATCAGCTGACACAGCGATTAAGCAAATCAAAGAAAAAAGATACCAGGGGGCTTTGTCAGGATATAGTGATAAAATTCTTTTAGTTGGAATCAACTATGATGCAGAGGGTGAAGACAAGAAAAAGCATACGTGTGTAATAGAAGAGTGGAATGAATAAGAGCAATTTACATCATCGAGCAGGAAACAACCTGCTCGATTATTTTTATGTTGGAGAAAAAGCATTTATTCCCCATAAAACACATTTTATATAATTCCTATTGACATTGTAGGAAATGTGGTGTATGATGGCATTGTTTGGAAAACGATTTCAGGGAGGATAGCATGAAGATTGAGAATAAAGTGATTCTACATACAGATGTCTTGATTATAGGCGGCGGTACGGCAGGCTGTTATGCAGCTTTGACGATTCGTGAAAAATCGGATTTTTCCGTTATCATTGCAGAAAAGGCAAATATAAAGCGAAGCGGCTGTTTGGCTGCAGGTGTGAATGCAATTAATGCCTATATTGTGAAAGGCCGGAAACCGGAAGATTATGTAGAATATGCAAAAAAGGATGCAGATGAGATTGTGCGGGAGGATTTGCTGCTTACGATGTCACAGGGACTTAACCGTGTTACAGAGAAGATGGAAAAGCTTGGACTTGTCATTTTAAAGGATGAGAATGGAGAATATGTGGCAAGAGGTAACCGCAATATCAAAATTAATGGTGAGAATATGAAACCATTGCTGGCAGATGCAGTAAATGCATTACCGGATGTAACGGTACTGAATAGGGTGAATATTACTGATTATATTGTGAAGAATAATCAGATTTTAGGAGCCTTTGGTTTTTCCATAGAAGACGGAACTGCTTATGAAATCCGGGCAAAGAAGGTTCTTTGTGCAACCGGTGGTGCAGCGGGACTTTATAAGCCGAACAATCCGGGATTTTCAAGACATAAGATGTGGTATCCTCCATTTAATACAGGAGCCGGATATGCCATGGGAATTGAGGCTGGAGCAGAGATGACGACCTTTGAAATGCGGTTTATTGCATTGCGTTGTAAAGACACCATTGCACCAACGGGAACGATAGCCCAGGGTGTAGGTGCGAAGCAGGTGAATTCTCTTGGTGAAGTGTATGAGGACAAATATGGTATTACGACTTCCCAGCGTGTATATGGAACGGTGAAGGAGAATTTAGAAGGAAGAGGTCCTTGTTATCTTCGGACAGAAGGAATTCCTGAAGCACAAGATGAATCCTTAAAAAAGGCATATCTTAATATGGCACCGAGCCAGACACTTAAGTGGATTGAGGCAGGAAAGAATCCAAGTGAACAGAATGTAGAGATTGAAGGTACAGAACCTTATATTGTAGGTGGACATACTGCCAGTGGTTACTGGGTGGATACGAATCGTCAGACAACGATTCGTGGACTGTATGCAGCAGGTGATGTTGCAGGCGGCTGTCCACAGAAATACGTAACCGGAGCTATGGTAGAGGGCGAGATTGCGGCAAACCATATTGTGAAAGAGTTAGAAGAGGAAGCAAAGAGTACGAATCAGGATATAGCAAAGAACGACTTAAGTCAGGGAGCAGAGGAACAGCTACTTACAGACAAAGTTTCCGAGTATGACCGCATTTTGACTGGTGAAAACACCATGTTCAATGTGGAGCAGTTAGAAGAAGCAATGCAGAAAGTAATGGATACATACGCAGGTGGAATCGGAAGTCATTATCAGTTTAATGAAAAGCAGTTGGAGTTGGCTGAGCAGAAGATTGAACAAATTATCAAGCTGACTGAGGGGCTTGCGGCAGAGGATATGCATGAGCTTATGTTTGTATATGAGTTAAAGGAGCGGCTTACGGTGTGTCTTACATTAATCGCTCATTTAAAGGCAAGAAAAGAGACCCGCTGGCATAGCTTCGCAGAGAATCTTGATTATCCGCAAAAAAGTGATGAGTGGCTTCGATATGTCAATACGGTGAAGAAGGATGGCAAAATCGAGGTTATTTATAGAAATCTTGTGAAAAGGGGTGAGACCTATGAGCATAGCAATTGATAAAGAGAAATGCAGGGGATGTGGAAAATGTGAAAAGGTTTGTCCCGGAACCCTGATTGCAACTGACGAGCAGGGGAAGGCATACATCAAGTATCCGAAGGACTGCTGGGGATGTTCCTCCTGTATAAAGGAGTGCAGCTTTGGAGCAATTGCCCTTTATCTGGGTGCTGACATAGGCGGCATGGGAAGCAGGATGACAGTTGCTACGGAAGGTGATTTGTTGAACTGGAACATTGAAAAAACAGATGGCACAGTGGAGACCATTGTGATTAATAAGAAAGAATCAAATAAGTATTAGTATATTACCGAACGATAAGAAGGAGGAAGAATATGAGTGAATTATCGCATCTTGATGAATTAGAGGCTGAGGCAATCTACATCATCCGTGAAGTGGCAGCGGAGTGTGAGAAGCCGGTTATGCTGTATTCTATAGGAAAGGACAGCTCGGTTATGCTGCATCTGGCAATGAAAGCATTTTATCCGGAGAAGCCGCCTTTTCCATTTTTACATGTCAACACCACATGGAAGTTTAAGGAAATGATAGAGTTTAGAGACCGGACAGCCGAGAAGCTTGGAATTGAAATGCTTGAGTATATTAACGAGGACGGTGTAAAGCAGGGAATTAATCCATTTGATCACGGTTCGGCTTATACAGATATTATGAAGACACAGGCACTGAAGCAGGCACTGAATAAATGGGGATTTACAGCAGCATTTGGCGGCGGTCGTCGTGACGAGGAAAAATCCCGGGCGAAGGAGCGTATTTTCTCCTTCCGTAATGAAAATCATGCATGGGATCCGAAGAATCAGAGACCGGAGATGTGGAAGCTTTATAATTCCAAGATACATAAAGGCGAGAGTATTCGTGTATTTCCATTCTCAAACTGGACAGAGACGGATATCTGGCAGTATATCGAAAGAGAAAATATTGATATTGTTCCACTGTATTTTGCGGCAGAGCGTCCGGTGGTTTACCGGGATGGTAACATCATTATGGTGGATGATGACCGTATGAAACTGCTGCCTGGTGAGAAGGTGGAGATGAAGAGTGTGCGGTTCCGTACCCTTGGATGTTATCCTCTTACCGGTGGATGTGAGTCTACTGCTACAACGTTACCAGAGATTATTGAAGAGACACTTTCTGCGGTATCCTCCGAGCGTACAACCCGTGTGATTGACAATGAGGCAGCCGGCAGCATGGAAAGAAGAAAGAGAGAGGGGTACTTCTAAATGAGTGGATTATTAAAGTTTATTACATGTGGAAGTGTTGATGATGGAAAATCAACCTTGATTGGACACATTTTATATGATTCAAAGTTATTATATGCCGATCAGGAAAAGGCATTGGAGTTAGACAGTAAGGTGGGAAGCCGTGGTGGTGAAATCGATTACTCGCTGCTGCTGGATGGTCTCATGGCTGAGAGAGAGCAGGGAATTACCATTGATGTGGCTTACCGTTATTTTACAACAGATAAGAGAAGCTTTATCGTTGCCGATACACCGGGACATGAGGAATACACCCGTAACATGGCGGTAGGAGCTTCCTTTGCAGACCTTGCAGTCATCCTTGTAGATGCAAAGCAGGGAGTATTGGTGCAGACAAGACGGCATGCAAGAATCTGTTCTCTGATGGGAATTAAATATTTTGTATTTGCTGTAAACAAGATGGATTTGGTTTCATATGATGAGAACCGTTTCAAGGAGATTGAGCAGCAGATTCATGAGTTAAGTGAAGAACTGTCTTTAGCCAGCGTTAAGATTATTCCGGTTTCTGCAACAGAGGGTGACAATGTAACAAAGAAGTCAGAGAACATTAAATGGTACGACGGAGAAGCATTGCTTACCTATTTGGAGAATATTGATGTGACGGAGAAAAAGACGGAAGAGGGATTTTATATGCCGGTACAGCGTGTGTGCCGTCCGGATCATACCTTCCGTGGTTTTCAGGGCCAGATTGAGTCTGGAAGCGTATCCGTAGGAGACGAGATTATTACGTTACCAAGTAATGAGCATGCTCATGTAAAGAGTATTTTAGTTGGTGATAAAGAGGCGGATACTGCCGATGCAGGACGGCCGGTTACGATTCAGCTTGATAAGGAAGTGGATGTGTCTAGAGGCTGTGTATTAGCAAAGGATACGAAACTGCCCCTTAGTAAATCATTTACAGCAACTATTTTATGGATGGATGACAGTGAGCTTACGATTGGCAAGGACTATTTTGTAAAGATTGGAACAAAGCAGATTCCGGGTGTACTTAAGAATATTCAGTATAAGATTGATGTGAATACCGGTGAATTCATTCCGGTTTCAAGCTTAAAGAAGAACGAGATTGCAGTCTGCGACCTTTCCCTGCAGGAAGAGATTGTCATTGATGAATTTACAAAACATAAGACACTTGGTGAATTGATCTTAATCGACCGTGTTACCAATATGACTTCTGCATGTGGTGTTATTTCTAACTCTACGGTGGATGACCGCACAGATTTGAAATGTGCTTTTGCATACGGCAGTCTGAAGGCAAATGGTGATATCTTTGAGGAGTATTACTATAATCTTGACAGCATGACCATTACAAAGGTTCGTCCAAATGGAAAGACCTATACAGTTGGAGATGAGATTCCGGTAGAAGGCGAGAGTTATCATTATCCGGATAACTTTGACATTGTGGTGCTCCGAGATAAGGTGGCAGTAAAGGTTCGGAATAAGAAGATTGACTTGATTATATCACTTAAGGATTATAGCTATAGTGGTGTGCCTGTAATCAATGGTCGTGGATTTGAAGTGCTTGCAGACAGCGAAGAGAAAGTGAAGGATTTTCTTGCTCAGTTAGAGGCAGTTTCATATCAGCCGGGAAGTGATTTCTTTAATAAATGGGTGAAGTTTGAGACTTATCGTAAGATTGTGTTCAGGGATGATATTTGGAATTAGTAGAATTCAATGAGTAATATAAGCAAGTCATTTCGTAAAAGACGGAAAAACACTCGTGTAAAAAGAGATATTGTGTATCAATGACAGGGTATACAATATCTTTTTTGGCTTAAAGTCAATTGTTTCTTTAGCGGAAATTTGTAATTTGATTATGATATTTTAGAGTTGAAAAAATATATAATTTTATATGTTGACAAATAGTACCAATAGAGGTATATTATAAACATAAGAATTCCTATCAATTAAGTATGAATAGAAAAAGGAGCAGGAATTATGGGATTTAATACAGCACTTTTGCATCAGTCGGCAGAAGGGGATGTACAGACAGGAGCTACATTGACTCCAATTTACCAGTCTAGTGCATTTTACCAGCCGTCAGCAGAACAACATGAGAAGCTGTTTCACAATAAGGCAAATGGATTTTCTTACACGAGAATCAATAATCCCACCATCGTAGCATTTGAACAGAGGATGACGGCGTTAGAAAAGGGAATCGCATCCGTTGCCTGTGCTTCAGGAATGGCAGCTCTTACCAATGCATTGTTAAACATTGCAGGTGCAGGGGATGAGATTATAGCAAGTACCAGTCTTTATGGTGGAACCATTGATTTATTTCATGATTTAGAAACATTTGGTATACATACCATATTTGTGGAAAGCAGTAATTTAGAACAGATTGAAGACAGTATTACGGAAAAGACACGTGTGATTTTTGCAGAGACCATTGGCAATCCAAAGTTGGATGTAACGGATATTCCGGCATTAGCAGATTTGGCACATAGACATGGGCTTCCGCTGATTATGGATAACACAGTGGCAACTGCCTATCTGGTAAGACCAATAGAGTTTGGAGCAGACGTTGTGATTAACTCAACCTCCAAATACATCAATGGTAATAGTGATGCCATTAGTGGTGTCATTACAGACAGTGGGAATTTCAACTGGGATGTGGAAAAGTATCCGGGAATGAAGGAATATAAGAAGTTTGGAAAATTTGCTTATACAGCAAAGCTCAGAAATGGATTGTTCCGTAATACCGGAGCCTGTATCGCACCACAGACCGCATTTTACAATCTGCTTGGTATGGAGACTTTAGGACTTCGAATGGAGCGAGCCTGTAGCAATGCGGCAAAGCTTGCTGAATATTTAGATGGAATAGAAGGAATTAGTGTCAATTATCCAGGTCTTCCGTCCAGCAAATGGCATAATGTAGCTGACCGAATTTTGAAAAATGGATATGGAGCGATTCTCACCATAAGAGTGGGGAGTAAGGAACGGGCATTTTCTATTATGAATGCATTGAAGATTCCAATGATTGTATCCAATATCGGGGATACGAAGACATTAATTGTTCATCCGGAATCCACACTGAGTGCTCACAGTACAGAACAGGAAAAGCAGGATGCCTGTGTGTTTGATGATTTAATCCGGGTGAGTCTTGGAATTGAGGACATTGAAGATTTGATTGAGGATTTTGCAGCCGCAATCAAGGCATCGTAGTATAGAAAAATGTAGGTAATGGCGAAACTAGTTTTTTGAATGCCTACGTTGTGTAAATGTAACAAATATGTTTTCCGGACCGTTTGCACTTAGTTGAGAACGCAGCAGTGCTAAGCTCGAAAACGCCTCGCTAAGCACTGGCGTCCTCAAATGTCCTACAAACATATATTTGTTACATTTGCACAACTTATACTTTGAAAGACAGAGTTTCGCAATTACCTAATAGAAAAATGACATAGGAGGAAAAAGAAAATGGCAGTTGATTATGCAGCATTGAAAAAGGGCGGTTTCATGCGCCAGAAACAGAAGAATAACTTTTCGTTAAGACTTCAGGTGGTGGGTGGTAATTTAACCGCAGAGAATCTGATAAAAATTGCAGAAGTAGCTGAAAAATATGGAGATGGACATGTGCATTTGACTTCAAGACAGAGTGTAGAGATTCCATTTATCAAATTAGAAAATGTAGATGAGGTAAAGGAAGAACTGGCAAAGGGGGGCTGTAAGCCTGGTGTCTGTGGCCCTCGTGTCCGTACCGTGACTGCCTGTCAGGGCAATCAGATTTGTCCAAGCGGTAATATTGATACATACGCCATTGCCAAAGAGCTTGACAGCAGATATTATGCAAGAGAGCTTCCGCATAAGTTTAAATTTGGTGTGACCGGATGTCAGAACAACTGTCTGAAGGCAGAGGAAAATGATGTCGGAATCAAGGGCGCAACGGTTGTAGAATGGGATAAGCCAAGCTGTATCATGTGTGGTGTCTGTGTAAAGGCATGCCGTGAGGGTGCTATCACAGAAGAAAATGGTGAACTTGTCTTAGATACAGAAAAGTGTAATTACTGTGGACGCTGCGTAAAAGCTTGTCCGACGGAAGCATGGAAGGGTGAGACGGGATATCTTGTATCCTTTGGCGGATTGTTTGGTAACCGTATTCATAAGGGAGAAGAACTGTTGCCGGTTATTACTTCTGAGGAACAGTTATTCCGTGTAACGGATGCAGCCATTCAGTTCTTTGATAATCATGCGAAACCAAGTGAGCGATTCCAGCTGACATTAGAGAGGGTTGGACTGGATGAGTTTAAGAAAGTATTAAAAGAAGCCTATGATGGCTGATTATAGATAGAGAGAAGAGGAGGAAAATTAAAAATGGCAGATTATGAAATTGATGAGAGAGTAGATATAACAGATGTTGTGTGCCCGATTACCTTTGTAAAGGCTAAGGTTGCAATGGAAGAATTAGAGATTGGACAGGTGCTTGCAGTAACCTTGAATGATGGGGAGCCGGTACAGAATGTACCAAGAAGCTTCAAAGAAGAAGGTCAGCAGATTTTAAAGCTGATTGACAACGAAAATGGTACTTATGATTTAATTGTGAAGAAGGTTGAGGAGTAGAGATATGGCAGTTCGAATTAACAAGGATAACTTTCAGGCTGAGGTGCTGGATAGTACACTTCCTGTAGTTGTGGAATTTTATTCCGATTCCTGCATTCCCTGCAAACAATTGGCTCCGATTTTAGGTGATATTGAGGATGATTATGAGGAGCAGATTAAAGTTTTAAAAGTCAATGTGAATTTTGATGCAGAGCTAGCGGAGCAGTATTCCGTAATGGCATCACCAACCATTCTATTTTTCAAGGGTGGTGAGGAAGTGAATCGGATTCGCGGGCTTGTAAAAAAGCCACAGTTAGAGGAAGCAGTTAAGGAATTGGTATAAAAGTAAATTTGGTGCATTATGTAAACAATATAGGAGGAGTCAAAATATGAAAATAACAGTAGCAGGAGTATCAAAAGAGATTGCAGAGGGAACAACCATTGCAAAGCTTATTGTGGATGAGAAGGTAGAGAATCCGGAGTATGTAACCGTGACAGTAAATGATGATTTTGTAGATCAGGGTGCATTTGAGTCTACCACATTAAATGAGAATGATACAGTTGAATTTCTTTATTTCATGGGAGGAGGAAGCTTCTAATGGCATTTTCAAACGAACAGCTGGAACGTTACTCCCGACATATCATTTTGCAGGAAGTCGGAGTAAAGGGACAGAAAAAATTATTAAATGGCAAGGTATTAATTATTGGTGCTGGTGGATTAGGTGCCCCGGCAGCGATGTATTTAGCGGCAGCAGGTGTGGGAACCATCGGTATTGTAGATGCGGATGAGGTTGATTTATCCAATCTGCAAAGACAGATTATTCATGGAACAGCAGATGTTGGAAAAGCAAAGGTAAAATCTGCAAAGGAAACCATGAACGCAATGAATCCGGATGTAACGGTTAATACATATCGTACCTTTGTTACCTCTGAAAATGTAATGGAGCTGATTCAGGATTACGATTTCATTATTGATGGTACCGATAACTTCCCGGCAAAGTTTTTAATTAATGATGCCTGTGTTATGGCGAAGAAACCATTTTCACATGCAGGAATTATCCGTTTCAAGGGTCAGCTTATGACCTATGTTCCGGGAGAAGGACCATGTTACAGATGTGTATTTAAGAATCCACCTCCAAAGGATGCGGTTCCAACCTGTAAGCAGGCCGGTGTCATTGGCGCAATGGGCGGTGTCATTGGAAGTCTTCAGGCAATGGAGGCTGTTAAGTATTTAATCGGTGTTGGCGATTTACTGACAGGAAAACTTTTGACCTTTGATGCATTAAAAATGGAATTCCATACCGTGAACCTTCCAAAGCCAAATGGCAAGTGTGCAGTTTGTGGTGATGAGCCAACAATCACAGAGCTGATTGACTATGAGCAGGTGGAATGTGATGGTAAGTAAGGTGTTTCGGCATCAGGAGGTGTGTTGTTTCTGATGTACCGAAAAAATCTGATGCGAAGTGATAAAGTTGGTATCAGTAAACAGAGCAGAAAAGAGGACAATATATGTTATATCTTAATAAAGCAGATTATGAGAAAATTCTTTCACACTGCGTGGACGGACTGCCAAATGAAGCATGCGGTCTGATTGGTGGTGTGAAAGAAGAGGGTAAAAAGTACATCAAGAAGGTTTATCTTTTAACGAACATAGATGCCAGCAATGAGCATTTTTCCATGGATCCGAAAGAACAGCTTGAGGCAGTGAAGGATATGCGGGCAAATGGCTATGAGCTGCTTGGTAATTTTCATTCTCATCCGGAGTCACCATCAAGACCATCCGAAGAGGATAAACGGCTGGCATACGATTCCAAGGTGAATTATTTGATTTTATCATTGATGGAGCAGGATAATCCGGTGCTTAAGGCATTTAACATTGATGAAGAAAAAAATGTTACGGTGGAAGAGATTGAGATTGAGTAATCTTCACAAGCTTGCAAAAGTCTATAAAATGGACATTTGCGGGCTTGTTTTTTACTATTAAGGAAATAATACTAATTAAATATGGTTTCAAGAACATAAAAGTTTTGGTTGTAAACAGGAAAAACAGATAGTATAGTACAAATTGAGACTACAAAGTGGAACTGTGAAAGTTGAGATGATTAGTTATGAAAATTTTATTAGGAAGAATTTTTTTGATTGGATCAATGATTCGGATTATTTAAAAAGAAATCGTTTATTGATGGGAATTATAAAAATCTTTAATTGATATAATTTGTTTGGAGGTGTTTGAATGACAATAGAAGAACTTAAAAAAATCATCGATACAGGAGAGAAAATTGATGTTGAATTCAAGAAGTCACAGGATGAATTGAATAAAGATTTGTATGAATCTGTGTGTTCTTTAAACAATAGAGATGGTGGGCACATTTTTCTTGGTGTAGTTGATAAAACAAAGGAAATATGTGGTGTGAATCCTGATAAGATTGACAAAATGAAGAAGGATTTTACAACCGCTGTTAATAACGCTAACAAAATTAATCCTCCAATGTATCTTACTCCGGAGGATTACGAAATAGATGGAAAGAAGATTATATACATTCGTGTGCCTGAAGGTACGCAGGTAAGACGTTTAAACGGACGTATTTTTGATAGAACGTATGAAGGTGATATTGATATTACGGATAATGCTGAATTAGTGTACAAAATGTATGGAAGAAAACAAAGCACATATTTTGTAAATAAGGTATATCCTAATCTTGGATTGGAGTTTTTGGATTTTAATGTTATCAAAAAAGCAAAGAAGTTGGCAATGGGAAGAGTAGATAACCATGCATGGACAGATATGAATGAAGAGGAGATTCTAAGAAGTTCGGGATTGATTTTAACAGATCCGGATACTGGAAAAGAAGGTATCACTCTTGCGGCAATATTGCTTTTTGGCAAAGATAGTACAATTATGTCAGTATTGCCACAATATAAAACAGATGCAATTTACAGAGTAAAGAATATGGATCGTTATGATGATAGGGAAGTTATAATTACTAACCTCATAGATAGTTTTCGCAGATTAATGGATTTTGGAAAGAAACATTTGAATGATGTTTTTGTCCTTGATGGAGATCAAAGTGTAAGTGCAAGAGATAAAATTCTTAGAGAGATTGTTTCAAATATTTTGGCTCATAGAGATTATTCCAGTGCGTATTCAGCAAAGTTTGTTATTGAAAAAGACAATATGTATACAGAGAATAGTAACTTACCACATGGACATGGCGAACTGCAGTTGAATAAGTTTAAGGCATTTCCTAAGAATCCGGCTATTTCGAAGGTTTTCAGAGAAATAGGCTTTGCTGATGAACTTGGGTCAGGTATGAGAAATACAAATAAATATACAAAGCTTTATTCAGGTGGAACTCCTACATTTATTGAGGATAATATATTCCAGATTACAATACCTATAGATAATGTTGCTAATCTAAAGGTGGGACCAACGGCTGCGGAGATAATAACAAAAATTGATGCTGATAAGCAAAAAATGAGCGATAAAATGAGCGATAAAATGAGCGATAAAGTGAGCGATAAAATAGGCGACAAATTGACTGAGAAAGAAAAAGTTTTTTTAGAAATGCTTATTAGACAATTAGAAAATGATGAATATGTTACGACAGCAGTTATGTCAAACATAACAAATATTCCAACTTCTACGATTAGAAGATATATGAAAAAGTTCTGTGAATTAGGTATATTAGTTTCAGAAGGAAAAAATAAAGGCACACAATATCGCTTAACAAAGATTTAATTTGGGATTTTGGACCAAAAGGAGAAAATCCCTCAAACAAAAGATAGGAGATAACCATGTATTGTATCAGTGTCAGTCATAAACATACACCAGCCGATATCCGGGCATATTTTGCATTTACAGAGGAAGAAGAAAAGCAGTTTATAAGGAAACTGATAGCGCAAAAAATAGTAAATGGTTGTGTCATATTGTCAACCTGCAACCGGAGTGAAATCTATTTTACAAAGGAAAATGAGAAAGATGAAGATATTGTGAATCTGGTGGAGCAGGAGCTTATTTCCTTTAAGAAAATATCGGGAGATTTGTTACTTTCCCACCTCATGGTGTACGATGAGAATACCAGTATCCGGCATTTATACCGGGTATGCTGTGGCATGGACTCCATGGTTTTAGGAGAGGTGGAGATTCTTCACCAGGTGAAAGCGGCATATATGCTGGCAAAGCAGCTTGAGGCAACGGATGGGGAAATGAATGTTATTTTTCAGGGAGCACTCAATCATGCAAAAACGGTAACCAATGAAACAAATATTACAAGACTTCCGGTATCGATTGGAACGCTGACTGCAAGGGCAGTGATTGATTTTTGTAAGAGTCAGGGAAATGGTTTTCATGTATTAGTAGTTGGAGCTAGAGGCAAGATTGGCAATATTGTAGTACGGGATTTGGCTGATTTTGGTGTGGATGAGATTGAGATTATCGGGACAAGCAGGAATCACAAGGCGGTAAATGCAGAGTTTGCTAATGTGGAGCATGTAAAACTGGTTGATTATGACAAACGATATGAATATGTAGCATGGGCAGATGTGGTGATTAGTGCTACCAGCAGTCCTCATTATACCTTTACTGCAAAAAAGGTGGAAGAATGTATTCTGGGCAGTAAAAATGCTGGATGTAGCAACGCGCAAGGCAGTTTGGGGGATTTAGAGAAAAAGAGTGTGAAACAGCGGCTTTTCATTGATCTTGCGGTGCCAAGAGATATGGATATTGAGATTGGCAGGCTTGCGGCCTGTGAATTAAAGGA
>JAQXLK010000053.1 GCA_029012085.1 Clostridiales bacterium
CAGCTTCAGATTCGAAAAAATTGTTTTTCATGAGGGCTATTTGCGTCCGTTGGTACTTAGGCTGCGTTCTTTGCAGCCTTATGTACCATTACGCACGCAACTAAGCGCAAGCGGGCCCGGTCGAAAAACAATTTTATCGAAGCTGGAGCGTCCGCCTTAGATAACGTGTGTACAGTAACGTATCTTTTTATTCTCAATCATTATTAAAAATATTTGTTTGACATATTTTTGTGCAATGCGTATAATAATAGTAACAGATAAGGAAAGCCACGTAGTGGGGGACTTATCGGGTGGTCTGACACCTGCTAATTAATCCGAGTTAGTGCAGTACGTAGGGGACTGTGAGTTGACGAGCAACGGAAAAACTCGAGTTAGTGCAGTACGTAGGGGACTGTGAGTTGACGGACAACGGAAAAATCAGACAGAACCTAAAAGGGATTGCTTGCTTGCGGGTGGGCAATCCCTTTTAGTGATTAAAAAGGAGTGTAGATGAAAAAATAAAAGATTTATTCAAAGAAGGAAGCGTTATCAATTTTTGTTAGTGCCGCTAAATTATATCATGAGAATTTAGAAAATAAAGATTTGTTAATTATATCAAAGTGTGGAAAAAATATAGAAACTTATGAAGTAGGTTTCCTGAATACAAATTTTCAACATTTTACAGGAACAATTACTACCTTATCAGCAGTTGCGTTTTATGAAGCAGCTTTATATAATCGTTTAAGTATTAATGATTTTGAATTTAAAAATAATGAATTGACCTCTAGAAAAATAGATATATTAGAAAGTGCAGTAACTTTTCCTAAAATAGCAAAAATGATTGGTGTATATAATGGACCTAAAGTACAATTACAGGCAGATATAGGAGCAGGTAATGTTCGATGTGTAATGACACTTCGATTTGATAAGAATAAGGGAAATGACTGGTTGTATCCGGTAGGCATACAGAAAGAAGATATAAGAGATGTTACAACGAAAAGCCCCATTATCGCTATATTAAGAAAGAATAGTACGGATACTGTATATGAAGAAATTACATATAAATCAAAGAATATTAATCTTAATAATATTCATATTCCCAAGGAGTACAATAAGATAATCGCAGATGATGTTTTACAACAATTAAAACCAAAGCAGATTGAAGATTAATAAAGAAAGGACTTGAGTAACATGAGCAAGAAAAAACAAAAAAAGGCTGGCGGATATGTGGTTGCAACGATTTTGTCAGCATTATGGTTAGGTATTAATTATTACATTTATTATCCGGCATTTAATGTGCAGAGCACGGAATTCTGGGACTGGCTGCTGGTGCATTCTGTAGTGGTCAGTGTAATCTTTATTATATTTGGAATTATCGGACGAAGTGATATTCACCGGTTAAAGGACAGTTTCCGGGATAATTTCAAATATTTTAGACATGGCATGGGTAGAATTCAATTAGTGCTGCTTGTGGGAATTCCGGTATTTTGTATGCTGGTGCTGTTTTTTGGAGGACTTGCAGGTTCCACATTTTTCAATGCAAAGCGCTATGCCAATCTGATGCCGGTGGAGCAGCGGGAGTTTACCGAGGATATTCCGGAGTCAGAAAATGTGGATAATATCGCACTGATGGATACCAATAGTGCGAGAGTATTCGGTAACCGAAAGATTGGTTCTTTGTCGGATGTGGTAAGCCAGTTTGAGGTGGAAAACGATTATACCCAGATTAATATCAGTAACAAGCCGATGAAGGTAGCAAATCTTAAGTATGCGTCATTTTTCAAATATCTGAATAATAAGGCAGATGGAATTCCGGGTTATGTGGCAGTGAATCCGGTGAATTCGGACGCAGAGTATGTTAAGCTTTCGGAAGGGATGAAATATGTGTCTTCCGGATATTTTAACCATAACATTTACCGTCATGTGCAGATGCACAATCCAACCAAGATTATTGAGGGTTGTTATTTTGAGGTAGATGATGAGGGGAAACCGTATTATATCTGTCCGGTGCTTCATGCCCGGGTGGGACTGTTCAGCGGAATGGATGTGAAGGGTGCCATTTTGTGTGACCCGGTAACCGGAGATATGGAGTATTATGATGTGGAGGATGTGCCACGCTGGGTGGACCGTGTCTATGACGGTGATTTGTTAGAACGCAAATTCAACTGGTATGGTGAATTATCCGGCGGATTCTTTAACAGTGTGATTGGACAAAAGGGTTGTATCCGTGCTACGGATGATTATGGATATAAGACCATTGATGATGATGTCTGGATTTATACCGGTGTGACTTCTGTAACCGGAGATGCTTCTAATGTGGGATTTATCATGGTAAACCAGAGAACCTCTGAGGCGCGTTATTACACCATTTCCGGCGCGGAGGAATATTCTGCTATGTCGTCAGCACAGGGTGCAGTACAGGAGAAGAATTACACTGCTTCGTTCCCGAGTTTGATTAATGTGATGGGTCAGCCAACCTACATTATGGTGCTTACAGATAATGGCGGACTGGTGAAAATGTATGCCATGGTAAATGTAGAGCAGTATAATCTTGTGGTGACAGCAGAGAATCAGGAGGAGCTGTTTAGCAAGTATAAGAAATTACTGGCAAATAATGGTGGCGGAAAATCCGATGGCAAGAGTGAAGAGTCTGCTATGAAGGAAGCTGAGATTATCGTCAGTGAGATGGAATATATCACCATGGATGGTGAGACATATGTCTATATGAAGGATGAGGCTGCTAATGTCTATAAGATGTTGTTTGCTGAGGATGAAAGTGTGATTAAGATTTCGGTTGGTGATAAGGTGTCTGTTCAGTATGATGAGAATGAAAATGGAATTCATGATTTGATTTCTGTGGAGTTAATCGAGAAGGGTGCAGGAACCCAAAAGGATAAGGATACAGAGGGTGTACTTCCGGAGGAGAAGAAGTCGGAGGGTACGGAGAAAAAGGATAATGGTTCAGAAGAAAACATAGACGAAGCAGGAAAAAAGGAAGAACCGGAGTTTGATGAAAACAAGCAAGACCAGCAGGGAGATACTTCAGTGAAATCTGAGGAAGAGCAGAATGCTGAGAGTGAACAGCAGGAAAAGAAAACAGACGAGCAGGAGAAAAACTCTCCGAATGTAGATAATTCACTATAAGAATAGAATTAAAAAGGAGAATTATAAATCATGCGCATATTTGATACCCATGCCCATTATGATGACCGGGCATTTACAGAGGATATGGACGAACTTCTTCGTGATATGCACGAAAAGGGAGTAGAAAGGCTTGTGAATATCGGTTGTTCTATGGATAGTTCGAAAAAGATTGCAGAAATGGTAAAAGAATACGATTTTTTATATGGAACAGTGGGTGTTCACCCGGATGATGTGGATAACCTGACGGAGCAGGACATGCAGATGTTAATCGATTTGTCAAAACAGGACAAGATTCTTGCCATAGGAGAGATTGGGTTGGATTATCACTATGATGGTATTGATAAGGATAATCAGAAACGATGGTTTGTGGAACAGTTAAATGTAGCAAAACAGGAAAAGCTGCCGGTGGTAATTCACAGCCGGGATGCTGCGAAGGATACATTGGATATTATGAAGGCAGAACATACAGGGACAACAGGCGGTGTCATTCATTGTTTTTCCTATGGTGTGGAAATGGCGAGGGAATATCTCAATATGGGGTATTATATAGGCGTTGGCGGTGTGGTTACTTTCAAAAATGGCAGGAAGTTAAAGGAGGTTGTGGAGTATACACCTCTTGACCGGATTGTGTTAGAGACAGATGCGCCTTATCTTGCGCCGGTGCCATTTCGTGGCAAGCGGAACTGCTCCATTTATTTGCAGTATGTGGCAGAAGAGATTGCAGCCATAAAGAATGTGCCGGTGGAGCAGGTTTATGAGATGACATTTGAAAATGCGGAGAAGATGTATCATTTACATTGATGTTGTGAAAACTTCCGAGCATGTAAAATATTGTGAAACATTATAAAAAGATATATAATGATGAGAGTGTCAAAAGTAATAAAAAATTATAAAAGTTAGTAGGAGATATATGGAAAAATTAAGCAATCCACAGGTTACAATAGAAACAATTAAAAAATATGCTTTTGCATTTCAGAAGAAAGTCGGACAGAATTTCTTAATTGACAGTCATGTATTAGATAAGATTATTGCGGCAGCGGGAGTCACAAAGGATGATGTGGTGTTAGAGATTGGACCGGGCTTTGGTACCATGACGCAATATCTGGCAGAGGCTGCGAGGGAAGTTATTGCAGTGGAGATTGATAAGACGCTGATTCCCATTTTGCAAGAGACGCTGGCAGATTACGATAATGTGACTCTGATTAATGAGGATATTCTGAAAGTAGATATTGGTGCATTAGTAGAGGAGAAAAATGGAGGCAGACCGATTAAAGTGGTGGCAAATCTGCCATATTATATTACCACCCCAATCATTATGGGCTTGTTTGAAAGCCATGTGCCGTTAGAGAATATTACGGTTATGGTACAAAAGGAGGTTGCCTCCCGGATGCAGGCAGGACCTGGGACAAAGGATTATGGCGCACTGTCTTTGGCAGTGCAGTTTTATGCCGAGCCTTACATTGTGGCAAATGTGCCGCCAAACTGCTTTATTCCACGACCAAATGTTGGAAGTGCGGTGATTCGACTGACACGCTGGGACAATCCGCCAATTCAGGTAAAGGATGAGAAATTTATGTTTTCCCTGATTCGGGCCTCCTTTAACCAGAGAAGAAAGACATTGCAAAACAGTCTGGTAAATGGCGGAGCGGGCGTTACAAAAGAACAGATTGTAGATGCATTAGAACAGATGGGGCTGTCAGCCACCATTCGTGGTGAAGCGCTTACATTAGAGCAGTTTGCAAAACTTTCAGATTTATTAAAATAAAAATTCATAAAATACTCCTTTTTGGCATATAACTATTTATAGCGGGAAAGGAGTGTGGGACGAGTGCAGAGTTATAAGCGCAAAATTACATATTTTTATGAGCACCACAAAGATAATGTTGGAACGACAGCAGGATTTTTAAAGCTGGAAATTCGTGGAGATAAGGTGAAGATTATTATCAATATTCAGGAGCCGGCAGGGCTTCCTTATCAGGGGGCAGGGCTGTATTTTTACCATGAGGCAGGAGACCATTTATCTGCAGTGAAAGTGGGTGAGGTGGAACGTGTAAATGGGATGCTCACCTATCATGACCGCACGGACTGGCAGAACGTATACGGTACAGGGCGGGATTTGTACACCTTTGACGGTGTGGCAGTGGTATATAATGAAAGTCATTATTATATCGGAGATTTTATGGACAAGGGCAGGGCAGATTACCCGCTTGTCATAAAGAAGGAAACAACAGCTGCAGAGAAAAAACTCTCAGGAGACGCAGAGTATCGTGAGAAAGGGATGCCATCTAAGGTGACAACGAATCAGGTGTATCGTCCGGGCACGAGAGTTTCGCAGGCAGAGAAAACGGAGAATGCATTTTCCGAAGTTTTTAAGCAGAAGAAGACGGATGGTGAAAATTCGGATGTTTTCAGGCAGGGACAGACAGATGACGGGATGTCAGATGTTTTCAAGCAGAGGCAGATAAATGAGGCACTTTCTGGAGTGACTCAACAAAGAAAGGAAGTGGATGAAGCTTCAGCGTTTATTGGACAAAAGAAGGTGGAGAACACAGAGGCAGAGCGGAAGGAGACTGTCCAGCAGACTTCGGAGAATTGGTATGAAAATATTCCTTCCCCTGATGGTGATGTACAGCTGATGAAACAAATGGATACCATGAACAAGCAGGAACGCCAGACATTTACACCCCAAGAAGAAAACCAGCCATCAGAAAATACAGCATTTAGAAAGGATAATGCCGTTTACAGCAGGTGTGAGAATTGTCCATATCACAAAAAACGAATGGAGCAGCAGGAAAGTGCAAATGCATTGGAAAAAATGCTGGCGGAATATCCAAAACTGCCTATGTATGGGGCAGCTGAGTTATTTGACTGTGTTAGAATTCATCCAAGGGATATTGGAAAGCTGGATATGCGTAACTGGAAGCTGGGAGTTAATAGCTTTCTGACCCATGGTTTTTATACCTATCAGTATCTTTTGCTTGGAAAAATGAGGTTGGATGGTGGGAAGGAATGCCCGATTATAGGTGTACCGGGTGTGTTTTCGAACCGGGACAAATACCTGGCTAATATGTTCGGGTTTGAGCAGTTTGTGCCAATAAAGAAAACGGGTACAAAAACAGGAGAATTTGGGTACTGGATTATAGAGATTCAGTAGATAGTATAGCAAAGGAAATACAAATCAAAAACGTCTGAAAATGTGTATGGAAGGAGATTGGTATGACGAACGAAAAAGACATAGAAAATATTATTAAATTATTGGATGAAAAGACGGAGGCAGGTGTCGGACGAATTAAAGTAAATATTTCTGAAAACCAGACAGAAGGCTCTGTAGAAGAAGTGCATCACCATGGACGCTGTGATGTAGGAAGTCCATGGGCAACCGGAAAAGTGAGAAATTTTGACTGTTAGATTCCACCTCTGTGAATGTAAAAGATGGAGAAGAGTTTATATTTGAGAAATGATAATTGTATATTAACGAATAATCCGTTATACTAATAATGTAATTGTATAGCGGATTATTTGTTTGTAGGGGAACTGGTTATAAGGAGGCTAACGCATGGCAAAGACAGTTGGAATCGGAATACAGAGTTTTGATAAAGTGATAGAAGGAAACTATTTTTATATTGATAAGACTTCTTTTATAAAGGAGTGGTGGGAAAGTGGAGATGATGTAACACTTATCACCCGCCCAAGACGTTTTGGCAAAACCCTGAATATGAGCATGTTGGAGCAATTTTTCTCAATTAATTATGCTGACCGGGGAGATTTGTTTGAGGGGCTTTCCATCTGGAAAGAAGAGAAGTATAGAAAGCTTCAGGGAACTTATCCGGTGATTAGTCTTTCTTTTGCCCGGATAAAAGAAAATGATTATAAGAAAGCAAAGGCGAAAATATGTGAAGTAATCAGAAATGAATATATTAAATATAATTTTATAAAAGACAGCGATGCATTAACAGATGCAGACAGAGATACATTTAACCGTATGTTGTCAAGAGATATGGAGGAAACAGATGCAACCTCCGGATTGTACCAGTTATCTGATTTTATGTATCGTTATTACGGAAAAAAAGCCATTATCTTATTGGATGAATATGATACACCAATGCAGGAGGCGTATGTAAATGGATTCTGGGATGAACTGGTTGCATTTACCAGAAGTCTGTTTAACTCTACGTTCAAGACCAACCCGTACATGGAAAGGGCTGTTATGACGGGAATAACAAGAGTCAGCAAGGAATCGGTATTTTTAGATTTGAACAATCCGGAGATAGTTACCACTACCTCAAATAAATATACGACGGCTTTTGGCTTTACGGAAGAAGAGGTTTTTCAGGCTCTGGATGATTATGGATATGGGGATAAGAAAAAAGACGTAAAATCTTGGTATGACGGATTTGTTTTTGGAAATCAGAAAGATATCTATAATCCATGGTCAATTTTAAATTTTCTGAATAAAGGAGAAATTGGCACCTATTGGGCAAATACCAGCAGCAACAGTCTGGTTGGAAAACTGATTCGGGAGGGAAATAGGAGAGTAAAGACCAGCTTTGAGGCACTGCTTCGGGGAGAAATCATTCAATGTCCAATTGATGAACAGATTGTGTATAATCAGTTGGATAGAAGTGAAGGGGCAATCTGGAGTCTGCTTGTTGCCAGTGGATATTTAAAAGTGTTAAGAAAAGAAGAGAAGAAGATGCCAGGGAAAAAAGTGCTATATGATTTACAGCTTACAAATGCAGAAGTTGAGGATATGTTTTATGGCATGATACATGACTGGTTTGATGGACCTGACGGAAGCTATAACGATTTTGTAGAGGCTTTGCTTTGGGGAGATTTGGATGCCATGAATGAATATATGAATCGTGTAGCGGAGCAGATGTTTAGCTGCTTCGACACCGGAAACAAGCTTTCTAAATCACAGCCGGAACGCTTTTACCACAGTTTTGTACTGGGTTTAATTGTTGACCTTTCAGACAGATATGTAATTACTTCCAACCGGGAAAGTGGATTCGGGCGATATGATGTGGTAATAGAGCCAAGAAACAAAGAAGAGGATGCTATCATTTTAGAGTTTAAAGTGTTTAATTCCAAAAAAGAAACATCTTTAGAAGACACAGTTGAGTCTGCCCATGCCCAGATAGAAGAAAAGAATTATGCAGCAGACCTTATTGCGAGAGGAATCCCGGCAGAACATATCCGCAAATATGGATTTGCTTTTGAGGGCAAGAAGGTGTTGATTGGATAACTTAGTTGCAAAAAACAAAAGCAAACAGCCCATGGGTGACATTCCCCATGGGCTGTTTGTTTATCGTGATTTAGTTCTTCTTTCTCTTTCGAATTACAATAATACTTCCAACAATTACAGGAACTAATATTACAACAACTATGATAATCAGTATCGCTGCATTTGGAGAATTCTTGGAAGCCTCCGTCTGGGTGACCGGTGCATCTTTATCACTCTTTACAAGTACCATGGCAGAAATAGGGGCTGCCGTAGCGGTACCGGATAATGTCTCAAGAACCTCAGTACCGGCTTTTTCGCCGTTGATATATACATCCCAGCTTCCCTCCGGAAGAGAAATCTGCTTTTCTTCGTTGTTGCTGTTAAAGATAAAGAACATTCCTTTGGCGCTGTCGCCGTTTGCTCCACCCTTCATCTCTAAGGCTACGACACCGGAATCCATTCCTTCTACTGTTGTGAGATTGGCTGCCACATCTTCTGCATTTGTCATACGCAGGGCAGGATGAGCCTTACGGAATGCAATTAAGCCTTTATAATAGTTATAGACATTTAAATATTCCTCTTCATTTAAATTATCCCATTTCAGGCTGTTTACAGAATCCGGAGATGAATAACTGTTTTCATCAAATCCACCATCTGACTTCTGTTTGGTACGAAGCATTTCTTCGCCAGCCTGCAGGAAAGGAATACCCTGTGCACTCATATAAATAGCAGCGGATAAGTTATTCATACGAATACGGTCTTCTCTAGAAGCATTTGGTGTAGATCTTGAAATGCGGTCAATCAGTGTCAAATTATCATGACAGGATGCATAGTTGATTGTCTGGGAAGGTGAACTGCACCAATCTGCTGCACCCATAAAGCACTGTGCAATGGTGCTTTCAAAATTCTCACCACCTGACACGAAACCTAATGTTTTTGTATCGAAAACATTTCCTTTTAGTCCGTCACGAATGGTATCGTTAAAATATGCAAAATCCGGAGTTTTGGCTGAATTTACCTGGGTTGCCAGGTCATATCCGTCCTTTGTCAGGGTGGTTTCTAAGGTCCAGCCTTCTCCATAGAAAATGACATCCGGATGGTCTTTGTGTACTTCTGCAACTACTTCATTTATTGTTTCTGTATCGATTAAGCCTACCAGGTCAAAGCGGAAGCCATCGATATGGTATTCATCTGCCCAGTATTTTACAGATTCCACAATATACTTGCGAACCATTGCTCTCTCGGATGCGGTGTCATTGCCACAGCCGGAACCGCTGGAGTATTTTCCGTCTTCGTCAATTCTTGAAAAATATTCCGGTACAATCTGGTTAAAACAAAAATCGGTAGCATTATATACATGGTTATATACCACATCCATAACGACGCTGATGCCGTTATTGTGCAGACCCTGTACCATCTGTTTCATCTCTGCCACTCTGACTTCCCCGTTGTATGGGTCGGTAGAGTAGGAGCCCTCTGGTACATTGTAGTTTACCGGGTCATAGCCCCAGTTGAACTGTGGCTTGTCTAACTGTGTTTCATCAACGGAACCATAATCATAAGATGGGAGTAAATGAAGATGTGTAATTCCCAAATCCTTGATGTGGTCAAGTCCTGTAGGGACACCTGCCTCATTGGTTGTTCCTTCTTCAATTAAGCCTAAGAATTTTCCTGTGTTGGAAATGCCGGAACTTGCGTCGGAAGACAGGTCTCTCACATGCAGCTCATAAATGACGGCATCGGTATATGCCTCACCTGCATGTGGATTGGTGTCATTTTCCCAGCCGTCCGGATTAGTAGAAGACAGGTCGATGACCATGGCACGCTTGCCATTTACACCGGTTGTTCTGGCGTACGGATCACAAGCCTCTGTTGTCTCTCCGTTGATGGTGACCTTGTAAGTGTAATAGATTCCATTTAAATCGCCTTCTTTCTCGGCAATCCAGGTTCCATTTACATCTTTCTGCATCTTTATCTGCTCAATGAGATCTTCCGTCTCCGGTGTTCCGGATTCATAAAGATTCACTGTTATGTCTTCGGCAGTAGGTGCCCACACACGAAATGTGGTTTTGTCACTGCTCCAGGTGGCACCTAAATCCGTCCCGGTATAGGTATATTCCTGCTCAAAGTTATCTGTGGAATAAATGCTTGGCAGGGCAAGAGGATATTCCTCCCCTTCATATGTAACCGTATAACTCTTTGTCAGATCCAAAGGTTCTTCTAACAATAAATTGTAGCTGGAAGCTTCCCCTTCGGTTACTTCCTTAATTGCAACTGTTCCTTCTGCTCCCTTTACAGAAAATGCATCTGCAGGGTTTCCTTCAAGCTTTCCGGTCATTGTAATGATAACGGTAAGCTTTTCTTCATCATATCTGGCTTTCGTAAGTTTTATGCCGGTTACCGCATCTTCATCATATTCTTTTGTATATCCGGCAACTCCCGATTCCACATAAATATGTACGGTACCGGAAACCATTTCTGAAATATCGATGAACTGGTCTTCGTCCACGTCCTTTGTCCAGTCAGCAGTTCTTACGATAAACCCTACGGATGTTGTACCAGGTGTGATGACCTTGGTTGCCACCATTTCCCCATTTTCATCCTCAAAGGGATAAGCAGCGCCATCTTTTCCTTCTTCCCACAGCCATACATCCCAGTCATCATAGTTTCCATCCTTTCTGTTGTAATGCAGCTTTAACACTAAATCTCCCGCAGCCTTCACGGTTGTTACGTGTAAAAGCGGTGCCATCACTGTTGTAAACAGCAGTACAACAGCCATAAACATAGCTTTTGTTCTTTGTTTCATGTAATACCCTCTCACTTTCGTTTTTATTTTTTGTGTAATGAAAAATATACTTTTTTATTATAAAATATTGAGGGGAAAGTATGCATATTAAAATTTGACCGATGACAATCTAATAAAAATGACAAGAATGGCAAAAAAATTAGATGAAAGTCTTACAATGAATTCTGTTCACGGAACTTCTACCTGTGACGCAACGGTGAATAGATATATTGGGTATGCGGAAGAGGCATTTATGCTTACCCGCGTAAAGAGATACAATGTCAAAGGAAGAAAATACATCGGAACTCCTTATAAAATATATTCTTCTGAATAACGTATTGTTGTAAATTAACCCTGAATCCGCTATACTAATGATAGTTTATTTCAATTTGGAGGTAAGAGGTATGGGTGTATATTTTAATCCAAGTAATGAAAGTTTTACAAAAGACAGAAATTATAAAATTTATATAGATAAAACGGGATTGTTAGAGTACCTGAATGAATTGATTGGAACTCCGAAAAACTGCATCGCATTAAGCCATGCCAGACGTTTTGGTAAATCCCATGCAGCAGGAATGATTGATGCCTATTACAGCCTTGGATGTGATTCCACTAAGCTTTTTGAGGATACCAAGATTGCTGAAAGTAGTGATTTTAAGAAGTATATGAACAAGTATAATGTGATTCATCTTGATATCTCATCATTTTGGGACTTCTATAAGGATAATATTGTGGAGAAGATTGTGGAATATATTTATAAAGATTTTAAAAAATCTTTTGGAGATGAGCTTGATTATCAGGACAATATCAGTTATGTATTAATGGAAATTTATCAAAAGACAAATAATCCCTTCGTCATCATCATCGATGAATGGGATTGTGTCATCAGAAACAGTAATGATAAAGAATTAGTGCATAAATATCTGCAGTTCCTACATTCCCTGTTTAAATCAGAAGAATCAAAGTCCTTCCTGGCATTGGCGTATATTACAGGAATTTTGCCGATTAAGAAGATTAAGGACGAATCGGCACTGAATAATTTTGATGAGTATAC
>JAQXLK010000054.1 GCA_029012085.1 Clostridiales bacterium
GTAGATGAAGGGTAAGATAATTAAAGGAATTGCTGGTTTTTATTATGTATATTCCAATCAATGTATATATGAATGTAAAGCGAAAGGAAGTTTTCGAAATCAGAAGATTAAACCGCTTGTTGGTGATAATGCAATGATTACAGTGTTAGATGAGGAAAAAGCACTTGGCAATATTGATGAGATATTGCCAAGGTCTTCTGAATTGATACGTCCGGCAGTTGCTAATGTAGATCAGGCATTGATTGTGTTTGCAGCTGCATCGCCCAATCCTAATTTTAATTTGTTAGACCGTTTTTTATTGATGATGAAAAAGCAGAATGTACCAGTTACTATTTGTTTCAACAAGTTAGATCTGGTGGAGCAGGATACTTTTTTTAAGTATAAGGAAATTTATAAAAATAGCGGTTATGATGTGATAGGTGCCAGTACGTATGAAGAACACGGAATGGATGACTTACGAAGGATTTTAAAAGGGAAAACAACTACTTTAGCGGGACCGTCAGGAGTAGGTAAATCTTCCATTATGAATATGTTAAATCCTGCAGCGAATATGGATACCGGTGATATCAGTCGTAAAATAGAGCGTGGAAAACATACAACAAGACATTCTGAGATTATTCCAATCGATGAAGATACCTACCTGATGGATACACCGGGATTTAGTTCTATCTACTTTTATGATATGGAACCGGAGGATTTAAAAGATTTATATAAAGAATTTGAACAGTTCGAGCCTGAATGTCGGTTTGGAGGATGTAATCATATAGGAGAACGGGAATGCGGTGTGAAACGAGCAGTAGAGAATGGACAGATTGCGGTCTCAAGATATGAGAATTATAAACTTTTTTTTGAAGAGCTTAAAGATAAGAAGAAAAGAAATTAGGTAAATTATTATATTAAATATTATATATTCACAACATGTGATAAGAATGGAGAATATCATGAATTATTTAGCACCATCTGTTTTATCAGCAGATTTTTCAATGTTAGGAAAAGAGATTGAGACTATAGCAAAAGCCGGAGCAGGTGTAATTCATTTAGATGTTATGGATGGAAATTTTGTTCCGAATATATCCTTTGGTGCACCGGTAATTGCGTCTGTTAGAAAAAGTACAGAGGCAATTTTTGATGTGCACTTAATGATTGATGAACCAATTCGTTATTTGGAAGATTTTAAGAAAGCGGGAGCAGATATTATTACCATTCATTATGAAGCGTGTAAAGATGTAGAACTGACTTTAAATGAGATTAAAAAGCTGGGGGTAAAAGCAGGACTTGCCATCAGCCCGGATACACCGGTTGATGTGATTAAGCCATTTCTTGAGATAGTAGATATGATTTTGGTTATGAGTGTATATCCTGGTTTTGGTGGTCAGTCATTTATAACAGAAAGTCTAGAAAGAATAAAAGCAGTGAAAACGATGATATGTGATGTGAATCGAGAAATCTGGCTCGAAGTAGATGGTGGGATAGGTGCTGCTAACATTGAAACGGTTATGCAAGCAGGAGCGAATGTATTAGTTGCTGGTTCTGCCGTGTTTAAGGGTAATCGGGTGGAAAATGTAAAAGAGCTTAGCAAGATGATTGCAGATGAATAAGAGGTGAACGACATGCATACATTAATTATTACAGGTGGAGCATTAGATTATACGTTTGCAAAGGAATATTGTAAGACCTTATCGTATGATAAGGTCTTTGCTGTTGATAAGGGTCTGGAATATGTGCATAATCTAGGTATGGTACCGGATATGATAATTGGAGATTTTGATACAGTAGATGGCAGTCTTTTGTCAGAATATGAACAGCGTATTGAAGAGAAAAGATTAGATAGTGTTTTAGAGAGACATCCAGCGAAAAAAGATGCTACTGATACAGAACTTGCTATGCTTAAAGCTATAGAAATGGGTACAGATGAAATTACATTGCTGGCAGGGACAGGGAGTCGATTGGATCATGTTCTTATGAATATGAATTTACTGTTACAAGCAGAAGAAGCAGGTGTGGTCTGTTTTATAGTGGACGCAACCAATCGGATTCAGCTTCTTTCAGATCATACAAGGAAAAATACTGTGATTTCCAAAAAGAAGCAGCACGGAAAATATCTTTCGATTATTCCGGCTGCTCCTGTTGTGAACGGACTAACAATAGAAGGGGCTGCATATCCGCTTCATGATAAGCAGATTTACCAGGGTAGTTCCCTGACGGTTAGTAATTATATTGTAGATGATGAGGCACAAATCAGTTTAAAACAAGGTTGTGTTTGGGTAATTGAAAGTAAAGACAGACCATAGTAGTATAAAACAAAATCGTTCTCATTATTTTTTCTTATGTTTGGCTGCTTTGTGTGATTTAACCTCTGCCTTTTTGTCAGAGATTTTTTTCTGAAACTCTTTTGCTGCTTCTTTTCTGGAATTTTCTTTTTTGCTTTCCATTTTCTTGATATTATCATTTTTACCTGAATTTTTCTTATTTGGAGTTTTTTTGTTAGGCTCCTTTTTGTCAGATTCTTTCTTTGGAGAAGTGGTATCTGGCAATATTGTTTCATTTACAATCGGAGTGATATACTGTGATTCATAATAATGATAGAGCGCTTTGTATTCCTCACTAAAACTATCATTGGCATGCCCATGCATTTCATCGAAATTGAGGTCGTTTTCCACTCGTTTAATAATGTGAAGGGAAATATTTGCACAATGGGATGAAATACGCTCAAAACTGGTTACAAGGTCAACTAAGGCAATACCACCTGCAATGCCACAGTCACCGGTTTGAAGACGGTCAACATGGTGAGATTTAATTGTTTCTTTTAATTTATCAATCGTTTCTGCTAAAGGTTCAATCCGGATGGCGGCAGATGCGTTATCGTGTTTAAATGCTTCGAAGGTGGTCTTTAGAGTATTATCAACAGCAGCAATAATCGTATCTACTTCAAAGTGTCCGGCAGGAGAGAAGTGAATATCCTGATCATTTTTGTCTTGGGCAACATATGCGATGTTAATACAGTGATCTCCCATACGTTCAAAATCACTAACGGAATTCAAAATCTCAGAGACCACTAGCCGGTCATCTTTTGAAAGACGCTTGGAATTAATTTTTACAATATAAGCAGAGAGGATACTTTCGCATTTATCAATAAAAGATTCGTTTTCCTCCAATTCCACCCGCTTAGATGGGTCGTAGTTGTAAATTAAGCTGGTGGCAATTTTATAGTTTTCATAAATAGCATCTGCCATAGAAGCAATTACCTGTTTACACTGCTCTAATGCTATGGTTGGAGTATTTAAAAGCATATCATCCAGTGTAGCAAGTTCCTGGTCATTTTTGGAAACTTCATCATCCCCAATTATTTTACCTGTAAATTCTCCTAATTTCTCGCTGAAAGGAAGGAGCACAATACTTGTGATAAAATTAAATAAGAAATGGA
>JAQXLK010000055.1 GCA_029012085.1 Clostridiales bacterium
CATCTAAAGAGATGGAAAATTATCCTGCTCCATCTGCAGCCCAACTTTTAACGATGCTCTTACATCGAGAACATTTCTGCTCCTACTTATATTATACTCAGTTCAGCGAAAAAATCAACAAAAATCAATACTATCCATATATTTCCTTTTCCTGAAGATTTCGTTTGCTCTTCTATAATATCGGATAATTTTGAAAAGTCAATACCCCCATATTCAATTTCGCGACTGCACACGCAGCACCCACCCGCCGTTCTATAGGAGATAGGTCTGTAGAGATTTCGATACCCCCTACCTCGTTCTCACAAGCTTCATATCTCTCGCTTTCATGCAAGCACAAAAACTCGCTCATTCCGCTGCTCGTCCTCTTCTCACGAAGCAAGCTTCGCGGGAGCCCTTATTTCCATCGGTCGCCACGTTTCGCATGTATCTTGGAATGACAGGACTTACACAATGCAATCAGATTGCTCCGGTCATGAGTTCCACCCTCACTCAATGGTGCTTTATGATGAACCTCTTCCATCGGAACTGCAAGGACTGCTTGAACGCCGTAACACCCACCGTGTAGAAATCATTTCCTTAATATCATATTCATTCGCAACGATAACTGTAAAATACTTTCTATCAATTGATTCTATATCTTCTTTCTTGAACAATAGGCGCCTCCTTAATCTGTTTCACCAACAGTTGCATATCCGGCACTCTGTTCTGCCACAAACTGAGCATGAAGTTTTGCCTTTTCTGCCTCGAACTTCTTCTTTAATGATTCCATTTCTCTTTCCATAAAAGCTGCTTCGGCTTCTGCAATAGCAGCTCTCTCCGTATCCGGTGTAATAACAAGCTTACCATTCTCACAAGTGATGGAAACATAATCTCCGATATCAAAACCTAACTCCTTAAGCCACTGTCCCTTCAACATGATTGTCGGCGTTGCCTTATAGTTGTGCCCGCTCTGGCTGATAACCTTAATACTTCTTTTCTTTGCCATAATTGAATTCTCCTTTTCATAATTTGTCATTGATTGGCTGTAACTCTGTAACTAATTCATCTGGCTCAATGGCATCACCTCCCTTACGTGCATAAAAATAAGCCACCAATGCTTTCGCATCAGCAGCTTATCGCTTAAGTTCGGTATATTATGAAGTTATTTCTTTTCAGCTTTTTCCTTATCCATGATATCGTAATACTCATCCATATCAAGAGAAAGCTTTATGTGAGAGTCTGCTTTTCGGTTGCTCAAGAGGCACACCGTCTCCACATGCGTAAGTACCTATCATCAACACTACATTTCGCGATGACAATTAGCAATAATATTTTTTCACCCTTATCACGTATTCTTCATAATAAATACTTTTACGCGTTCAATTTTTAACACCATCTTGCTCTATCTATGTCCGCATATTATTGCTTGCACCTTAGTACTTAAAAACGCTGAGTTTATTGGTATTCCAATAGAAATAATAACTGTTCGCCATTCAGTGTAGTACTCAAAGCCACTATGCGTTACACCCTTTAAGGATTTCTACACCATCATTCATGATTCTATCATCTAGCACAGCAAAAATAATATTCATCTCATAATCTGGGTGCTCATCAAGAAAACCATTACAAGCACTAATAGCCTGTTCCCATGCCCCACGTAACGGATATCCATATATCCCAGCAGAGATTAATGGAAATGCAATTGAATGAAGTCCATTATCCATAGCCACATTAAGTGAACTTTTATATGCACTGTATAGCAATTCCGGTTCACCATTCTTACCACCATTCCAGATAGGTCCCACAGCATGAATGATATATTTTGCAGGCAAATCAAAGCCCTCCGTAATTGCCGCGTGTCCGGTTTTACAACCACCTATGGCACTACAAGCCACACTTAGCTTTTCTAGGCCAGCTTCGCGGAATATGGCGCCACAAACGCCGCCTCCTGCGCGCAGTCCCTCATTTGCTGCGTTTACAATAGCATCCGTCGCTAATTCTGTTATACTAATCTTTTTTATCTCGATATTACTCATTACCAATTCCTATATATTACTCGACATAAATGGTTTTAATATCTGCACGTTATATTTGTTTTTTCAAATACTGTGTGCATTTTTCAAAACTAGATTTACCTTCTATCTTTCTCCCAGTTCGCCATTCCTTTCTCCCAAAATACATCATACATTGGGAGAAAGATAGCCAATTTCACTAAAAATGCATTATCGTAGTGTCATCCAAAACTATATAATTAATTGCATTATCACGTATTGTTCTGTTATATCTTTTTACAGCCTCATCAGTTATGGTTGAAACATAATACATTCCGTTCTTCTCGCTGTTCTTCCCCTGGCCAAGTAATATTCGTGGACTTATTGGCATTAATCCTTGCTTCAAACCATCGTCACGCTCATATGTAAACACAGGATTATCACTTGTAATAAATGTTGTTTTTCCCTTAGCTAATAAAAAATGAAAATTAGTAAACTGGAGATTTTTCAAAGCATTATCATACATAACCCCATCATCATTTAAATATTTTCTATACATATTCAAAAGCAGACAATGACGCATATATTCTGATGCACTTTCGAAGAATTTTAGCTCTCTCTCCTCTTCCGGTATTTCAACTTCATTCAGTCTTAGCGCCCCATTGCACAAATTGTCAAAAGCACTAGCAAAAACACTATTTGAACTACCGCTTCTCCAGTCAAGCATTGTAAAAAATTTCATTAAATATTCTTTATCGAATTCTGGAATAACTCCATCGACTGCTTGTACTCTTTTTTGAATTTCCTCAAACTCTTTCACCCAGCCATTTTCATATTTTTTAGACCACAAATCTTCAATTTCTTTGATCTTAACTTGTTCTATGGCATCCTTAATTCTCTTCTTTGAAGCTAGATTTCCATCTAGATGCTTTACATTCCAATTATCAAAATCCCAATAAATGCTATTCATTTCCAATAGATCAGTTACAACTTTGCCTTTATATTCAACAATGTAATCTATAAGAACACTATATATTTTTTTGCAATCTTCCAATGTGCATATCGGCATACCCGCAATAATGGAGTGATAATCATTTACACCTCCAATATTACCGTTGCTTCTTTCATCTATTTCACCATCTTTGTATTGGATATATATCGAATCTTTTCCATGTGCCCAAGCTGCGTTATATGTTCTTGGAATTAAATGATGATATTTTTGTCCAGCCATTTTCTACTCCATAGTTGCAGCAAAAATATCTGCAAGTATTCTCTTCATTCTTGTAGGGTCATCACGTTTAGGTGCATTCGGGTCAAGGCTATGTGCGATCTCGTAGTAATCTTCTCCTGCAACATTACATATCAAATCTAAGAAATGCTTTGCT
>JAQXLK010000056.1 GCA_029012085.1 Clostridiales bacterium
TAATATGTTAAAAAATAAATAGCTTAAGGATACTCGTTTTGCTTTTTTGTTAGCGCCAATGCCACCTAAAATAATAGTCATACATTTACCAATGTTTTGTCCGATAATAATCGGTACTGCAGTCGCATAGCTGACACTTCCTGTGGCAGATAAGGCCTGTAAAATACCGACAGATGCGGATGAACTTTGGATGATAGCTGTAATAACTAAACCAATCAAAATACCAAGAATCGGATTGCTAAAAGAGGTGAAAGCGGTTCGGAAGGTTTCTGACTCGCGCAGAGGTGCAAATACTGCCTCCATTGTTGTCATACCATAGAATAAAACACCTAAACCAACTAAGATGCCGGCAATATCCTTTGCTTTTTTCTTCTTGGTGAACAACAGTATAAATGCACCGATTCCCACTAGCATTGGGGCAAAAGAAGACGGTTTTAAAAGCTTTAAAATAAGATTGTCTGATGCAAGGTCACCTAAACGCAGAATTTGTGCCGTAACAGTACTACCTACGTTTGCACCTAATACAACAGGAATCGCCTGTCCTAATTTCATAATTCCGGCATTTACAAAACCAATCAGCATAATCGTAGTCGCGGCAGAGCTTTGGATAATGGCAGTTACACCGGTACCTAATCCCCAGCCTTTGATAGCACCAACGCCTTTTTTCTTACTGGTTGTCAGTTTTTCCAAAATTCGCTCTAAGCCGGAACCTGCGAGCTTTTCTAAGGAAGAACCCATTAAGCTCATACCATATAAAAACAGTCCGACACCACCAAGTAATTGTAATACTGATAATATGTCCATATCTTTTGCCCTCCGCATAATGCATTTTACATAAATTTAATATTAGATTGGACTTTGTTTTGATTATGTGAAATCTATTTAAAGAATGTGTAAAAGCCCATACGAAGCTTATTATATGATGTTTTTTTTTATTTGTCACTATAAAACTGGATTTTTTATATAAAATGTGATAGAATGAAGCAAATTTTTGTGATTTAAGGAGAATAGAGTATGAATAGTTCTATAGTATGGGTTTTACTTGCATTTGCAGCCTATATGATTATGATGGTAGTCATCGGTGTAATCTATGCAGGAAAGACAAAGAATTCAGAAGATTATTTTTTAGGAGGACGAAAACTAAATGGATGGGTTGCTGCATTATCTGCCCAGGCTTCGGATATGAGTGGATGGCTTTTAATGGGGCTGCCGGGAAGCATTTATGCATGTGGTACCGGACAGGCATGGATTGCAGTTGGATTGTTTATCGGTACAGTATGTAACTGGTTGTTTATTTCATCAAGATTAAGACGGTATACCATTTGTGCGAATAATTCACTGACATTGCCTTCCTATTTGGAGAATCGCTTCCATGATAAGAAACGGGTTTTGTTGATTGCATCTTCATTGGTATTTGTAATTTTCTTCCTTGTATATACCGCATCTGCCCTTACTGCAGGTGGAAAGCTTTTTACCTCTGTATTTGGAATTGATTATAAACTTGCTTTGACAATTGGAGCGGTGGTAATACTGATTTATACTTTCCTTGGTGGATTTATGGCAGTTTGTACAACCGATTTTATTCAGGGAATGCTGATGCTGGTTGGAATTTTGGTTGTACCAATTATTGCGTACTTTTTCGTAGGTGCAGGTAATTTGACAGAGGTATTGAATTTATCCGGTGTAGCAGGAGGCGCAAGTTCTTTCCTTAATGTTATGCATGATTCCGGTTCAAAGGTTTCAGTCGTTTATATTATTTCACAGTTGGCATGGGGACTGGGATATATGGGTATGCCACATATTCTGGTTCGTTTTATGGCGGTGTCCAGCGAAAAAGAACTTAAGAAGTCTAAAGTAATTGCCATTATTTGGGTAGCACTTTCTTTAAGCTTTGCGGTTGTTATTGGTATTGTAGGACGTGCATATCTGTTCCCGACCATTTTAGGGGAAGGAGAAGCGGCTTCTATTTCTGCAGAGAATGTATTTATTGAAATGATTAAGAAGATTTTCATGTCAGATTTGAATCTTGCATTTGTTGGAGGATTATTCCTTTGTGGTATTCTGGCAGCGATTATGTCTACCGCAGATTCACAGCTTTTGGTAACAGCATCTTCTGTGGCAGAGGATTTATTTAAGGGCGTCATTAAGAAAGATGCAAAAGATAAGACAGTATTGGATGTAAGTCGTGCAACTGTTGTTGTTGTGGCTGTGCTTGCCTATTTGATTGCTCTTAATCCGGACAGTTCTGTAATGAAGCTGGTGTCAAATGCATGGGCCGGTTTTGGTGCAGCCTTTGGACCAATTGTTATTTTATCTCTTTATTGGAAGCGTACGAATTTAGCAGGTGCCATTGCAGGTATTGTATCTGGTGCGGCAACTGTACTTGCATGGGACTATATACCTTTATTTCATACCGGAGTAATGGATGCGAATGGAAAAGAAATTATAAACACGCTTGGAACACAGACAGGATTGTATTCTTTAGCGGTTGGTTTCTTTATCAGTTTGGCATTAATTATTATTGTATCCCTTGCAACAAAGGCTCCATCAGAGGAAATTTTACAGGAATTTGAAGAGATGAAGAATGAAAATATCTAGATATGTATTGTTTTTTCATATATGAAATTTTAAGGACAAAAAAGAGACCGTATCCGGTCTCTTTCCTTAAATATGTATAAGGGAGAATTAAATGAAAAAATTATGAAAAAAATACTATAATTATAATAAAATATAAATATGAACAAATTATGACGTTGGAAAAAACATTTTGTAAAAATCATGAAGTATAGAATATTATGTATTGGAAAAATTAAAGATTCGTATTATAGGGATGAGATTTCAGCGATTCAAAAAAAGATTGCCAGGAAACAGAGTAGTTTGGAAATACTGGAATTTCCTGATGAGAAGATTCCAGATAATTTGAACGAAAAGCAGAAAAAACAAATTTTAGAAAAAGAAGGAAAACGATTTCTTAGTCGGATTACAAATAGAGATTATGTTGTTGCATTATGCATTGAAGGAAAAGAAATGACAACAAATCAGCATGGTGAAGTATTGAAAAAAGCAAAAGAGGACGGTTATGAGAGTATCACATATTTGATTGGTGGTTCTCTTGGACTTATGGATGAATTGAAAAAGCGGGCAAATCTAAAGCTCAGTTTTTCAAAAATGACGTTCCCACATCAGCTTATGCGTATGGTACTTTGTGAGGAGATATGTAATCATTTGTGATAGGTTTTCCCCTGTAATATAGTGTATCCCCGATAAAGCTGTTCGTAGAATAACAAAGTGCTTGTTTCTATTGGAAGATGGAAACGGCTGATGGATATCGTGTCCTGTTTTTTTTCATCAGGAATGGATTCCTGAATCTCAAATAAAGCTGTTTTGGTATAGCCGACTAAAACATGGAGTGCAGTAATTCCTTTTGCCTGGAGTTGTTCGATGTAGTCTGCAAAGCTTTCAGAAGAATAGGTAGATGGGCCATCACAGAAGTAAAGAATCTGATGGCTTTCTTTTTTGATGTCTTTTTGGAAGGAGGGTTTTGTTTCACAGAGCAGAGTAGTATTGCAATAAGCAGTAAGTCGCTTTTCAAATTCAGCTATGGCAGCTCGATGGTTGCTGGAAATATTTTTTTGATTACAGTGTATGTAATAGTGCATATGATAAATTCCTCGTTTTGCATGTATTGTATGAAAATGAAAAGGGACTGTTACACATGGTATACAGTAAATCGTATACAGAAGGTGAAACAGACCCTTTATAAGTTATGCACCAGAGAGGAATCGAACCTCCGCACATGGCTCCGGAGGCCATTGCTCTATCCACTGAGCTACTGGTGCGCTACATATAGTATAATACTACAAAATTTTGAAAATAGCAAACGAATGTTGCATTTTCATATGCATTTTGTTAAAATAGAACCATATGACGTTCAAAATACAAGGGAAATTTAACATTTTTGATAATAGTTATGATAATTTTATTTGACAGGAGACAGTTATGAAGAAAAGCATATTTGATAAAATGTCAGATTCATATGAGAATTTTCATTTAAAAGAGTCTAAAATTGGTGGTGGTACAGTTACAGTAAGTCCAAAGTTAAAGCTTACGCTTGGATGGAGTCTTTTTATTTTATGTTGTGTATTAGCATATATTTTTCTGGGTATGCCATTTGTAAAAAAGTCAAAGACAGTGACACAGCAGGAGAAAAAGGCAGTTTTGGATGAAAAAGTGAAGACGGATGAAGAGCATGATACCATTATTCCTTATGAAAAAGATGTGGATGACGTGCTTAATGAGTTTATCACAAATTATTTTACGGCAATTACCTCTTGTGATTATTTAAGGTTACAGGATATGGTAACGAATGCGGATGAATATTCAGATGATGTGAATCTGAAAAAAAAGGCAGAATTTATTACCGGCTATGATAATATTACAGTTTATACAAAGGCCGGTCTAGAAGAAGATAGTTATATTGCCTTTGTAGTGGCAAACTTAACGATTGCAGGGGTGAATTCTTCTCCATATGATATTATGACATTATATATTGTAAATGGTGAACGTGGATACATGATTAACAATGGAGAACTGACATCTGATGTAAAGGAATATATTGAAAAAGTAAAGGGCGATGCTGACATCCAGAAGGTGTATAAATCAGTAGAGAAGAAAAATGCGGAACTGAAAGAGAAGGATGCTTCATTACAACAGTTTTATGATACCATTAGTGGAAAAGATACAACGTCCAAAACTTCGGAGAAACAGACTGGTGAGAATACAGAGGCGTCAGAGGTGAATTCAGAAAATACTGTATCGGAAGAAAATCAGGAGAATGTACAGGCGGAAGAAAACACTGATAATGGACAGGGCGATGAAGTTGTGCCTGAACAATAAAGAAGGGGTATTATAGAGTAAAAAATGCGGAAGCCAGGCTTCCGCATTTTTGCTTCATTAAGCATCTTCATTATCTTCCATAGCTAAATCTGTAGAGTATACATCAATACCCCTTGGCTTAACCGGAGTGGAAAATACAATCTGGGTTTCTGTTTTTCCGTATTTTTGTAATTGACCGATGAAAGAATCTAATTCCATGGTACTCGGAAAAGCAACTTTAATTAACATGGAATAGGCACCGGTTACGCAGTTACATTCTAATACATTCGGACATGATTCAATGTATGGATAAAATACCGGTTTTTGTTTTGGATCAAGTGACATGTTAATGAATGCAGTGACGTGATAATCTAACATAACAGGATCAACGGTGGCATGATAGCCGGTAATAATCTGTGCCTTCTCGAGACGGTCAATTCTTGCAGAGACTGCTGGAGAGGAAAGAAAAACTTTGCTTGCCAAATATTTAAGTGGATATCTGGCATTTTCCTGTAATAAATGTAATATCTTCTTATCAATATTATCCATATGCGTATGACCTTCTTTCTGTTTAGACATAAAAAATGAGGTGCTCTTAATAATCGTAAGAACACCTCGTTGTATTCAATGAGTATTATAAGGGCTGTACTTAATTATTTCAAGTGTTTTTTTATAAAAAATTGAAAAAGATAATGGGGCATGGTATGATAGAAAAATGAAATGAAGTGAGGATTGGAATATGGCAGACATGATAAGACTTAATAAATATATAAGTGCATCTGGTTTTTGCTCTCGCAGAAAAGCAGATGAATGGATTGGGGCAGGTTTGGTAACCATTAATGGTGAAACCGCTGACATGGGAAGAAAGGTATCTGATGCTGATGAGGTAAGGATAAATGGTCGTCTTATTGAACCTGTGCAACAGGTTCGCATTGTTGGGTTTTATAAGCCCAAAGGGTATAGCTGTACGGCACATCGTGGTGATGAATCTGGTATTTATAAAAATTTTGATTTAGAGCCATCCTTAAAGTATATTGGAAGATTAGACAAAGACTCCGAAGGACTTTTGCTGCTTACGAATGATGGTGCATTATGTAATGAAGTGTCTAAGGCAAGAAATCAGCACGAAAAGGAATATATTGTTTTTGTGAATCGGGATATTACGGAAGAATTTATTAAGGGAATGTCTGAAGGAGTTCGCATTCTGGATGGAAATAAAAATGTATGGCGGATGACAAATCCTTGTAAAGTAACGAAGCTTTCTGAGAAAAGTTTTTCCATTATTTTAACACAGGGAATGAATCGACAGATTCGACGCATGTGTGAACATTTTCATTACCGGGTGACGAAGTTAAAAAGAATTCGCGTTATGAACATAGTGTTAGGGGAAAAGAAACCGGGAGATATATGGGAACTTGAACCGGATGAGATTTTACAGTTAAAGCAGATGCTGAAGAAGGAAAAATAAGCGGAAAGAGGGATTTTGCATGGATAAAAAAGAACGGTTAAAAGAATTAGTGGGTATATTAAATAAAGCATCTAAGGCATACTATCAGCAGGATACGGAGATTATGTCCAATTTGGAGTATGACAAGCTTTATGATGAGCTTTTGGCATTAGAAAAGGAAACAGGAATTGTGCTTGCAAATAGTCCGACCGTAAATGTTGGTTATGAAGTGCTAAGTGAGTTAGAAAAACAGGCACATCCATCACCTATGCTTTCTCTCGATAAAACCAAAGAGGTAGAAGCACTAAAGACATGGCTTGGAAATCACGAAGGTGTACTTTCCTGGAAATTAGATGGTCTCACAGTGGTATTAACCTATGAAAATGGAGAATTGGTCAATGCAGTAACGAGAGGAAATGGAGAGATTGGTGAAGTAATTACAAATAATGCCAAAACCTTTGTAAATGTTCCCAAAACTATACCATATAAAGGAAACCTCGTTTTGCGGGGAGAGGCAGTGATTAAGTATTCTGATTTCAACAGAATTAATGATTCCATTGAAGCAGTGGAAGACAAGTACAAAAATCCGCGTAACCTATGTTCCGGTTCGGTTAGACAGTTGAATAATGAGATTACAGCAAAGAGAAATGTTCATTTTTATGCGTTTTCTTTAGTAGCTGATGTACTTAGTGAGACAGAAATGAAAGACGTGGGATATAATAATACAATGAATGACCGGTTTGCATGGCTCGTGAAGCAGGGATTTGATGTGGTGGAGCACTTTACGGTTACGAAGAAAACGATAGAGAGCCAGGTGATGGACTTTGCGGAAAGAATACCGGATTACGACATTCCGTCAGATGGGCTTGTGTTATCCTATAATGATATTGCATACGGAAAAAGTCTTGGCAGAACAGCAAAATTTCCAAGAGATTCCATTGCATTTAAATGGGCAGATGAACAAGCAGAGACTACACTTACAAAAGTAGAGTGGTCACCATCTAGAACCGGACTAATTAATCCGGTGGCAGTTTTTGAACCAGTGGAGCTTGAAGGAACCACGGTGAGTCGGGCAAGTCTTCATAATGTAAGTATTTTAAAGGCATTAGGATTGGGAATTGGAGACAAAATCACCGTATATAAGGCAAATATGATTATTCCGCAGGTGGCAGAAAATCTTACAAGAAGCAATAATTTGGAAATTCCAAAGAATTGTCCTGCCTGCGGGGAAAATACGACACTGAAAGATTTGAATGGTGTTCAATCATTGTATTGTCTGAATGAGAAATGCAGTGCCAAACAGATAAAAGGATTCACACATTTTGTATCGAGAAATGCCATGAATATAGAGGGACTATCAGAGGCGACATTAGAAAAGTTTATCGAAAATGGATATTTAAAAAAGCTTGTGGATATTTATCATTTAGATCGATATAAAGAACAGATTGTTTCGTTGGAAGGTTTTGGCGAGAAGTCTTATGAAAATCTTTTACAATCCATTGAGACATCTAGAACAGTATCTATGGCAAAGTTTATATATAGTCTTGGAATTGCCGGGATTGGTCTTGCTAATGCGAAGGTAATTGTTGCGCATTTTGGACAGGATTTTGAAAAAATTACAAAGGCCAAGGAAGAAGAATTAGTTGCAATTGATGGAATTGGTGAGGTGTTAGCAAAGGCATTTTATGATTTCTTTAGAGATGAAGAGCGGATGAAAGAAGTTTCAGGATTGTTGAATGAGATTCATTTTGAAAAGGAGGCAGTTTCAGAGGTTCAGATACTTTCCGGAAAAGTTTTTGTAATTACAGGCAGTGTGGAGCATTTTTCAAATCGGAATGAATTAAAAGATTATATTGAGAAGCTTGGAGGCAAGGTGACAGGATCTGTTTCGAAGAATACCGACTATCTGATTAACAATGATACAACATCAAATTCTTCTAAGAACAAGAAAGCAAAAGAGCTTAATATTCCAATTCTTTCAGAGGAGGATTTTATCGAACTTGCAAAAGCGTAGTTTTTGTAGCATAATGTAGAAATATCAGGTGTATATCAATTTATACAACATTAGTACAGTTTAGCAGGAAAGAGGAAATAGATATGCCAATTAGAATAGACAATGATTTACCGGTTAAAAAGATATTAGAAGAGGAAAATATATTTGTAATGGATGCTGACAGAGCTATGAGTCAGGATATTCGTCCCCTGGAGGTAGTTATTCTAAATCTGATGCCGCTTAAAGAGGATACAGAGCTTCAGCTTCTTAGAAGCCTTTCAAATACACCGTTGCAGGTAAATATTACATTTATTCGGACGGGAACTTATGAATCAAAGAATGTTGCAAGAAAGCATTTAGAACGATTTTATAGTACTTTTGAGGAAATTAAAAAGCGTCGTTTTGACGGGCTGATTATCACAGGAGCACCTGTGGAGAAAATGGAATTTGAAGAAGTTGAATATTGGGATGAGTTGACGAAGATAATGGACTGGTCAGAAAAAAATGTAACGTCTACACTTCATATTTGCTGGGGCGCACAGGCAGGTCTTTATTATCGTTATGGTGTGCATAAGTATGATTTGCCAAAAAAGTTTTCAGGTATATATAAGCACTATACTTTTCATAAACGGACACCATTAGTACGTGGATTTGATGATTCTTTTTTAGTTCCGCAGTCTAGGTACACAGGAGTTAATAAAGATGAAATTGTAGCAAATCCATTATTGGAGATTGTAGCAGAGAGTAAGATTACAGGTCCATATCTGATTATTGCAGAAGAGGGTAAAAATATTTTTGTTACCGGACATCCGGAGTATGATACCATGACTTTGGATCAGGATTATAAACGGGATTTGGATAGAGGAATGAATCCGGATATTCCGGTCAATTATTATCCGGATGATAATCCGGAGCTTAAGCCGATTAAGTCTTGGAGATGTCATGCAAATACACTATATTTTAATTGGCTCAATTATTACGTTTACCAACGTACTCCATATATTCTCTGATTGTTTGGGGGAGGTTGCATATGAGGTATTTGATTATTGCGATTATGGTGATTGCAGCTTTAATGATAGTTGCTTACTTCGTCGCCGCTATTTCGAAAAACAGGATATGTTATGCCGCATTTCGACCTTTGCTGCTATTGTTAGAGATTATGCTAGTGGCTACGTGGATTACAAGCTTTGTGTTGGGGAGACACTACATAATGTTAATTCCGTTAATTGTAATATTTGGAATTTTGTTGTATGAGTCATAACTATGATAAGAGTGATGAATAAATAATCAGGAGGTAAGAAATTATGCAGTTAGAAACATTGCAAAAGGATATGATTGCAGCTATGAAGGCAAAGGAGAAGGAGAGAAAGGATGCGATTTCTTCTGTTATTTCAGCAGTAAAGAAGGTTGCGATTGATGAAGGATGCCGGGATGATATTAAAGAAGAGTTAGTTGACAGAGTCATTCTTAAGGAACTTAAGACTGTAAAAGAGCAGATTGACAGCTGCCCTGCAGATCGAACAGATTTAATTGAGGAGTATCAGGCAAGGTATGACGTAATCAGTGAGTACGCACCAAAGCTGTTAAGCCCGGAAGAGGTGCGGGAGTTAATTATGGAGCAGTTTGCTGAAGTAATTGCGACCAAGAATAAAGGTGTAATTATGAAAAATGTGATGCCGGTATTAAAGGGCAAAGCGGATGGAAAAGTAATTAATGAAGTTGTTGGAGAGCTCTGTAAATAAAAATTTTGAATATGCAGTTTAATGGAGGGAAAGATGAAAAACAAAATGAAAAATAAAATATATAAGTTCTTATTCACATTGTGTTTAGGAATGTTATTTGCAGTTGGAATACCTACACAAAGTCAGGGAGCGAAGTATAAGCACTTTAATGTGTCTGCAAAAGTAGAGGGAGAGAATAAAGTTAAATTAAAATGGAAAAAACAGCCAGTAGTTAAATATGAGATATACAGAGCGGATGTAGCGAGTGGTTCCCTTAAAACTGGAACATACAAATGGATTGCCACCATTTCAGGGAAGAAAACTTCCTTTACGGACAAGACTGTTCGAAAAGATAAACGATATTCTTATAAGATAAAAGGATATAAGAATAAGAATGGAAAGATAACATATTATTATAATCCGGATGTTTCTGCTTACACGGGACTTGCGAAACCGGAATGGTTTGAATATGCACATTGTGATACTGAGACTACAGGGGAATCCATCCCGTTGAAATTTGAAATGAAAGAGAATTCTTTTCATCCCGATGGAGTTGTGTTTTACAAAAAAACAAGTGGTAAATACAAAAAGATAAAATCCATAAAACTGAAGAAGAATCAGTATACCGCTAATTATACAGATCGAAATGTTAATTTTGGAAAAAAATATTTTTATAAGATGCGGACATATAGAATTGAAAAAGGAAAAAAGGTATATAGTAAATATAGCCAGCCTCTTAAACTTTGCGCAATAAACAATAAAGGTGATTATACCTTGCATACATTTACGCAGGCAGAACTGAATGTAGATTCTATAATCGTTAGTCTTACAAGTAATAAAGGTAACGGAGTACTGACATTTGATTTAGAGAATCTGTGGATGGAGACGGATGCGGATAACGAGTTATGTTTGTCTGCATATAGCCTGGATAATACAAACTGGGTTACAACTGGCAAAAAGGTTTCATTAAAAGAAGGCGAAACAATTTATTTGAGATTTACGGACAACGAGGGGACTCCTTTCTATTTTGCAAAAGATTTAGCGGTTCGTATGGAAGCAGATTATTCAGGATATCATTATTTATGTGATTTGGAGTTTGCCACAAATACGGTAACCGTATGGCGTAATGGAGAGTATTACCACTAATTTATTTTTTTGTGCTTATGGCGATAAAAGGCAGTAATCCAATAACACCGTATACCCCAATGACTGCAATCAGCAATATAATATCAGGGATGGCAGGAAGGGTTAAAATAAGTTTCTGATATCCAAGGAATATGGTTACTCCAATCAGGATAAAGGCAATCAAAGGAACAAAGATGCTTTCCGTAAAATCAAGGCTTAAAGGTATGATATTTTGTAGTTTATGAATACATGCAAAGGTTAAGAACAGATATCCGGTAAAGAGTCCCATGATATAACCGGTAATCCCGATTTTAGGAATTGCCGCTATAATAAAGCTGATTCGAATGATAGTGGATATAAAAGTAAGGATTAAGTTATGTGTAGCAAAACCGAGACCATTTAATATGCTGGTAAGTGTGGTTGACAAATAAATAAATGGACATAGAAAAGAAAGCTGGAACAGATAGTGTCCGGCTTCTTTACTTTCAAAAAAACAGATTCCAATGGAAGAACCAAAAATATAAAATGCTGTCAAGGAAAAGAGTCCAATCAGCAGACAAAAATGGAGACTTTTTTCACATAGTTTTTTTAGATAATCTGTATCTAAACAGGAATGGGCAGAAGATACTGCGGGCAGCAGCATAGTAGATAACGAGTTGGTAATGGTAGAAGGGAACATAATAAACGGGAAAGCCATACCGGAAAATATTCCATAAGTAGCAAGACTTGCCGTGGAGTTTTTATAGTACTTTAATAAAATAACAGGAATCAGAATTGCTTCCATACTCTGTAATATGGTCAGGGCAAGTCTGTTGGTTGTAAGTGGAATGGAATCTCTTAAAAAAATCCGATAGCATGTAGAAAAAGGAATGGAAAATCTTTTCGTTGTGTTATTTTTTCCATTGTGAACCAGTAGAGCAGATAAAGAAAACAGGAATGCAGTAACTTCTCCAATTACAATTCCCCATACGGCAAATGCAGCATCATAGGAGTTTTTCACACAGAAAAAAACAGTAAGAATATAGAGACCAAGCACTTTTGCAAGTTGTTCTATAAAATCAGAAATCCCATGAACGCCGGATTGCTCCAAACCTAAGAAATATCCATGAATGGCTCCTTTGGTGGACATAAATGGAATTCCAAGGGAAATAATCTGAAGACATTTTTCGCATTCCGGTGCTTTTAATATTTTTTCGCATAGAATTCCGGCATTTTTGTACATAATAATACTCATAAATAATCCAAGAATGATATTTATACTAAGACAAACTTTAAAAAAGACCTTTGTAGCGGTCGTATCATTACGACTTTTATATTCAGAAACGAGTTTGGTAAGGGCTAATTCATTACCAAAGGTTGTAAAAGCAAATGCAATCATATAGAGTGGGAAAATCAGTTGGTAAATTCCAAGTTCTTTCGCACCGATTAAGCGACTTAGGAATATTCTATTATAAAAGCCGATGATTCGTGTTGCAAATCCGGCTGTTGTTAGAATGAGAGTTCCCTTAATAACATGGTTTTGGGTTGAGAATTGCTTGATTTTTTGGAAATACAGTCTTTCCTGCATAAGAAGCACCCCATATGGTTTGGTGTTAATAGCCATTTTATGCATATTCTGAAATATAAGAACTCTTACGTATAATTTTCTTGACAGAACAGAAAAAGATTGTTATATTAGCAATGTAATATCCGAGTGTTTTAGTCGGAATTGAGGTGAGAGTATGAAATTATCCACAAAAGGGCGATATGGACTAAGGGCAATGATTGACCTGGCAGATTATTCAGAAGAAACGCCACAATCCATTGCCAATATTGCGGCAAGACAGTCTATTTCGGATAGTTATTTAGAACAGCTGATGGCAAAGCTCAAAAAAGCAGGACTGATTGAGAGTATTCGTGGATCACAAGGTGGCTATGTACTTGCAAAACCGAGTGCCATGATTAGTGTTGGCGATATTTTAAGGGCTTTAGAGGGCGACTTATCTCCAGTGAAATGTGCTGGAATTAAAGGCGAGTCAGAGTGTTCGGGAAGCGGAAGCTGTGTTACACGGAACGTTTGGAAGCGCATTGACGACAGCATTCAAAACGCTGTAGATTCCATTTTATTAAGTGAACTGGTGGAAGATAATCGGAAAATGCGAACCGGTAACGGAGAAAATAGTGTGACATGTGACTTGTGAAACATAATATCAAATCATATAGAAAGAAGGATGAATCATGGAAGGCAAACGTTTTATTTACTTAGACCATGCAGCAACAACCCCGGCAAGACCGGAAGTGGTGGAGGCAATGCTGCCATACTTTACAGAAAGTTTTGGCAATCCATCCAGTGTATATACCTTTTCACAGAAGAACAAGGCAAAGATTACAGAGTGCAGAGAATTGATTGCAAATACTCTGGGAGCAAAGAGTAATGAGATTTATTTTACGGCAGGTGGTTCTGAATCGGATAACTGGGCTTTAAAAGCAACGGCAGAGGCATATGCAGAAAAGGGAAAGCATATCATTACAACAAAGATTGAACATCATGCAATACTTCATACAGCGCAGTATTTGGAAAGCAGAGGATTTGAAGTCACATATCTGGATGTGGACGAGAACGGTTTAGTGAAGCTTGACCAGTTAAAGTCAGCTATTCGTCCGGATACCATACTAATTTCTGTTATGTTTGCCAATAATGAAATCGGTACCATTGAACCAATCAAAGAGATTGGGGAAATTGCAAAGGAGCATGGAATTATTTTCCATACGGATGCTGTGCAGGCATATGGTCAGGTACCAATTAACGTGGATGAATGTCATATTGATATGTTAAGTGCCAGCGGGCATAAGTTAAATGGACCAAAGGGAATTGGATTTTTGTATATTCGTACAGGGCTTAAGCTTCGAAGTTTCGTTCATGGAGGAGCACAGGAACGTTCCCGTCGTGCCGGAACAGAGAATGTGACTGGTATTGTTGGATTGGCAAAAGCAGCAGAGATTGCTTTTGAAACCATGGAGGAGCGGACCAAGAAAGAATGTGAACTTCGGGATTATTTGATTGACCGGGTGCTTGCTGAAGTTCCTTATGCCAGATTGAACGGGCATAGAAGTAAAAGACTTCCTAATAATGTGAATATCAGTTTTCAATTTATTGAAGGGGAATCTATGCTGATTATGCTGGATATGGCAGGTATCTGTGGTTCTTCTGGTTCCGCATGTACATCCGGTTCCTTGGATCCATCCCATGTTTTACTTGCAATCGGTCTTCCACATGAGATTGCCCATGGTTCTTTGAGGCTTACATTAGGCGATGAGAACACGAAGGAAGAAATGGACTATGTGGTTGATAAAATCAAAGAAATTGTGGAAAAGCTTAGAAGTATGTCTCCGCTTTATGAAGATTTCGTGAGAAAGAATGTACAATAACAGGAGGAAAATATAGATGTATAGCGAAAAAGTAATGGATCATTTTACAAATCCTAGAAATGTAGGTGAGATAGAAAATGCCAGTGGTGTCGGTACCGTAGGAAACGCAAAGTGTGGCGATATCATGCGTATTTATTTTGATATTGATGAAAATCAGGTGATTCGGGATGTAAAGTTTAAAACCTTTGGTTGTGGTGCAGCGGTAGCAACGAGCTCAATGGCGACAGAACTTGTAAAAGGAAAAACAATTTATGAAGCACTAGAGGTGACGAATAAAGCGGTTATGGAGGCATTAGATGGTCTGCCACCTGTAAAGGTTCACTGTTCCCTGCTTGCAGAGGAGGCAATTCATGCAGCTTTATGGGATTACTGCGAAAAAAATGGAATTACCATTGAAGGTCTTTCAAAGCCGAAGAATGACATTAGTGAAGAGGAAGAAGAAGAGGAATATTAAAATATCCCTTATGGAAAACAATTTTATCAAAGTCAGAGCTGTATATTGATAAGGTATGAAAAGTAACAAATGTCCGGACTGTCACATAGGAAGAAGGAACTTGGTGACAGTCCGATTAGTATGAGTAAAGGGAATTGAAAATATGAAGAAAAAAGTAGCAGTTGGAATGTCTGGTGGTGTAGATTCCTCTGTGGCAGCATATTTGTTAAAGGAACAGGGATATGATGTCATTGGAGTCACTATGCAAATTTGGCAGGATGAAGATCCTTTGGCACAGGCAGAAAATGGAGGATGCTGTGGTCTTTCTGCAGTGGATGATGCAAGAAGAGTGGCAGATATGCTGGATATTCCTTATTATGTACTGAATTTTAAACGGGAGTTTAAGCAAAAAGTAATTGACTATTTTATGGAGGAATATATGCATGCAAGAACTCCAAATCCCTGTATAGCCTGTAACCGTTATGTAAAATGGGAGGCGTTACTAAATCGGGCTATGGAGCTTGGCTGCGATTACATTGCAACAGGTCATTATGCAAGGGTCTGTAAACTTCAAAATGGTCGGTATGCCCTTAAAAAATCTGCAACTGCAAGAAAAGATCAAACATATGCTCTGTATAACCTGACACAGGAACAGCTTTCTAGAACCTTAATGCCGGTTGGGGAATATGAAAAAGAAGAGATTCGGCAAATCGCGGAAAAGATAGGTCTGTTAGTTGCAAACAAACCGGATAGTCAGGAGATTTGTTTTATTCCGGATCATGACTATGCCGGATATATTGAACGGGAAACTGGGAAAGAATTTAAAAAGGGCAATTTTGTAGATGTTGATGGAAATGTATTAGGGCAGCACAAGGGTATTATTCATTATACTGTAGGACAACGAAAAGGATTGGGACTTTCTCTGGGAAAACCGGTATTTGTAGTTGAAATTCGTCCGGAAACCAATGAAGTTGTAATTGGAACCAATGAGGATACATTTTGTGATACGTTGGTGGCAGATAATGTGAATTTTATGGCAGTACCGGATTTTAAAGATGGAATGGAAGTAACG
>JAQXLK010000057.1 GCA_029012085.1 Clostridiales bacterium
ATCTGACATATCAACCGAATCTTCTGTTATCCCTTCTGGATTATTGGACTCAATAAAACTATGAACTGCATTCTCATACTCTATCACTTCCAATTCTAATCCCGCAGATTCCATATCTTTCACAAAACTTTTTGCTTTTTGAGATATTGGATCCTGCCCGGACAGAATAAAAAGCGTAGGCGGGAAATATTTTTCAAGCTTATCTACTTTGAGTCCTGTTGTCCACGGATAACACAATACTAATGAAGCCATATCAAAATCTGCAAGTTGTAACAATCTTGTACTATCTGCAGCATAATATGCTCCAGCACTATAACCCATTAGAGTAAATTTTGATGGGTCTATACCATAAACTTCTGCGTTATCTGCAAAACATAATACCATATCTCTTATTTCCTCAGAGCCATATGATATTGGCTTAACATCTGCCTTTGTATAGTTTATTGTCACAACAACCACATTCCATTCATTTGCAATTCGTTCACTCTGGGTATCAAGCACATCAGCGTCTCCTCCAACGAAACCACCTCCGTGAATATTAAATACAACCGGCAATCGTTCATCATTCATAGAATTCGGCACATAAAGATTTACTTTTACACTGGCTTTTCCATCTCTTTGTATCTCTATTCGTTCTCCGATTAACTCTCTATCATCTTTAACAAGCTTTGCACGTTGTCTTTCATTTTCTGCCCGATATGAAATCAGAAAAAAATTAAATATCACAAGTAATAATAAAAACAAAGCAGAGATGAATGATAATATGATTATTTTTCTTTTCCATTTTTTGGGTAATTCTTTAAATTTCATTCTATCCCCCCACCATAACCATTATAAGTGACCCTAGAGTCATCCAAACACTTAAAATAAAAGCAATTGGCAATGTCACTGCAAGAATTCGTAATATAGTAACCGTATTTTTCCATTTTTGTGGTAGTTCTTGAAACTTCATATATCCTCCTATATTAACTATTTTTGACCAAAAAATGTATTATAATTGTTGTTCAAATTCTCTCCAAGCTTCATCTCACGACACTTTGCCTGTGTATTAAGAAAATCAGATTTATTGTTGCAGCCCATGAAGCAAGCCATGTAAATATGATGCGATACCAAACAAGCTGTAACATTACTGCAGGCAGAATAGAAATAACACGCCGTATTATCTTTTTCATAAATATAACCCGCCTTTCATTTTAACTCTACCAAGGAACAACCAACATTGTCTGCATATATAGTCACCAGATGTGATAAGCCATCGGCATGATATTGCACTTTCACAGCGGAATGCTCCATGACGGGCTTGTAGTACAAAATATGTAATTCCGAAAAATCATCGTTGACAAAAATTTCGTTCGTTAATGCCTCCATAGCCAAATCGACATAACGGGTGTTATGAACATGACCATTAAAATCAATATCGCTGCGACGTAATTGAAGTTCTGTTTCCGTGGTATACTCCGATGGCGCACGAAGTCTTTTCACATCCTCAAACACTGTTTTTTCTTCGGGATGATAGGAGCCAAACAGTTCTTCACTTATTCTTGTAAGTCTTGATGTTGCAAGGTCAAACAAAGCGAACTTTGCTTCTGCTCGGATCACCTCGGTGCCGTTTTCGTCAGTCAAAAGGAAGTCTCGATATACGGCGCTTGCGGGTGCTTTCCCACGAACCCAGGTTGTGATGTTCAGAGACTCACCGTTTTCGGGACGATGAATAATTTGAACTCTCCATTCGGTCAAAATCCACGCAATACCGTTTTTGTTCGCATCAGCTATGCTGTCCCCCGAATTTGCAGAATGCTTCCCTGCGGCATTCTCAAGAATTTGAAGAATTGCTTCGTATGATATTTTTCCGTTTCTGTTGTAATCACTTGGACGAGGTTTACATATTTCTTTATAAAACATACTATTCTCCTTCTTATATAACAAAGTAATCGATATATTTTTGTTTCCTATTTCTCATACCTCTACTTCGTTCTTTCTTTCAGAAATTCCGTCAGTCTATTGAAAGCTTCCGCTGCAACCGAATCGTTCCGCTCATTGGACACAAAGCAATGCGGCTGTTCCTCTCCATGCTCTGCAAGCGGATCTACCAAAATATGTTCCACATCAACCTCTTTCAGTTTTTCAGACATGGCAATCATGTCATTTCGATACTCGCTGCCCAGCAGAAACGCAGTGGGATAATCCGAAGTCATGTGCGGAATACATTCATAACGATTCAACTCATCTTTATTTAAATAGATGGAACCTTTTACATAGTTGCCTATCAGAAGTTTACAACTCAGCGTCATATTTCTGTAATCAATCGGAGCATCGTCAATGACCACCGCAGAAACCTGTTCCAGGTTCAATGCCGGCTCAATACCCAGAAGCGCTGCATATTCAGGATTGGATATAACAGTACCATACTGTGCGGTCATGATTGCTCCAGCGGAACTTCCCATTAGAATAATGTTGTCCATGTTGATATGATACTCGTCTTTATGTTCTGCGATAAATCGAATCGCATCATTTATCTGAATCAGCGGAACTGGAAAATGATAATCCGGTACAAGGGCATAATCCACATTGACAATGTTGTAGCCCTGTGCGCAGAGATCATCGAGCAGCGCCGTTGCTTCACTGGCAGCCATCGGGTCTCCCATATTCTTGCTTCCACCAAAAAAACCACCGCCATGGAAATAGAACAGAGTTGGACGGTCGATTTCCGTATTCGTATCAGGGTAAGTGATATCCAAAAAACTATTAGGGTATTCCGTACCATAGGCAATATCATTGATTTTATACTGTCCCGCTGCCGTCACACCCTCGCCCGGTGTATTCAGTGGTTCAAAGGAATTGGGGGTACCATCGCCGTACATCCCTTTTTGGATTATCCCGACAAATATCTGCGTATGGGTTGTTAGATAGAAATAGAATCCTATTCCAAGAGCCAAAAGGATTCCGAGAATAATGCCTATAACTTTCAGTGCTTTGTGCTTTTTGTGTGTTTTTATTTCCATAATAATTTCTCCTTGTTATGTTATGCAAATTGGCTGTTATACCGTCAAGAGCTGGCACTCGCCTCGTGAAATATTTCCTGCACTCTTGGAAAATTCCATATCATATGTCCCCGACAGAATACGTATGAAACCATCCGCATAGGCAGTTTTTGATGCTTCAATAATTATATTCTTTGTCAATCCATCCCGACAATAAGTAATATTTTCCTTAATGCTGTCCTAAGTTTTATATGTTTACACGAGATATTCCAAAAGCTGATCAAAACTACCTCGCCTGTATTGGTTGATATCCTTCCTCTTTTTGTTAATCAAGCAGTCTGTCAGGAGAAATACCTTCATGCCTACAGTCTCAGCTACCATATCCTCGGTGACATCATTACCCACCATCAGACATTGTTCAGGACAAACACCAAGCCGTCTTGCAATCTCCCAGTAATAATTGGGATTTGGCTTACAGTATCCGATATTCTCATAAGTCGTATATAGTTCAAACTCCTCTGGTTCCAGTCCAGCCCATCGGATACGGCTTTCAGTAGCCACTGCCGGAAATATGGGGTTGGTCGCCAGAGCCACTTGCAAGCCAATTTCTTTTACTGTGCTAACCGTATTCGCTGCTTTGGGGTTCATCCCACAAAGGCATTTTGCTTTCTGAAATTCCTGTGCATAAAATTCATCAAAAAGCGGTTTGTCCGCAAATGCTTTTTCTCCATAGGTGGTGACAAAATTTTTCCAAAAAGCTGCTTCGTTACTCTGACTACCATCATTTTTTACCATAGCAGCGGTTCCGGTCCAAATCGCGTCTACAAGCTGCTCGGCTTCATACCCGTAAGGAGCCATTTTTATCGCTAGAAGTTTAAAATATCCTTTTGTAAATTCATCATTGTTCATTGGAAGCAGAGTCCCGTCCAAATCAAATAGTACTGTGGTAATTTTCATCTTTTCATTCTCCTTTTTTCTACATGCTTTCAAATCCCACCAAAATACCACCCTTTATGTACGATACAGAATTCCAATCATGTTGGGACCTGTGTTAATAGAGATTACGCAACCTACTTGATATTCCGCTATGGGAGGCTTATCCATAATCTGCGTACAAGCTTCCCTCAGAAGTTCCAATGCTTCAGTATTGTAACCATATACGATGGCATAGTTAGTGTCTGGTCTGCGTTCCTTCATGCACCGCTCCACCAAGGCGGAGATAGCCTTTCGCTCCCCTCGAGCCTTACCGATGATTTTCGCGTCCCCGTCTTCAAAAGTGATAATAGGTTTTAATCCCACCGCATCGCCCACAAAGGCTGCCGCTGGGGAGATACGCCCTGATTTCTTGACACAACGCAAATCCAGCGTGGCGAATACAGGGCGACTGTGTTTCAACCATTCCTCAATATGCTCAATCACTTCCTGAACCGACGCCCCAGCCTTGACAAGCTGAGCACCCTCAATGACCGGGATGCCATATCCCATGCTGTAGGTTTTGGAATCAATGATGTGGATGGCGAGCTGTTCCTTCGCCTCCGGGTGTTCCTCGAAAAACAGGTTTCTCGACAGTACAGCAGCCTGATAGGTACCGGATCCTTTGGAATTCAGCGTCACTTGAATCAGATCAGTATATCCCGCTTTCCACGTTTCTTCAAACAACTCCGAATACAAAACGGTTGCCACCCGAGAAGATACCGGCAGTTCTTTTGATTCGTCTATAATCCGATAGAATTCGGATGGTGTAATGTCCACGCCATCCCGGTACTCTTTTTCACCTGCTAGAATCGTCAAAGGAAGAACAGAAATATTCAGTTCCGCGCAGAATGACTTTGGAATATCAGCAGTAGAATCAGTTGCGATTTTTATTTTTGACATCGTTTTTACCTCTTTTATTGACTTTTTTGTCCGCTAAGCTTATTATGATAAAAGCAACATATAATGCTATGTGCAACTATTGTTGCTTTTGTATTGATTATATGCGATTTATCCTTTTGAAACAAGGTCTCCAAGGTAAAAAGCAACTTTCAGAGGATAATGTCGCACATATAGGAGGAAATTCTATGGGGGCAAGTCCAAAAACAACAAATTTTCTAAAGGAGTGCATGGCAGACGCTCTTCTCCAACTCATGAAGGAAAAGCAGTTCTCCAAAATCACAATCAACGATATCTCTGACGCTGCCGGTGTTAACCGGTCCACATGGTTCCGTAACTTCGAGACAAAAAATGAAGCACTGACCTTTAAGCTGATACAACTCTGGCATCGTTGGGCAGATGAGCACGGCATGAAAGAACGCCACCGTTACACCTTAGATAATGCGGAAACTTTTTTTCTATTCAACTATTCTATCAGAGATGTTCTTTCTGAAATCTATCGAGCCGAGTTGCAATCCTGCGTTTACGATGCGTTCTATCAGGTAATGATGCCACAGTACGGTGCTGATTCTACTGAATGCTACAAAGCCCGTTTTTATTCTTATGGTCTTTTCGGACTTCTGGACGAATGGATAAAACGAGGATTCTACGAAACGCCTGATGAAATGGCACGATTAATCAATGAGATAATATGATTACTAAAATCAAATTAACATAAGGAAATGGTAGAAAAAAATGATACAAATTCTGTTATTAATTATTTATGTTGCATTTATCAGTCTTGGACTTCCGGATGGACTTCTAGGTGCAGCCTGGCCTACAATGTATATCAATATTGGAGTTCCCATTTCAACCGCCGGAATTATATCAATGGTAATAGCTTTCGGAACGATTATTTCGGCATTATTTAGCGATAAGCTTACATACTTACTTGGTACAGAAAAAGTAACAGCTCTCAGCGTGGCAATGACTTGTGTTGCTTTGTTTGGTTTTTCATTTAGTGATAACATCCTTGCGCTATTACTATGGTCAATACCGTATGGCCTGGGTGCAGGAAGTGTTGATGCCGCACTAAATAATTATGTTGCCATTCATTATTCCAGCAGACATATGAGCTGGCTTCACTGTATGTGGGGCATAGGAGCCTCAATAGGTCCTTATTTGATGGGGTATGCTATATCATCTTCAAAAGGCTGGGAACAGGGATATATTTATGTCGGTTCTATACAGATTGTCCTTACTGTGGTTCTTTTTCTTTCTTTTCCTCTTTGGAAAGGCAGAAGTAAGATAACTGATAGCAGTGAGCAAGCAGATGATATAAAGCCAATGAAACTTATTGAAATTATTAAGATACCCGGAGTCAATGCAGTATTAATAACTTTTTTTTGCTATTCTGCTCTTGAAAGTACGAGCGGACTTTGGGCAGCCAGCTATCTTCAGTTAGCAAAAGGCATAGATGAAGGAACAGCTGCTTCAATGGCATCATTATTTTATATCGGAATAACAGTAGGAAGAGCCATCAATGGTTTCCTTACAATTAAGCTCTCAGATACGAAGCTTATAAGACTTGGCCAGGTGCTTGTTTTGATGGGTGTAGTAATATTAATGCTACCACTAAATATTGGATTTACATTTGCTGGAATAGTGATTGTCGGCCTTGGTTGTGCACCTATATATCCATGTATTATTCATTCCACACCAGCACGGTTTGGTGTGAAAAGATCCCAGGCTATTGTTGGTGTACAGATGGCAAGCGCATATATTGGTACAATGATAATGCCTCCCATTTTTGGCATTTTAGCAGATAGTTTAGGTATGATTATTTGGCCATTCTATCTGGTAACGATATTATTATTAATGATTATTATGCATGAACGCCTTATTAGAATTACTTGTAAATAACTACAAAAAATACAGGACTCCTTTTATAAAGAATCCTGTAATTTTCATATAAATTTTGCTGTCTCCCCCTATTTCTACTATTGTTTTGTTCATAAACATAATTAACAACATCATAATTCAAATATAGATAAGCTAACATATCACGGAAAAATTCCTTTAATTTCCTCCGTATGTATTAATCGTCTTAATGCAATAATATATGCTGCCATTCGGAAGGTACAATTGCTTCGTTCCGTTTCTTCAACCATTTCCTCAAATGCTTTTGTCATAATAGTTTCCAACATCTCATTTACTTGTGGCTTTTCCCACGCTATTTCCTGAATGTTTTGTACCCATTCAAAATATGAAACAATAACACCTCCACTATTGGAAAAAATATCTGGAATTAATTTAATATTTCGTTCCTCTATTATCGAATCAGCATCTTCTGCCGTAGGACCATTTGCTCCCTCGACAATATAGCTACATTTCAACGCTTTTGCAACTTCTTTCGTAATCTGGTTCTCTAATGCCGCTGGAACTAAAACATCACAATCACAAACAAGAACTTCTTCATTACTGATATGAACTACACCTTCATCGTTATAGTCCTTAATCAGACCACCATTTTCTACAAAAGCAGTAATCTTATCTGCATCTAATCCAGAAGCCTTGTATACTCCACCAGATACATCACTCAATGCAACCACAACTGCATCTCTGTGCGCAAAAATCCTTGCTGCGTTTCCGCCCACATTTCCACATCCTTGTATCGCAATACGAGTACCGGTAAGTTTCTTATTATCTTGGTCTAATAAGAGTTTTGTACTAATAACAATGCCTCGACCTGTTGCTGATGGGCGTCCTTTCGATCCGCCTAATTCTAAAGGCTTGCCTGTCACTACACCCGGACACGGCTTCCCCTTTAATTGACTATATGTATCAAGTACCCATGTCATAATCTGCGCATTGGTATTTACATCAGGAGCAGGTATATCTGTATCAGCACCAATAATCGGTGCAATTGCGAAAGTATATCGACGTGTTAATGCACACAATTCTCTCTTTGATAAAGTTGACGGATCCACTTTGATTCCACCCTTTGCTCCACCAAATGGAATATTAACTACAGCACACTTTAAGGACATCCATGTAGCAAGTGCCTTTACCTCATTCAGATTCACATCTTTGTGAAAACGAATTCCTCCCTTAAAAGGTCCTCTAATATTAGAATGCTGAACACGATAACCTTCAAAAACTTTTACGGTACCATCATCCATCTCCACTGGTAAATAAACTTTTGTTTCTCGTTGAGGATTTTTCAATATTTCAAACATCCTTTTATCAATATTCCCTATTTCCACTGCTTTTTCCATTACTGCAACTACATTCTCATAGGGATCATAAGTACTACTCATAACTATTATCTCCTTTCCAAAATGCAATCTATAACTGAATTTTCATTATAAACAAAATTTCTTTTTTATTAATGCTGCCAAATATTCTGCTGTGCCATCCACTCCAAGAAGACTAGAATCAATCATTATATCTTTATATTTGTAATCATCTGGTTTAAATCCAGCATATTGCAAATGATAAGCCTCCCTTGCTTCATCGACTTTTTTAATCATACGCTTTCCTTCTTCCGTAGATAATCCTAATTCATTCGTACAATGTTTTAATCGCTCTTCATATGGTGCATATATAAATATATGAATTACATTATCCATTTCTGAAAGAATAAAGTCTCCACATCTACCTACTATGATACAGCTTTCCTTTTCTGCCAGGAAATTTATAATATTTTTTTGAGCCTCAAATATATTGTCCTGTACTTCCGTAGATTTCTGACGACCAAGAGGAAACTGCATTCTCGAATATGTATTTCTAAATACTTCTTTTGCAGATTCTTCATTTTCGTCTACAATAGACACAGGCAAATTCAATTTTTTTGCTGCCTGATCTACAATATCTCTATCATAAAATTCCACACCTAATATTTCTGAAAGTTTCATAGCAATAGGTCTTCCCATACTACCAAACTGTCTCGCAATCGTAATCACATATTTCTTATTATCCATAGCTATACCTCTCTTCTATCATTCTTAATTTTTCAACTCTATAGTTATTCAAAATCAAAGTAAATGATGATTGTTCTTAACTTTTTCTTACATAACCAGACCTGCTACTATAAAGGCAACAATGCTGATTGCTGCAGCAATAGCTACATACGGCAACTGACTAGTCGCGTGCTCCAAATTATCGATTCCTGCTATATTGGACGATACTAACGTTGCATCGGAATAAAAGCATGCGTGAGAACCAAATCCAGCCCCTGACATAATCGCAGCCATAACAAGAAGTGTGCTAGAGCCTACAATGGATCCAAGAGGAAGGGCAATTGGTGTAATTAAGGCACACACACCTACAAGTGAGGCTGTACAGAAACATAACACAGCAACTAATAAAAATATTACAACAGGAAACATAGAGCCCACCATATATGGCTGCACCTTTTCAATAATATAATCTGTCATTCCCATCTTCTCCGTTATAATCTGAAGAACATATGTTAATAAAAGTACCGCATCCACGGTAAGCATATCTGCAAAACCTTTCGTCATAATCGGGAATAAATCTTCTGCCGAAACAATCTTTCTAGGAATATACATAACTGCACAGACAATCGTTGCACCTATTACACCAGTCATCAAATCACCCGTAATGACAGTTAGTGCAATCAATACAGCAACAGGAATCAAAAAATCTAATACCTTTCCTTCTACTACATCTCCGGAAACCTCATGATTGTACTTTCTACTCTTCTCACTATATACCATCCCAGTTTCTTCTACTCGCTTATATGCCTTTTTCATTCCACCAAGTTTTGGCATAATCCCAATACAGAAAAGGAAAACAATAATTAATGTAGCGATTGGATAAAAGCAAAATGGAGCTGCACTTAAATAAGATTTAATATGATTGCTTCCAAGAGATAAAAATGCATCTTCTTGTACAAACATACTCATAAGACAAACACCCCAACCAGAAATCGGAACCATCACACAAATCGGACCGCCAGTTGCATCCAAAAGATAAGCTAAAGTTTCTCTTGGAATTTTCTTTTTATCGTAATGAGTTTTCATACATGCTCCGATTGTCATTGCATTTAGAAGTTCCTCAATAAAAATCACAACACCCATAATAAATGTTGCTAACAAAGTTTTACGTTCTGTATCACAAATTTTGTCAACGATTTTAGAAAACCCCAGATGTCCGTTAGACGACTGCAATAACGCAATAAAGCAACCAAACAACCCTACAATCAACATAACCCAAGAATTATCTTCCAACGCCTGCAAAAAGATACCGCTCAATTCTGTTAAAGCATGTGTACCGTATAAAACAATCGCTCCTATCAAACAGGCCAAAAACAAACATATCTCCACTCGTTTTGTGGCAATTGCTCCTATCACCACAAATAAAATTAGTAATACACTTATCAAACCTAGTGACATAATATCATCTCCTTCCATTTTCTATAATGAATAAGAGGACTGCACTACCCCTTTGTAGATGCAATCCCCTTTGATTCACATGGTATTTATTTCGCTATATATTTATAATCATTTTCCTTTAATGCCTTCATCGCTTTATCAGCGGCTTCTAGTGTCTTCTCAGCATCTTCCATTGTATGAGATGCATTTACATACCATCTTCCACCAAACATCAAGAATACACCATTTTCCTGCATATATCTCTGGAAGTTGTTGACAATATTCTTGTCAAAACCTTCCAAATCTTCGTCTGTATATAATCTACGTCTACCTCCTGGAATTCCAAATATTGTATCAAATACACCATTCGCTTCTGTAATTGTAAGCGGTATATCATACTTCTTGGAGATTTCAACAAGACCATCCATAATCTTTTCCTGTACTTTAAATACCTGTTCATATACTGCGCAATCATCTTTTGTCAATTCATCAAGAGTTGCCAAAACCGCAGCCATACCAAGTCCATATCCTGGATAAGTACCAGGAACAAGTACCTTATTTCCTCTGATGCAATCCATGATTTCTTTCTTACCACCCACACAAGATACCGGAATACCATTTGATAAAGCCTTACCCATTGTACAAAGATCAGGTGTAACACCAAGAACTGTCTGAGCTCCACCAATGTTTACTCTAAATCCTGTGATAACCTCATCCATACACATTACAATATTATACTTGGTACACAATTCTCTAATTTTCTCAACAAATCCCGGCTTTGGATATAAACCTTCATGATTCCACACAATACCTTCAAAATGAATACCTGCAATAATATCATGATATTTATCAAATGTTTCTTCAAGAACTTCGAAATTATTCCAAGGAATCATAATGGTCTCTCTGCAAGCCAAAGGAGATCTTCCTTCTGTATAATAAGGATCTTCTTCCGGACCACCATGTGTAGAAAAATCAGTAAATGGAATTTCTGCATTCTCATCAGAATTAATACGACCACCAAGAACGTTATCACCCCATCCAGCATAGTTACCTTGGAATCTAACAATCACATTCTTACCTGTATAAGCTCTCATAATTCTAAATGCAGCCTGAACAGCTTCAGATCCTGTAACCGTAAACTTAACTTCCTCAATACACGGAATTAATTCTGAAAGTCGTTTTGCAACCTCCACATCCATTGGAGAAAACAAAAGATTTGAACCAATTGCAGTACCATTATTTTCAATATACTCTACAATCTTTTTAACGAAATTTGGATTCTTGTGACCCAAAATATTGGGACCCATCGAACCATTATACTCTATGTATTCATTGCCATCCACATCTGTCAAATGTGTTCCATCTGATTTTGCAATAAATAATCTATGCTCTGTAACATCCATTGGAATACGAAGATTGGAATGTCCACCCGGGTAATACTTGTTATACTCTTTTGTTAAAGCTTCACTTTTGTCTTTTTTTAACATAATCATATCCTCCTAATTTGTACTAATTCCTGTTAACATGTTGAAAATATACAATGTCGTTTAACATGGCTTTATATTATCAAAGTAAACTAATAACCTCTAGGATAAAAAGGAATACAAATTAGGAAAAAACGGAACAAAAAACTTCCTAGATTTATTTCCAGGAAGCTTTCTAATCAAAAACTCTTTATGAATACATACTTACTATTTTTTTTGGTAATTGACCCGTTAACTTTTTGCATGATAAGTTCATGTGTGATTGATCATAATATCCAGATTGCAATGCCAAATCTGGCAATGTAACATCTCCTTGTCTTAGTTTATAATAATTACACATCCATTGAAATTTCGTCACTTCACAAAACTGTTTTATTGATATACCCAAAAAATCCTTTACCACTTTTCTTAAGTATCTGCCTGTATATCCCGTTTTGTCTTCTAATTCCTTGATTGTTATACACCCTTGACTATCAATAATTTCCTTTACAACAAAATTTACAATATTATTTGTTTTGTAATTATGCGCAACTCGTTGTTCAAGATAAGATGACATTATCTCCCAACGCTGTATAAAATTTTCTGCTTCCGCCATTCGTTCCTCAAATTCTCTACCATTCCACAAAGCATCACTCATGGCAATTCTTGAATTGTTAATATCCTTTACATCACAACGAAATAAATTTCCAAGCATTCCCGTGCGTAGTCTCACACCAAAAATGCTCTTTACATCTTTCATAAAATCTAATTCATTCATTTCTTGAAGCGATATTGATCCACCCATAAAAAAACTATGTGCTTTATCATCCGTATAAAAGGTCATAATATCTGCACATACATCTGGCAAAGCAATTGTTTTTTCAAAATCAAAGTCATCAACCTCATAAACTTCCCATACAATATCTTTTATAATCTTATGTTCTACTGGTACATAAGATTGATAATTATTATTTAACTCCAAGTATGGCTGATAAGATGTAAATTCATTTTGTGACAACATGCAAAGTCTTTTTATATTAGACATAATATCACCTTCATTCTGTAAAATAAAAAAAGACAAAGAAGTCAAAACTTCTTTGTCTTTACGGTTATTATATAAGAGTATATTTTCTTTGTCAAGTCCTTATGCAGTCGTTGCCCCACCATCAACATAAATAATCTGACCTGTTATATGATCTGCATACTTCGAACATAAGAATACCATCATATAGGCAATATCTTCGTGGGTTTGAGCACCTCTTGCAAGAGGAATATATGTTTTCAAATACTCATCCCATGCTTCCTGTCTATTTTTTCCTTCTTTTTCAGCCGTATCCAAAATATCTTCCCACATTTTTGTCAACACAATACCTGGTCCAACCGCATTTACATTAATGTTGTAATCTGCTCCAGCAAATGCTGCTGATTGGGTAATATAATTAACAGCTGCTTTAGTCATTCCGTAATGGCCAAAGCCTAACCCATGAGGCAAATCACGTCTTCCTGCAAAAGAAGTTGTTGAAACTATCTTTCCATGGTTATATTTCTTCATTCTGCGAAGTGCACACTGTAGTCCATTGTTAACACCTACTTGATTCGTCATAATAACACGCATCATTTCTTCTTGCGAACAATCAATAAATGGAGTCACGCAATCGATACCTGCATTATTAATTACAATGTCTAATTTTCCTGTTTCTTTTTCTGCTCGCTCTAATACTGCGTCCACTTGATTTATATCACTTACATCACATTGAATTGCAACAGCCTTATTCCCAGCATCAACAATCTCGTTCATTACTTTAATACAGTTTGCTTCTGTTCGACTTGCAAGATATACAATTGCACCTGCCTCTGCGAGCTGCTTTGAAACAGTTTCTCCAATTCCTTTTCCTGCACCAAAAATAACTGCTGTCTGCCCTGATAAATCAATATTCATAATTCCCATTCTTATTTCCTCCAAACCATATATTTTTATTTTACTTTCTTTTCTTGCAACTCAAATAACATTCCTTCAGGATCCATAAAGTAAACCCAATAGCACGATACTCCATCGCCTAGTAAGGCTTCTTGTGGTTCCATAAACGGCTTTAATCCATGTTTATCTAATTCCTCAACCCATTCATGAATATTATCTACGTATAAACATAAATGCAATTTGCCTGCACATGCCGCAGTTGGCGGAATTGGTGTTGGTACCGGATCTGTAATCTCAATAAATTCAAGCATCACTCCATCTGGTGTTTCCATAAATGCCTCTCGATGACAATGTGTTGCATTATCTCCAACAATTCCCATTGCCTTGCCCTCATTAACATTATGAAATTCTTCACTAGGCCCGCTTAATAATTTTAATCCAAGTACTCCATGATAAAAATTAATAATCGTGTCTAAATCCTTTACAATAAATCCTAAATGACTGGTTGATAATACTTCCATTTTGCTACCTCCTTGATTTTTTATAATTTTAGTATTGTTTTTTAAGGACATCTAGGATAAAAAGGAACTTGTTCTATTTCATAGCCCTTTCACTTGCCAGCCATCTCTGCATTTTGAGATAATTTCTTTCTGATACCACATAAACATTTCCCGCATATCCCGTTCACAATCGACGTTCATTGCTATTCCAATAGCATTAAACAATGAAATCAAAGCCCAGTCATATGACTCTAGGGATTCATCATCACATTGAAGACACATGCAATTGTCATAAGTCCGGCA
>JAQXLK010000058.1 GCA_029012085.1 Clostridiales bacterium
TTTTCCGACATCTCCCAAGCAAATAAATGTATCATTTTTCATTACCATCCCATTGATGATTGCAATCTGTTCCTGTGGAGTAATCCAGTCCGGACTCATAAACTTGCAATCTGCATCATCAAAATGCAAATCTGATAATATGTAAACAGAACCGCCATCTGACCAGTGGCGGAACGGTTCGTATAATGTTGGTATCATAATCCATTAATCCCCTTTCTCGGTTTCTACAACTAAGATTTCTCCATCTTTACAGCATACCCAAATATTATCCCCTATTTTTTCTATATTTTCGTATTCCGGTGAAACGATGTATGCGCCTTTTGACGAATATAAACCATATTTAAATTTTCTATCATACTTCTTTCCATTATGCGAAAAATAACTTTTTGGATTTCCAGTTAGTTCTGTATATTTCGAAATTGCCACTGCTGCAATATTGTTTACATCCGGTTGTCGTACTATTGCAAATCCTTTTCCGTATAACCATGGATATATGATTTCACCTTTACCATTTATATAGTACTGACAAAAATCACTCTCTCCATATTCACCGTTACGAACATATACTAATATGCAATCTTCTTCTAACTCTATAATTGAACTAGCCGATGGCTCCATAAGGATTTTCCGTTCTTTCGTATCATATATACCAACCGTTTCTTCTCCGGTTCTTTGTTCATATGAAAATTCTAAAAAGCGATTGTTATATTCATAATATGGTGACAAATAAGAGAATCTTGTACCCTGAACCTCTTTCCCTGTTTGGTCTATAAGTTTCCATCCTGCTTCCCTATCAGAAACCTCTGCTACACCGTATTTGTTAAATGGATGTGCCTCATCATACTGAAATCCGATTATTGTCTTTCCTTTTGAATCAATATATCCATAATGGTTTTCATAGTATCTTTCACCTTCTTCTGTACAATACCATGTCCTTCCTAAATTCACCGCCGCCAAGCCATTTGTAAATTCGTGAGCATAGGCATACTGTGGTTCTATCACGAATTCACCCTTTTTGTTTTTGAATCCATATTGTCCAAACACATTATCAATCTCACATATCAGTTCTACAACAGACTCTGACTTAAGTGGTTCATCCAGACTTTCATAATCCATCCAAGGTCTATACCAATCATCTTCCTCATAATCATCAAGCAACTCTCTTTTACAAGGCTTTTCTTCTCCTTGAATTTCTTCTCCCAACTCATTAACAAATTTTCCATCAATACTAATTATCCGTCTTGTCAAATCCACAAAATCAACTTTGCTTCCTTTTCTCTGAAATAATATCTTCACAGGGTCACCTCCTAATTTTATTATAATAATTTGCCGTCCTATAAAACCGCCCTATAATATACAGTTCATCACAACGCTAACCATCATTTCCTTTTCTTCCGCTCTCGATTCCGCAATCATAATTGTTAATGCCACTAATGTTGCGTCTTCTATACGTTTTTGTCCCTTATAAAACAATGCCTCATTTTTATCCAGAAAATATAAAAACATAGTCGCTGCTATTCGCTTATTGCCATCATAAAAGCTATGATTCTTTGTGACAAAATACAAAAGGTGGGCTGCTTTTTCTTCAAGTGATTTATACACATCACTACCGCCAAAAGATTGATAAATATTACCAATGCTGCCCTTAAAAGAATCATCCTTCTCTTTTCCAAATAAATCTGACTCATCTCCAAATCGCATACTTCGAATCACCTCTGCACATTCCTCATATGTAAGCACATAAGTCGCTTCATTTCCTTTTGGACGTTTCATTGTCTGGTGATCATACGCATCTAATAAATCTAGAGCACTATTATATCTTTCGATAACAGACAGAATCTGTTTGCTATCCAGTTCATTCTCTGTACGTTTCATAATGCGTATTACTTCGCCTAACTGCTGAATACGTCTTTGATTAACTACGTAGCCTTGTAATATGTACTGTTTTAATACAGAATTTGCCCATCGACGAAATTCTACACCTCGCTTGGATTTTACACGATAGCCGACGGAGATGATGACATCTAGAGAATAATATGGTACTGATCTTTTTACATTATTAACACGCATTTTTTGCGTGTTATTCTCCTTAACAACCTCATTTTCATCGAAAACATTATTTATGTGCTTACGAATCGTCTTTTCATCTCTTTCAAAAAGCAATGCCATTTGATTAGCACTAAGCCACACCGTTTCATTCCTAATCTCTACAGGAAATGAAACTCTCTTATCCTCGGTTTCAAATAATACGATTTCTTTTTCATTAGTCATAAAAAATCCTCTTACAAAATCTGATAATTCAATTTTGTAGGAGGATTTGAACTTTGTCATTCCAGCTGTGCTTTAATTTTTACGCAGCAAGTATCTTATTTAGTTTTCTACAATATGTGTATAATCTTCTATCTCTTGAATTTTCGCTTATTACAATCGGCTCCGGTATAATTGCTTTTCTATTTCCACAAATAATTTCATCCATTGGAACCTGAAGCAATTGACTCAGTGCATACAAATTGTCAATTGTTGGCATATTTAGACCGTTACACCAATTATATACGCTTTGCACCGTTCCAAGATTTAAAAACTCTTTAATATCATTTGGAGTAATCCCACGCTTGTCCATAATTCGATGGAGATTGACTCCGGTTTCTCTAAGATTGATTGTTGGGAACATATGATACGCTCCTTTCTTAAAGCCCTATGTATTGTCTTTACAAAATAATTGCTAGATAAAACAACGCACATGCCAATACAGCTGCAAAGATTGAAATTACTGAGCACCACATTCCCGTTTTGAATCTTTGCATCTTCTTTGTACATATATCTGAGTTTATATATATTTCACGCATAAGTTCTTGATTGAACGCCTCTTCTGTTACATCTTTCGTGCATTCCATATACGCATCTACATTTGCAAATCTACTTATATCTTTATAAAAAATACTATACTTGGGTTTCTCAATCTCTGACTTAGAACTAATAAGACTCGGATTCAGCGCCAGAAAATAATACCACAAACAAACAAGAAATGTAACACATGCAACAGCAAAAGCTAA
>JAQXLK010000059.1 GCA_029012085.1 Clostridiales bacterium
GAAGGTGAAGATAGGGAGAAATCATTTCTCATTAATGAATTTGATGTATATATAAAGGAAAAACAGGGGTTAGTTGTAGGAGAGAACATGACAATACAGGTGGGAGATGACAGGTGTATTCATACATATAGATATGATGGAGAGTGTATGGTAATGAAAGACGTGGTGATCTGTAACTCTGCACAGCTCGGGAAAGAAGAGGGAAATGAGTGGATTAAAGAGGATGATTATGACTGGGATAATCTCAAATCCAGCATAAATGGTAAGGAAGTATCTGCAAAGAAAGCAAATAAAAAAATAGAGGAATATTTGGCTGATGAGGAATATGTCTGGAATAAGGTGGAAGATATTACGACTGAAAATATAGAGAGAGCTTTGTCAACTGGTATGGATGAGGAGATGGTTCGGGAAGAGGTTAATAGTGCAGAACCGGAAAAACAGGAGAATACTGATGAGGAAACTTCCGCAGACAATGGTGACACTTATATGGAAGACCAATGGTGCAGCGGATATAAAATGTTGATTCCGGAAGGGTTTCTATTTAATTTAGCGCAGGATGATATGACTATGTTTATAGATGGCACAAACAAAGCTATTCTTATCTGGGGAGGCTGCAGGAAGGAAGACAGCTACTATGAAAAGGATGGATTCCAATATTATCCGGATGGAGATACGTTTTTTAGCATGCTTCAGAGTGATGATATATCGTATAGCAAAGTTGAAAAGGATTATTGTTGCTATTCTTATATAGGTGATGATGGCGATATTTATTATTCGGCTTATCATTTTGATGAGGAACTAATGTATGGATTTGACTTGAGCTATAGCCAGGAAAACAAAGAATACTATGCTCCAGTTGTAGAGAAACTTGCTGAATACATAACAAAGAATAAGGGGAAAGAAGAATGAGAATATGTACAAATTGTAAAAAAGAATTGCCGGATAATGCGCTGTTTTGCGATGGCTGCGGTGCAAAGGTAGAGCAGGAACAGGATGAGATGCATCAGGAAACGCCGGAACAGGGGAATGAATCAGAAAATATTTTCTGCCCATTCTGTGGTAAAAGTATCAGTTCTGGATATGAATTTTGCCCAGAGTGTGGCAGTAATATTTTGCAACAGATTAAGACAGGTAAGCAGAATGGGAGTAAAAAGTTCTCTTTGGGAAAAAGAGGAAAGAAAATTTCAGCTATTCTTTTGGGACTGGTAGTTGTTATAGGGATAGGATTAGGCATTATTTTTCTTGTGAATAATTCCGGAAAGGATTGTGAAAACCAGTTACTGTATGTTAAGAAAAATAAGCTCTTGATGACAGATAGCAGTGAGGATGAGCCAATTGTACTTAGTAAAAATCTCATCAATATAGAAAATAATGTAGACGATATAGAAGATAGTGAAAAAGATGATGTTGAGAAGGAAAAGCTTGATTTTGATAGTATGGTGAATGCATCACAACAATATATTACAACGTATAAAGATGAAAATCGAATTGTATACCCTGACAGAATGTCAAGTCTGGGAGGAGATACGAACACATATTGTTATTCTTTATATTATCGTTCATTAAGTGATGTGGATAATCAATCTGAAAAAATTGATTCTGGGATAGAAGGTCCGTATCAGGTTACAGAAGATGGGAAACGGATATTTTATAAAAAAGATTCTGATTTGTATGTCTATGATTTTGAAGAGAAAGAAAAGATTGCAAAGGATATTAAAATGTGGGAAACAAGCGACGATGGGAGTAAAATATACTATACTACAAATGATGGAGAATTATATCAGATAACTTCTGATGGACAGAAGAAAAGAGTAGATAAAGATTTGGAAAATGGAGGGATTATTCGGGTTTATAATACAGGAGAAGTGTATTATACGATTGTAAAGGAAGAACAACGAAACGTTTTGGATTATGTGGAAAATGATGTTTTTACTGGCGAGATTGAGAAACCGGAATGTCCTGAAGAACCAGAGGGCATTTATAGAGAAGATTTTGACAGCGACAAAGCATATGAAAAAGCAGAGAAAAAATATGAGAAAGAATATGAGGAATGGGAAAATGCCTATGATGAATACTGTGCTGCTTATGATGCCTATGAGCAGGCCGAGGAGTGGAGCGCATTTATGAAGGATATACAGCAGGCGGTATTTTCTGTACCGGTTACATATTTCTACTATTATAATGGAGAAAATACCAAAGAAATTGGTAGCGTACAAGGTGATGAAGTGGGATATTGGTGGTCGGGTGAGTGGTATTGCGATGCTGAATGGTGTGATGAAAAAGCGGAGCTTATCTACCCGGTGATAGATAGTGAGGATATTTCAAAATTGAAATTATCGGAATATGAAGAGGATGTAACAGTCGATGAGATTATCACAGACCTTGAGGATATGTTTGAGGGATATAGTGAAGATTATTATGTGGATTATAAATTCAAACTGGCAGTTGGTGGAGCTTGCTATGATTTGGATTGGGCAGAAGGTGAAATTGATTCCGTACAGTTTAATAGTGTTGGAAACTGCGTCACGTATTTAGAAAATGAGGATTTGAAGCAAATAAAAATAATCGAAGAAAAGCCTCAGAAACCGATAACTTATGACAGGGGAGTGTACGATTTTGCTAGTCAGGAAAATGAAACAGATGCTATTTTGTATACCAAAAAAGTTGATGAAGAAGAGTTTGAATTATACATAAATAAGAAAAAAATAGATAATCTGGATGGTTTTAATGACGTTTGGTGTTACAGCACGGGAAAGGATGAAACGTTTTATTATTATAAAGATTGGGATAAAGATGCTATGACTGGGACACTGATGGCATATGAAAGAGGGAAAGTTAGCCAAATTGCCTCTGATGTGAGAGATGTCTTGAAATGTGCAGATGAAAACGTCTATTATATGAAGGACTATGATGTGAAGGAAGGATTTGGAAGTGTATATTATTTAAAGAATGACAAGCCGGTTAAAGTGGTAGATGATGCGCATGATTTTTGTGTGTTAGCAGATGGAACTTTTTACTATTTGAAAGATTATGATTCAGACGAAGGTGTTTCGGATTTGTATCTTTATCAAAAGAACGGGGATAAACTGATTGATTCGAATGTACAGATGATGGTGAGTTCTTCAGCAGTGGAAGTAAAGTAGACAGGGGAGTGTAATGATGGAACAGAATGCATTTCACAGAGTAAAATCAGGAATTAATAAAGGAATTACAGCGGTATCTTTGAAAACAAATTCTTCGTTAGAAAAAGCAAAAATTAATACACATATGGAATCCCTGAAAGCAGAAATAGAACGGTTAGAGCAGGATATTGGTCATAAAGCATATATCCTTTGGGAGGCTGGAAATTTTGAATGCTCAAAGATAGAAGAGGAATTGTTAATCATAAAGAAAAAGCAAGAGAAGATTGACGAATTGAATGTTAAGATGGAAGATATCGAGAAGTATGAGAAAGAGATTTTGGGACAATTAGAAAATACTAATCATGCACATAGGCCAGAAAACTTTTTTTGCCCACAATGTGGATATGGTTATGGGAAAAAAGTAAATTTTTGTATAAAATGTGGTTGTAAGTTGAATTAAGGAGAACGAGGAGATATAAACATGTATTGTACAAAATGTGGAAAAGAAATAAAAGAGGATGCACGTTTTTGTATTTATTGTGGAGAAGTAGTCAGCGATTCTGCAAAAAAGATGATACAGCCGGATGTTGTTAAATCACTGCAGCCTGTTACACCACCAAAACAGAAAGAACAGAGAGAAAAATGGAAAATTGCAGTTTTTGCATTAGTGGGAATCGTACTCGTTGGGGGAATGGCAGTCATAGGAGTATTATTACATAAAAAAGTAATGACATGGAACCTGTTATGGTGGAAGATGTGAAGGAGGATGAAATAGAAACAACGGAAAAATCGGAAATAAAACAAGAAACGGACAGTGAGATTTCAAAAGATGAATTAATCTCACAGGAAATACAAACAGAGGCTTCGGATGATGTAGGTAATTTAACAAAAGACGATTGTCAGGAACTGGTAGAAAATTTACACACAAAAGAAGTTTGTGAAACAGAACAGAAAGAGACTTTGACTCAGATGGCATGTGTAGCTGTAGAATCCAAAATCTGTGATAGTGAGGGTGTATTCTTTGCTGAGATGCCTGACAGGAAGAAGAATGCTTTAAATTATGCAATTATTTGGGCTGGACAGTTGGATGGAATTCTTAATGGACAATTGGAGATGCTTGATGACTGGAAGTATCCGATAAAAGATGCGGAAAGCCTTTTTTATGATATTTATGGATGTAATGAGATTCCATACGTCGAAACCCCGATGATAAAAAGAGAAGAAGATACAGTTTGCATTGAACCTGCGGGAGGAGATCCGTGGCTGATTCTTTATTCAGGAGACGTTAGAGAAATGAATCAGTATTATTTATTTTCTGGGCCATATTTTTTCGGGTATAATGGGGGCGATAATGATGTATTCCAGGGATACATAGATGTGTTGTTTGTGAAGAATGAAACCAGTCGTTTTGGTGTTACCATGGTGTATGCAAAAACAGATACAAAGGGAAAAGAAATTGCAACGGTTGATACGTCTTCACATTTGAAAGCGCAGGAGGGAAAAAATTATTCCGGAAAAAATCTGATTGATGATAACCCGAAAACTGCATGGGTAGAAGGTGTAGATGGGGTAGGAGAGGGAGAAACCATAACACTGCACATGAAAGAAAAGACAGAAGTGCACGGAGTGGCAATCAGTAATGGTTATCTTGCTTCCTCTGACTTGTATTTAAAGAATGGAAGAATAAAAAGAGTGGAAATAGATGCTGGGAATGGCATAACGTTACAGAAGGATATTCCTGAATCTGATATATGCCAATTTGACAGTGATGAAATTAAGCTCGCTTCATTTGTTGAATTTGAACAGCTTGTGACAACAGATACAATTATTATTACCATATTGGAAGCGGAACCTGGGGAAAAATATGATGATACTTGTATTAGTGAAATAGAGGTGTATTAATTAGGCAGGTATCTGAGATGTCGAGAGAAGATATGACATTAAGAGAAATCATAAGGGAAATCTACAGCAAAAATAAAAAGTTCATTTATCTATATATTGGAATTGTTACGATTATTGTTGTGAGTACCTTACTGATGAGTACAATCAATACAGGAGCAGGAGTATCCTAGTACAGTTACAGTCATAGAGTAAAAAAGATAAGATGGTAACAAAAGCAGTTGACTTTTCGATAAATTGAAAAGTCGGCTGCTTTTTATTTATAGGATGAGTAAAAGGATATTTACCGGTGTTTTATAGGATTTTATGTTAGGAGTGTTTTTTATATTGACGGAATATCAATTGAGTAATACTCTATCAATAGATAGTGTATGTTTAGGTGACGTGGAGGTGAAACAACTAAGAAAGTATTGTGCCTGTCTTTTCATTATTCAAAATATGAGATGACATTTCCCTATGCATAATCAGGCAGGTGCGAAAGGAGATATGGCAATGAAAAATAATCATTTAATAAGAAAGATTCAAATGGAATGCCCTTTATGCGATAAAGTTCATGAAATCGAGGAGAGAACACGAGTTGTTAATACAATCATTAAAGGAGAGAATGTCAATTATATCGAAAAGTATTATTTTTGTTCTTATAGTAATGAGGACGAAAATGAATTTGTAACTGGCAGGATGGAGAATGATAATTTATTAAATGCACGAAATGAGTATAGAAGAGTTCATGGTCTGCTTACTTCGGATGAAATAGTAGCGATTAGAGAGAACTACGGATTATCACAGGTTGATTTGGCAAAATTACTCGGATGGGGAGAGGCTACCATTTCCAGATATGAGAGTAAGGCGATACAAGACGAAGCATACGATAATATGCTTAGAATTATAAAAGAGAATCCTCTGATGGCATATGGCTTTTTGGTTAGAAATGTGAATAAGTTTACAGAGCCTAAGCAATCCGATATAAAAAAGAGAATAATTGACAATATGGATTCATATGGGAAGGAGAATATCAAACGTCAGGCTCTTGAGAGTGAATATATTAATTATAACGAGCCGTCTGAAGAGAATGGTAATCAAATATTAGATATTGATAAACTTGAGAGTATTGTAACCTATTTTGCTAAGCATATTGGCAATTTATACAAGATTAAGTTGATGAAGATGTTGTGGTACACTGATTCATTGAATTATAAGGTGAACAATCATTCAATGACTGGATTAGTATATCGTCATGCGGATATGGGAGCGTTACCGATAGGTCATTACTTAATTATGGATTTAGAAAATATTAATGTGAAAGAGGAAGACGATTATGATAATACACGTTTTCACATTTTTCCGAAAGAGGGTATTGATATGTCCTGCATAACACAGGAAGACAAGATGATTCTTGATCGGGTTATCAATAAATTTAAGGATTTTAATACAAAGGATATTGTTGAATATATGCATGATGAAATAGCATATAAGGAAACAAAGGATGGAGATATTATTCCATTTGGTTTGGCAAAAAGTATTACTCTTTCGGTATGATTTTAGAAGGAGGTTTGGGCGAAAGCTCTTTGTACTACCGTAGGCGGGAAGAATTTCCCGCTATTTTTTTACTTGAATATAGTATGACAACAAGATATAATGGATAATATATTGTATATAACGTATGAAAATTAGGCAAAATAGATAAAATATTATCCGTAAAAGGAGAAACTCTATGGAAGAATTATTATGGGAAACTGCCGAGGAAATTGATCTTCGTGTAGCCAAACAATTCAGAAACATAAGAAAGCGAAGAAACATTTCTCAGGAAGAGTTGAGTGTTCGAAGTGGTGTAAGTTATGGCTCTATAAAACGATTTGAGAGTTCAGGAAAGATTTCCTTTTTGTCCCTTACAAAGCTGGCTATGGCATTAGACTGTGTAGGTGAAATTTCAGATTTATTCTGTTCGGTTCCGTATAGGGATATTTCGGAGGTGATTTTAGAAAATGATTAAGCATTTACAGGTGTTATATGATGATAGAATGGTAGGGACACTAGCATTGACTGCTAATCAGAGGGTGGCATTTCAGTATTGTGATCAATCGCTGAATGATGGCTTTTCAATCAGTCCGTTTTCGCTTCCTTTGAAAAAACAGGTATTTGTACCGGATAAGATGTATTTTGGCGGTTTGTTCGGAGTTTTTGCAGACAGTCTGCCTGATGCGTGGGGTTCTGTTTTGATGGAGCGCTTTTGGGTAAAGCAGGGGTATAAGAAAGAGGATTTAAATATACTTGAGCGTTTGGCGCTGATTGGAGATTCTGGTATGGGAGCACTGTGCTATCATCCGGTACGGGATTATCAGAACGAAGTGGAAGTACAAAATCTGGATCATATTGCAGAAGAATGTATGCATATTTTGAATGCGGAAGAATCAAAAGATTTGGATTTACTGTATGCTTTGGGTGGTTCTAGTGGTGGTGCCAGACCCAAGGTTATGACAGAAATAGATGGGATAGATATGATTGTGAAATTCCCGGCTGGTGTAGACCCGATAAACATTGGGAAAATGGAGTATGAGTATTCTCTTTGTGCTAAAGCATGTGGAATTGATATGCCTTCAACTGCACTGCTGCCTTCTGGAAAATGTGACGGATATTTCGGGATTAAACGGTTTGATAGGGATAAGGATAGAGGAATTCGGTATCATGTATTAACTGCGGCAGCATTGTTAGAGGCTGATTATGAGCAGCCTGCTTTAGATTATCATTCCCTTATGAAATTGACCAAGATATTAACAAAAGATAATAAAGAAGATTTGGAAAATATGTTTTTGCGGATGTGCTTTAATGTATTGGCACATAACAGGGATGATCATGCAAAAAATTTCTCCTATATATATGTTCCAGAGCATAATATATGGCGGCTTGCCCCTGCATATGATTTGACATACAGTAATACATTTTATGGAGAACATACAACCAGTGTTAATGGAAATGGAAGGAATCCCGGATGGAATGACTTGCTTGAAGTAGGCTTAAAGGCTGGAATGACTAAGCAGCGTTGCCGTGAGTTATATGAGGTCTGTGAACTTCATGTAAATGATATGTTGAAAAAGCTATGAATAAAAAGAAAAGGGGCTGTCGCATTAAGGAATACATTACAGAAAGATAGTGAAAATATGCAAATTTACGACAGCATTAGGAACGTTAGCCGAGTAAATTTGTATATTTTACTATCTTTAGGACGCATAACTTATTAATGCGACAGCCCCTTCGGCTTCTTTATATGATCCTGTGAGCGTATCACATGCAAAGGAGCCGCACAAAACTGCACAAAGGTTCCTTTGCTGTCACCATGGTCGTTGGATTTTGTAACCCATATAGCAATCATCATATAAGCAAATGAAAAACCAAAAAAACAACCTAAAATAATGGATAAAACTAACATATTAGTGATCCTCCTGTCTGTCTTTTACATAATGATTAGTTGCAGATGATTTGGATAAACCAATGCTGTTGCGAATAGCGTTGAATTTCTGTAGACCGACGGAGAACATACTGATTGCCATGAAAATCAGTATTCCAATCAGCTTGCCGTTTTCGTCACTTTCAGACATTAGAATTCCGTAAGTAATGCCTGTAGTAATCAGGGAAGATAAGATTCCCAGCAGCCAGAAACAGATATTTACTTTTGGTTTATCGAAAGGAACCGCTCCTACCACTTTGCGGGTTTGCCCATTTACAAGAATCGTATATGGTGCATTATCATAGCGGAAGGTCAAAAACCATGCCGGGAACAGGGCGTATTCCGTATTCGTAATGTTGTATTTCGGATCGTTTTTGAGTATTTTAATACTGTTTGCCTGGATTGTTTTTTCCACCTCTTTATTGAACAATTCTTTGGTACGGCTGACTGCTAAATCATCAAGCTGGTTCGTATCCATGTCGTAACAGTCTGCGTAGAATCCGGATAGATATCCGATATCAAATTCCTTTAGGCTGAATGTATTATAGGGCTCTAAACGCTGGGAAGATTCATCGTTGAGCTGCATGGAGGCATCCAGTGTTAGATTATGTAAGGAACATTCTGCTTCCCGGAAGAAATATTTTGTTACACTATTTTTTCCGCTCTTTACTTCCCCGCTTAAATATTGCCGGTCGGAATAATCAATATCATAGAGCCAGAAAGGAATATAGATTCCCCGGACCCGTTCGATTTCAAAGTTCTGGATTTCTTTTGGAACAAAGAATCCTTCGGACAGGCGCTTGCGGATTGAGTCAACTGCCTGTTCTTTTGTAACCTCAAATGGAATGATGTATTTGGGTTTTCTGGATGCGGATACTCTGCTAAATACGATGGTCGGCTGTCCGCAGTAAGAGCAAAAGGTTGAGGATTCGACGCCATTTACCGCAATCTCTGCGCCGCAGGCAGTACAGGAATAAATGTTATATTCTACCATGTCTTCATCAGGAGAAAAGGACTTTCGTTTTAATTCCTGCGTTTCTTTTTTATCATCAAAGTTTTTCATATCATATACGTTTCCACAGCTCAAACACTCCATTTTTCCTAAAGTAGGATTATATAGTAATGCATTTGCGCAAGTCGGACAATTGAATATCATGATACCCCTCCTGGTTTTATCGATTTTTGTGAAAATAAATCGAAAATATTTTATCACAGGGGAGGGGGAATGTGCAAACAGGAAATATACATGTAATATATGTAGAATTTCCTCAAAAAAGATTGTGAAATATGCACAAGGGCTAGGTGGCAAGGGGGATAGCGCAATTTTTCAACGAATTTTGGGGAGATTCTGCCTCTTGCTTTTTCCGGGGAAAGGCGCTACAATAACACAAGATGTTGTGTCGAGAATGGAATCCCGGCACTGTATTTATGTAATGGAGAACCGAAGAAAAGGACAGGAATGGCGTAGATAAAGGGTTTGCAGCATTTCCTCGGGAAAAAGAAATTGTAAGATAAAGGAATCAGAGTGGAGGAGTAAAATGAGAATCATTAAGCGTAGTGGAACGGAAGAGGCATTTGATATTACAAAGATTGTTGCCGCTGTGGAAAAAGCAAACAAGGAGGTTGTGGAGACAGACCGTCTGACTTCTGAGCAGATTCGGGAAATTGCAAAGAAGGTTGCGCTTACCTGTGGAAGTATGAACCGTGCATTTAGCGTAGAGGAGATACAGGATCTTGTAGAGAATGAGATAATGGATACAGAGGCTTTCGAAGTAGCGAGAAAATATATTACATACCGTTATAAGAGAGCTTTGGTTCGTAAAGCAAATTCTACAGATGAACAGATTTTAAGTCTGATTGAATGTAATAATGAAGAAGCAAAACAGGAGAATTCAAATAAGAATCCGGTTGTCAACAGTGTTCAGCGTGATTACATGGCTGGAGAGGTTAGTAAGGATATTACGAAGCGTTTCCTTTTGCCTGAGAAGATTGTGAAAGCCCATGAAGAGGGAATCATTCATTTCCATGATTCCGATTATTTTGCACAGCACATGCACAACTGCTGTCTTGTGAATCTGGAGGACATGCTGCAAAACGGAACGGTTATCAGTGAGACCATGATTGATAAGCCAAAGAGCTTTTCTACCGCGTGTAATATTGCAACCCAGAGTATAGCCCAGATTGCAAGCTCCCAGTATGGTGGACAGAGTATTACTTTGTCTCATTTGGCACCATTTGTAGATGTAAGCCGACAAAAGTTTATCAGTATGGTTGCGGAGGAGTTTAAAGCGGCTGGTATTCAGGCAGATGAAGCGCAGATTGAGAATGTAGCAGAACAGCGCGTCAGAGAAGAGATTAAGCGCGGTGTGCAGATGATTCAGTATCAGGTAATTACCCTGATGACGACAAACGGACAGGCACCCTTTGTTACTGTATTTATGTATTTAAACGAGGTTCCGGAAGGAAGAACAAGAGACGACCTTGCATTGGTAATTGAGGAGATGTTAAAGCAGAGAATCCTCGGTGTTAAGAATGAAAAGGGTGTATATATTACGCCAGCATTTCCAAAGCTTATATATGTGTTAGAGGTAGATAATGTCCGGGAAGGAACAAAATATTGGGAACTTACAAAGCTTGCTGCTACATGTACTGCAAAGCGTATGGTTCCGGATTATATTTCTGAAAAGGTAATGAAAGAAATGAAGCAGGGATACTGCTATCCTTGCATGGGATGTCGTTCCTTCCTTACAGTATACCATGATGAGAATAACAAACCAAAGTTCTATGGACGGTTTAATCAGGGTGTAGTAACCCTTAATCTTGTTGATGTGGCCTGCTCTTCTAAGGGTGATATGGAGCGTTTCTGGGATATTCTGGATGAGAGATTAGAGCTTTGTTATGAGGCACTTATGTGCAGACATAACCGGTTAAAAGGAACTCCATCTGATGTAGCGCCGATATTATGGCAGTATGGAGCTCTTGCCCGCCTTAAAAAGGGAGAAACGATTGACAAGCTGCTATATGATGGTTATTCGACTATTTCACTAGGCTATGCCGGACTTTGTGAATGTACCCGTTATATGACTGGTCTTTCTCATACACAGCCGGAAGCAACTCCATTTGCAATCGAAGTAATGGAGCGTTTAAATGCAGCCTGTGCAAAATGGAAAGCAGCGACAAACATTGATTTTAGTATCTATGGAACACCATTAGAGTCTACCACCTACAAATTTGCAAAGGCTTTGCAGAAGCGTTTTGGTATCATTGAAGGTGTAACAGATAAGAATTATATTACAAACAGTTATCACGTCCATGTGACAGAGCCAATCGATGCCTTTGATAAGCTTACTTTTGAGGCAAAGTTCCAGAAGCTGTCACCGGGCGGTGCAGTGAGCTATGTTGAGGTTCCGAATATGCAGAATAATATTGATGCGGTTCTTGCAGTAATGCAGCACATTTATGACAACATTATGTATGCGGAGCTGAATACCAAGAGTGATTATTGTCAGAAGTGTGGATATGATGGTGAGATACAGATTGCCAAAGATGAGGATGGAAAGTTGATTTGGAAGTGTCCGAACTGCGGTAACATGGACCAGGATATGATGAATGTGGCAAGACGTACCTGTGGTTATATAGGAACCCAGTTCTGGAATCAGGGACGGACACAGGAGATTCGGGAAAGAGTGCTTCATTTATAGAAGCAATACTTTGAAAAAGAGAGTCTTACTTTTAGAAAGAGGATTAAGATGTTTCGGTTTTTTTGGGTAATATTGATGAATTTATTTCGGATTCCGTACTATGTAATCAAGGCGGAATTGATGCAGTTACATATTGACGACTATACAGAAAAACAACGTTATGCATTGGCGATGAAGGTTGCCAACATGGTGCGGCGGACAGGAGGGATTAAAACATCCGTGTATGGTGTGAACAATCTGCCAAAATCCGGTGGTTATGTTATGTATGCAAACCACCAGGGAAAATATGATGCATTAGGAATCATGTTGGGTCACAAAGAACCATGCTCTGTGGTTATGGACGACAAACGTTCTCACGGCGTAGTTGTAAAACAGTTCATTGATATGGTTGGTGGTAAGCGTTTAGAGAAGGATAATTTGAAGCAGTCCATGAAGATTATCTATGAGGTGGCGGATGAGGTAAAACAAGGCAGAAAATATATCATTTTTCCGGCAGGAGGTTACTGGAATCCAAGTAACCGTGTAGATCCATTTAAGCCGGGAAGCTTTAAGGCTGCTATGCGTGCCAAAGCACCTATCGTTCCGGTGGCAATCATTGATTCTTATAAGGCGTTTGAGTTAAATACAATTGGAAGAGTAAAGACACAGGTTCATTTTTTAAAACCGTTATATTATGAAGATTACAAAGACATGAAGGCAGTTGAAATCGCAAAGCAAGTGGAGCAGATGATTAAAGAATGTATTAGAAAACAAAAGTCAGATATTTTTATTTAGGAATGGCATCACCCTGCATTGTATGGTATAATAAGAATACTTGACGAATGCAAGTATGCATTTAATAAGAATAGGAAAATATACGGGGGTAGTAATAATGGGTTACTCGTTTGATTCAGAAGATTTTGCAAAGGAATATCATTATGACGGATTGGATTTAGGAGCTTCCTATACAAAGGAGCAGACAACATTTAAGGTATGGGCGCCTACGGCAGAGCAGGTAACACTTTGTCTTTATAAGGATGGTTCTGAAGGAACATGTTTAAGTGAACATACCATGGAGCAGTCAGGACATGGTGTATGGTCTGCTGTTTTAGCAAAGGATTTGGAAGGTGTTTATTATACATATCGGGTAACTGTTGATGGTAAGACAGAAGAGACACAGGATATCTACGGAAAAGCATGTGGAGTGAATGGTATCAGAAGCATGGTTGTGGATTTGGAAAAGACGAATCCGGATGGATGGAACGAGGATTATCTGGCAAATCGGAATAAAATCGTACCAGCCATTTATGAGCTGCACATCAAGGACTTTTCAAGTGATCCTCATAGTGGCGTGACAAAAGAGCATCGTGGAAAATATCTGGCATTTACAGAGAATGAAACAACATTAGACGGAGAAGGGAAGTTCTCGACATGTCTTTCTTATTTGAAAGAATTGGGAATCAGCTATATTCATCTTTTGCCGTCTTTTGATTTTGCTTCTGTAGATGAAAGTAAGCCATTAAACAATCAGTTTAACTGGGGATATGATCCACTTAATTATAATGTACCGGAAGGTGGATATGCTACGGACGCAGCAGACGGACATGTTAGAATTAGAGAATTTAAACAAATGGTTCAGGCAATTCACCAGGCTGGTCTTGGTGTGGTTATGGATGTGGTTTACAATCATACTTATAGTACAGATTCTGCATTCCAGAAGACAGTTCCGGATTATTATTATCGGTTAGAAGAGGATGGAACCTTTGCCAATGGTTCTATCTGTGGAAACGATACTGCAAGTGAGCGCTATATGTATCGGAAGTTTATGATAGAGTCGGTCTGCTATTGGGCAAAAGAATATCATATAGATGGTTTCCGGTTTGATTTAATGGGACTTCATGATGTGGAGACCATGAATGAGATTCGAAAGGCGTTGAATCAGCTTCCGAGTGGGGACGAGATTCTTATGTACGGAGAGCCTTGGAGAGGTGCCGAATCGCCAATGATTCACGATACAATGCCTGCATTGAAAGCGAATGTAGAATATCTGAATGAAGGAATTGCTATATTTAATGATGATACGAGAGATACCATAAAAGGACATGTTTTCTATGCGAAAGAGCCAGGGTATATCAATGGAAAGGCAGAGTTGGGTGAACAGGTTCCGTCCTGTGTCCTGGCATGGTGTGATGGAAAGGGTGGATATAAGCCGAAGAATCCGGGACAGACAATTACCTATGTTTCTGCCCATGATAATTTCACACTTTGGGATAAGTTAAATCTTACTTTGTATGAAGAGCCGGATTATTATGAAAGAAAAGAAGATATTTTACAGTTGAACAGGATGGCAGCAGGAATGGTTATGACATCTCTTGGAACACCATTTTTCCAGGCAGGAGAAGAGTTTGCCAGAACAAAGAATGGAATAGAAGATTCCTTTAAGACAGAATCTGCCATTAATCAGTTGGATTGGACAAGAGCATATGAATTCAAAGATTTGGTAGACTACTATAAAGGACTGCTAACCATCAGAAAGCATTTTCTGGCGTTGTCTTCAAAAGATAGTGAGATTTTAGAACATTTTACATTTTATGATACAAATCCAGAGGAGGCTGTAGTATTCTCTGTTCGTGGAATTCAGGCTGAAGAAGACTGGTGGGAAGAGTTAATGGTGATTTACCAGAATACGGAAGAAGAAAAGTCCTATGAACTCCCGGTTGGAAGCTGGCAGCTGTTATGTGACGGAACAAAGTGCGTTCCGGAAGGAATAAAGAGCTGTGAGAAGCAGGTTTTGGCAAGCGGAAAAGCGGTAACAATTCTGGGGAAAAAAGTATCGTAAATCGTTCTTGTTGGCTATACTAGACAGGATTACAAAATGCAGATGCGTTTGTAGATGATAGGATATATAAAAAGAAAACGGTTAGATAATGTTCATTCATTATCTAACCGTTTTGTTCAATAATCAATCTATCAAACTGATATGAAATTAAGCTTCAACAGTAACGTTTACTGCCTGAGCACCCTTTGCGCCCTGCTCAATATCAAATGTTACAGACTGACCTTCCTCAAGAGTCTTGAATCCCTCTGCAACAATACCAGAAAAGTGTACGAATACATCCTCGCCAGTTTCACTGTTGGTGATGAAACCAAATCCCTTAGTTGAATTGAACCATTTTACTGTACCTTTGTTCATGAAAAGTACCTCCTTATTATTAATTGTATCATAGAGGTAGTTTGAATACCAAAACATAGCGAGTAGTGTTGGTATCGTTAACGCTTTATAAATACACGCTTAGTTTATCATTGTTAAAATGGGAAGTCAATGAAATTTAGGTAAAAACTACTCATGAATTTCACATTTATATATAAAAATAAGAAAGTATTAAGATATTTATGCTTTAAATTCCATTGAAGCAGAGGAAAATATATTGTATAATGAACATGCTTATGTGTTGTAACTTACAAAAAATAATATTGTATCTTAAAACGATACTTTAATACAGGATAGAAATGCTGAGATATTAAAGATAAACAATAGAAAATAGAATGGAGACAGACAAATGAGAAGATATATGAAACTGGTTGGGTTATCTATATGTATGATGTTTATATTGACGGGGTGTCAGAAAGACTATTATGGAAAAGGGAAGGCATTTTCCATGAGTACCTCTCTGCTTCCGGGATATAGTAATGCGGAGATTGCTGCCCTTAGCGCAGATAATTATGAACGCTTTTTACATGCCAGTTATATTGTGGTGACGGATAAGTTTGGAGAGATTCGGAAGGTAAAGATTAGCGCAGATATTAAGCGTCATGAATGGGATTTTTCGAATTTGGATACCAGTACGAATTTTAAGAAATATATTG
>JAQXLK010000060.1 GCA_029012085.1 Clostridiales bacterium
CAATTTCCCATTCTCCGTCCATTCCCGGATGAAACCGCTTCCGAAACTCACTTTCTTCAAAACGTTCCCCATAGGATACACAAAAACGTTCTTCTAAGATTTTATAATTGACAATACAATCCAACCGATACACCGCAGGAAACAACTGTCCATCTCCTTCCTCCGTCGCGGCTGCTTCTTCTCCTGCCCCATTAAAATATATGCAGCAAGATAAAAACACCCTTCTGAATACAAAATACCAATCGGCTGTATCCTCCTGGAAATGATAGCGGAAGCCTCATCTTTCTGATAATCAATTTGAACATATCTATGCTCATAAGCTGCCTCTGCAATCTCCCACACAATAGATTCATATGGTCTGCTCTGTTCCCGTTCCTGATAATGAAACCTCTCATTCGCAATCAGGGCTGTCATTTTCTTCTGTTCATCACCGGATATGCAGCACCTTAATAACTTATCAATAATTGGCACCATTTCTTCCTTTGCCAGTGCCCTGCTTCCCAAAAGAACTTTACAAATCATGAAGATTTCATTCCGGCGCAATCCATTTTGCGTATTTTGCTGTAATACATATCCCTTTTTCCCCCAGTCGTACACGAGATGCTTATTCACATCCATATCATTTGCAAAACACGTCCGGATATCATCAATATCTCTCTGGATTGTTCTTCCATTGACACCAAACCGGATTGCCTCTTTATTCTTATTGATTGCTTCACCATCCATTAACCGGCTGTACAGATTAATGATTCTTTCGACCTTTCTGTCCATGTGTTTCATCCTTAGATTTCTATTTATACTTAATTTATACTTAGTATAGCAAACTAAGTTAGACAGAATCTGTCACTGTTTGCAGTTTTTCGATAATGTTATACTAAGAAAAGCACCAACAGAAAGATTATTCTTTCCGTTGGTGCTTCACTTGTTTATTGCAATCTGAATTATTCTTTTAAATAGTCTTTTGGCGTTCCCTATAAGAAGCTAATTCTGTGCCATCATCTGTAACAGTTCCCTTCCTACGTAACTGTTCCAATCTTTCAAACGCTTCTTTCCTTTCTGATTTAGTATCGGTATATAAGCCATTTACACCTTGCATTATCTGAATAATAAAGCCAAGTTTATCTTCTGGTATTTTTTCCAATTCCATTATTGCACTCTGTCTTAAAGCTGTCATAACACATACCTCCTTTCGTTGCAGGGTTGATAGTTTCTAAATATAGACTCGCAAAAAGCAAGTCTTGGAGCGGCAGACCATGTTGCCATTTTGTCCAGCCGCTCCATGTACTATAACATTTATCGGCAAGTCATGCAATAAACTTATAGTTTAAATATCATGTACTTTGTTGTATTTTATCTTATTTAGTTATTCTTTTGAAGAAAAGTTAGAGGTATAACTTGCCTGACTCTTTTCATTACATTGAATATATAGTAAAATACAAGAAGGAGGAACAACCTATGATAACCATTGGAATTTGTGACGACGATACCCATTTTATAAATGAATTACACGACCATATACATGATATCATGCAGCCAATTTCTGACTGGCAGCCTCGTATCTATACAAGTGGAGAGGAAATCATTTCCAGCATTATAAACAATGTTTTTGACTGCAATCTCCTTTTTATGGATATTGTTATGCCCGGAAAAAGCGGCATTGACATTGCACGTTATTTTTATGAACATCATATTGATACCGACATTATTTTCATAACCGGTTCCAAGGAATATGTCTACGAATGCTATCGTTACCATTCCTTTTCTTATCTTTTAAAACCCTTGTCCAGAACGGATATTGCAAACGAACTTAACCGTTATTTAAAAGAGATTGCAAATGTTCCAAAATGTCTGAATATTTCCATTAAGAATGTTCATTACCGAATCCCACTTCGTTCCATTCTTTATTTGGAAAGCGACTGTCGCAAGGTTCTCGTACATACACCGCAAAAGGACTATGAATATTATGAAAAACTGGACAATTTAGAAAATGCACTGATACCATACGGTTTTTTACGTTGCCATCAAAGCTTTTTAGTTCCTGTATCCAGAATCTCTTCCTATCAGACCGGACAAATTACATTAGGAGACTGTACCATTCCTGTGAGTAGCAGCTATCGAAATAAAGTGGACGAATTATTTAAGGGTCACATACAACCTTCTGATACACCAGATAATCCTCTGATTACAAAGAGTCTTTCTTTAAATCAGGGTATTACCGGTGCAATTGTCTGTACAAAGGGCTTGTATCTTGGTTCCATCATCCGCTTTTATGCGGATGAGGAGATAATGCTTGGTCGAGATGGAACCATCTGCGATGTAGTAATTAACCTGCCTCGTGTCAGCCGCAGACATTGTAAGATTATCTACCACAAAGCTACAAATATGTATGAGATTACTGACTTTTCCCATAATGGAACTTTTCTTTTCCAATCAGATTGTTCACAGTCAAATGGGAATCCGACAGACAGTCTCCAATTGATACAACTGGAGAAAAACCAACCCTGTCTGCTAAAGCCGGGGGCAACCCTCTGCTTTGGTGAGAAAGACAGCATTTATCGGTTAATATAACATAGTAATCATTACACACTACTAAACTAACTTATTTTGTAGGAGAGGATTTATTCATGAAACTGACAAAATGTCCAAACAACCATTATTACAATGCTGATAAATTACCATACTGCCCCCATTGTATCAATCTCGAAACCGGTATTCCGATTACGAATCTTGATGGAGTGGACCAGAAGGATATTGAAACGGTTTCAACAGAACATATATCGGAAACTTCAAAATCTTTACAACGTAAAACCATAGGCTGGCTTGTCTGCATAACCGGAAATATGCTTGGTGAAAGCTTTGCCATATATGACTGTGAAAACTATATTGGAAGAAGTCCCAATATGAACATTTGCCTAGCCAAAGAGCCAACCGTCAGCCGGGAAAATCATGCATGTATAACTTATAACAAAGATACTAAAATTCTGACATTAACTCCCGGAAACACGCATAACACAGTGTTTCTAAACGATGCTGAACTTACAGATACCGAAATACTATATGACCGCAATCTAATTCAGTTAGGCGATTGTATGTTATTATTCGTTGCTTTATGCAATGAATCATTTACCTGGTGATAATATAGAAAAGGATTTTCATTTATGCCAAATACGAATTATTCGACCTCCGGACATGCACTACCAACCGGAAGCAGACTGCATGAAAATTACATAATTGATTTTGTTTTGGGAGAAGGCGGATTCGGCATTACCTACTCCGGAACCTGCTTATCTACAAACATGCAGGTAGCAATCAAAGAATATTTTCCTTCCGGAATCGCATCCAGAGAAAAAGGGAATGGTTCCCTTTATGTGTCCCATTTTGATGGTAAGCTTGCCGATTCTTTTCAAAAAGGTATGCAGCGATTTCTTAACGAAGCAAATCTTTTACAAGAATTTCAAGACCTGGGCAGTATTGTATCTATCTTTGATGTATTTGAAGAAAATGGTACTGCCTATCTTGTCATGGAATATATAGAGGGAATTACTCTGAAACAATTGATTTTAAGTGAAGGACCTCTTCCTTTTGATGAAATGCTGACTCTATTCAAGCCCGTTTTGCTGGATTTACATGAAGTTCACAAAAAAGGCCTGATTCATCGCGATATCAGCCCGGATAACCTGATTGTAGGCATGGATAATCACTTACATTTAATTGATTTTGGTGCCGCCAGCTTTGAAAATCCTAACGAATCAAAAACCATGACCGTTATATTAAAGTCCGGCTATGCCCCTCCGGAACAATACATTTCCGACGGACGAATCGGTGCCTGGACTGATGTATACGCCCTCTGTGCCACTATGTATATGGTATTAAATGGTAAAAAACCTGCTGATTCCATTAAACGTATGCAGCATGATACTTTAGACTTTTCAAAAGAAGATGTAAAACTTGCCAGCTACCAGAAAGATGCCATTATGCGTGGACTCCGCCTGAATTATGCAGAACGTTTTCCCTCTGTGAAAATGCTATACCACGCACTCGCTACACCACCAGCCGGACAATTAACAGAAACAGTAGCTTCTACCGCAGTATCTAAGAAAACCAAAAATCAGATTCAGAAAATAGATAACCATGATACTGCCAAATCATTCTTGAAAAAATGGACAGCAGCCGTTTTTCTTTGTGTTCTTATCTACTGTGGACTTGGTGTTTCCGGTATCCATGTACCATTCTGGCCGGAAAATCTTGTCATGATAAATTCAGATAATACTTCTGATATCAAAGATACTAATGACCATTCCTCAGAGAAAGACAGCACAAATGACAACTCAACAGAAAATGCGAATAAAACAACCGCTGCTCCTATTTCTTCTGAAGCCTCTACAGAAGCTCTTCCAAGCCAGATACTAACCATGACCGATATGGTTGGCAAATCTATAGAAGATGCTCGTAATACATTAGAAAAATTAGATTCTTCTATCGAAGTAACCGTTACCGAAGAATATAACTCCGATGTTGCCGCCGGTTTGGTCATCTCACAAAGCATTGCGGAAAATACCCAATTTACCAGGGGACAAATCACTCAAATCCGATTAGTCGTAAGTAAAGGTGCAACCCCTTCTACCCAGGCTGCAAAAAATACCGAAAATTCGGATTATAATGTAAAAGGAAGTAATGAATCTACAACGAAAAAGAAGGAGGATGGATATACTACAATACACTTGGACTAAAAGAAGTGAGAGCACTGTACCCTCACTTCTTCATATACCTGCCTCTTACAAAGACATTGAACGATATAAATCAGCTGAATATCTTACTAAGAACTTTTGCTGCTTTCTTAATGCCATTACTAACAAAATCTTTTGCTCGTTTTAAACCCTGTACCGCAGTTTTCGCTACTGTTTTTGCAACATTTGCTACCTTTACTTTTGTATCTACAATCAGCTTTCCAAAATCAGTTCCACCCATAAAAGCTAACACTGTACCTACAGTTTCGGCAATAACCGTAAATTTAGGTCCTAAAAATGGAAGAAGCTTTGTGACAACCTCTTTTACTGATGTATTTTTTGCTATACTCCAAAAGTTCTTCACTACAGAAACACCAAGTCTTGCAAACTGCTCTATCCCCTTTGTAAACGTTATCTCACCCGATGCAACTCTGGCTAATATTTTCACACCTTCTACACCAATACTGGATATACTTGCAATCATAGTTGTAGGAGTTGACTCTGGTAAATATTGCAGCAGTTGATTTTCTGATGCAATTTTCAATGCTCCAGATGCAACAATCTGCATGGATGAATCCACACCAGATTTAAAAGCCTCCTGAATAATCTGATTCGGTTCAATATGCTCGCCATTCATTATCTTTGCAGCCAACAATGAACCTGCAGTAGACGTAGCACTTTGTATTCCATAAGCACTGGCATTTTTTCCTATGTCCATTGCCAGTTCTTTAATCTTGTGCAACGAATAATCTTCTGTTTCTGTGCTTTCAACAACCTCAATATCATTTTCTGAATATCTTTCAATCGACTGACCTGCCATATTCATATTTTGCAGATAAAGACTTTCACCTAGTAAACTTAAATCTTCTCCCTTCTCAACTGTAATGTCTTCCCCAATATCCTGCTGGATATGATTTGCCAACCAGCTTTCTTTTGATATTCCCTGCTGTTCAGATTGTTTCATTTCGTGCATATTCTTAGAAAAAGAATCAACTGTTTCCACTATTGTTTCAGCATCTTCTAATGCCTTTTCCTCAGTAATTCCGTTAATTTTCTCCATAAAGACATCTTTTAACCAGTCTTTATCCGTAACATTTTTCCCTTTTGTATGATAAGATTCTAAGCACTCTTTGAGCAAGTCCTTGATTATTATAGCTTCATCTTCTGTCAATATTTTCTCTTCTGTCAAGTTTACCCCTCCTGATTCATTACATATTATCTGGATGCATTTTTAAATTTTCGAGTCTCATATTCCTTTTGCATTTTATCTAACGAATCTTTCATTAACTCTGATAAAGAATGTGTATTGTTTATAGCTGTAAGTACATCCTCTGTTGTAACCACATCTTTATTATTTGAAAATGCACTCTCTATCGCATCCTTAACTACACCTTCGATATCAGCTCCACTAAAGCCATTTGTTTTTGCCACTAAACTATGAATATTAATGGAATCAACATCTTTAGACCGTCTTTTACTTAAATGAATCCGAAAAATCTTCTCTCTTTCCCTTTCATTTGGCAACCCTACATAAAATATCTCATCAAATCTCCCTTTTCTCAAAAGTTCTGGCGGGAGTTTTGTAATATCATTTGCTGTAGCAACAACAAAGGCTGGGCTGGTTTTCTCCTGCATCCATGTCAAAAAATTACCGAACAACCTTACAGTAACATCATTACCTCCTCCATCGCCTCCAATACCAGCAAATGCTTTCTCCAACTCGTCAATCCACAGTACACAAGGAGAAATTGCCTCTGCCAATGCAATTGCTTTTCTCAGATTCCCTTCCGATTCACCAACGTACTTTCCCATCAACCGTCCCATATCTAATCGAAGCAGGGGAACTTCAAACAAATTAGCTGCTGCTTTAGCATTTAACGACTTACCACATCCAGGAACTCCTGCAATCAGCACTCCCTTTGGAATATCCACTCCAAATTTCTTAGCATTCTCCATATTTTTAAACACTTTTGCTTTTTTATTAAACCATTCTTTTAGATTTTCTAAGCCACCAATATCATCTACAGTTTCCTTTAGCGGTATCATTTCCAGAATACCAGCTTTTTTTATCATCTGCTGTTTCTGGTCAAAAATTAATCGCAAATCACTTCTTGTCAATTCTCCATCATCACTATAAGACAATGCTAAGAGATTCTCGATTTCAAACTCTGTCAACCCCTTAAAAGCAACTGCAAATTCCTCAATTAGACTTTCTTTTACCATTGGTAATCCGTTATCCTTAATGAAATTCACAATTACCTGTTTAATCTCATCCACTTCCAAATAATCCATTTCCAAGATTGTAACAAACTTCTCTAGTTCTTTTGGTACTGACAATACACTTGAAACAATGATGATTGTCGCATCTGCTCCCTGATTAATAAGGCGAACTATTCCCTTTATTTTCGATACAACACGAGGTTCTTCCAAATACGGAACAACATCTTTTAGAACAATTATTTTCCTTTCCAACAGTTCAGGTACTTTCAACTGATCCAACATCATTTCCAGTGTACAATCTTCCATTAAAGGAATTCCAGTTGCAAAGTCAATATATCCCAGACTTTCATTCCATTCACAGATTTCATTACCTACACCTACCTGTTTGATAAGGTCATCCACCTTACTCTCTTCAAAGGTGTTTATATAAATGATAGGAAATCCCGCATCTATGTATCTATTCAATTTTGTTTTTAAAGACTTGTCCTCCATAAAACTCTCCCCTAAATTATAATAATGTATTTAAAAAATACTCTTTCATTACTGCATGAGCTCTTATGCTATACTCGCTCAATCGATTATTCAGTTTATTTAAAAACCTTTTTAAATTAATCCTTCCTCTATAATCAACTGAACTAAACAATCCTCCTCCACTAATCGAAAAATTATGCCAAACATAATCCTCATCTTCATCAACATCCGCCATAGAAAAGTTTAATTCATACTCATGTAGCAAATTGCTAAGCAACGTTCGAATATCCGATTTATAATCTATTGATAAATCGTTCAGATTATCAGATAAATGGTCCGTTTTTCCTGTCCCATACATTAATATTTTCCATCTCTCCAATAATTTTTGATATTCATTTATATACTCTTCTACAAATTTATCAAATTTACTATTTCTCCGAGTATCAAATACTTCATTTATCTTGGCAAAAAATTTAGGCCACTCATCTTCCAATTTCCGAAGCACATATGATTTACTCTTACTCTCAATTTCACCGATACCATTATATCCTAAACTTGAACATCCATAATTACCATAACTCTTTTCGCCAATATGTTCGATATCCTTTTTATATGTTGCCACCCATTCTATAGCATAATCTTTATCATCAAACATCTCTTTTATACACATTTTCGCTGACTCTATATCTCTGATTTCATTAAAATAAATCCCATACATCTCATAATACCATTTGGTCACTCCCTTTTCAGCGGCTTTTCGATACCATTGATTTGCCATCACATAATTTTGGTCTACTGCACCACCATACTCATAACGTATTCCCATAGATCCTTCTGCAATCCAACAACCTAAATCAGCTGATTTTTTAATACAATCAATTGCTTTAGAATAATATTCCGAATCATTTAGTTGAGCTACACCTGCCTCATATAAGACAAATTCATCATCTTCTACCGAATAATCTTTTCCTAAACAACAACGATAATATTCACCATTATCATTATATAATTTAAAATCAAAAGAACATCTAATTTTTGCAGGTTCATAACCATTATTAGCTGCTTTTTTTATTTCACTACTACTATCCAATGTTATTTTTTTCTTAAATTTGGGAACATATTTCCATAATTGATACAACATGTATCTTGCTTGATCCGCTAAAATCGTTTCTTCTAATATCTCCTTTTCAATTCGCTCAACTAAATTATTTCCTTTCAAATTATTGAAATCATCAAGTAAGTCAGTATGTGCAATCGTATCACAACTATCAGTTTCTTTAAAATTATTAATTAACGATTGATATGCATCATCAAATTTTACATTATCAAGTTCAATATTTTTTTCTGTAAAATCAATAATTTCCTTGGCATTTATTAATACCACTGGATTATTGACACCTATATATTTCATACCATGTTTTGCCAACGGAATTGAAAATTTATCCCCGCAAAGATAAATTGTATGTTTGTCATCATCCAACAAATCATATAGTTCATCCTGATTAAAAGCTATATCATCCACAACATCATAATACTCTTTCTTATCTGTGTATTGCTTTAATAATGACATCTTACGATTTCTTTCTTCTAAGGTCTCCATATCTACTTCTTCGTTATACTCAACTCCAAATGCATTGCAAATTTTCAATGTAAAATTGGAATCATCTTTATTCAGTTCGCTAATAGTATCCGCAATGTCATCTAGATAACGATCTCTAAGCCATGTAACTAATTTACCATCTGAATAATATCCTAGCACCTTTTCTATAGAAAAGTTTTCTTGTAAATCTTCCAATGTTCTTACTTCTATACCATTCCCCATATCTAATGGAAATCTTATTTTTTTTGCCATATGCTATTTTCTCCTTTTTTGCAAATTATATTTTTATTACTACAAATATCATAAATATCTCAGCTCAAAAGTAACGACTTCCTTTTTTGTCTACAATTAACAACATCTTCTCCATATTCTAATTCATTTTTATCAAGAACAGCATATATAGGCATTCCCGAAGAATTCCATTGATCCAATACAACAGCATTTCCATTTTTAATTTGTAAAATCGTATTGGTATCAATATTGCTTATTGCGATAATTGTAAATTTATCATTATGCACACATTTCACATTAGTGGCAAAACTCATTGTCTCACATCGATCCACATAAATTATCTTTCTGTCATTTGGGCTTTTTGCCCACCATATTTCGCATACTTTTTCTGTAAAATGCTCTACATGCTGACTACAATATAACGCTCCATCATAAAAACCTAAAAAATCATCATCTGGTGTTAAATCCAAAATAGCAAACAGGTTCTCTTTTCCACTTTGATAGTGTTCAGCAGATTTAGCTAACCAATAAATTGCTTTTTCAAGACTTTGTTCAACACCAGTACCTTGATAATATGCTACTCCTAAATTATTCTGCCCATATTCACTACCATTTATTGCAGATTTTTCATACCATGTTACTGCTTTACAATAATCAATTTCAACACCTTTGCCAAACCAATACGCTGCTCCTAACTCATTTTGTGCACCTAAATGATTTTGCTCTGCACTCATCAAATAATACTTAAAAGCAGATTTTTCATCTATATCGACACCTATACCAGAAGAAAAACATCTTCCTAGTTCATATTGTGCATCAGAATTCCCTAATTCTGTTGCTTTCTTATACCAATCAACTGCCTTCTCATAATTTTTCTTTACACCATTTCCTCTATAATAACAATTTCCCAAGTTATATTGAGCCCTTTCGTAATCCATTTCCGCAGATTTTTTATACCATTCAACTGCCTTTTCATAATTTTGTTCTACTCCTTTTCCATTATAATACGCATTTCCTATTATATTCATTGACAACCAAAAGCCAGCATTTGCACATTCTTTATTTAACGAAATATATGTATCATAATTTTCTTCAACGTATTTTGATGACTCAAATAAATCTGCTAATTCATACTTCGCTACAATATTATTTTGAGAAACAACTTTCAATTCCTCAATAGAATTTTTTATTATTTGTTTCTTTTCATTTTCATCATCTAACTGGAACGCATAATTAATTCTGGCTAATACATCTCCTTTTTCATATCCTTTTTTGTACCACTGCTTTGCCAACTCTTCATCTTTCTGTACCCCTCCATATCCGTTGCAATATATTTTACCTAAGTAATACATTGCTCTTGCGTTCCCATTTTCTACTTGTTCTTTAAAAGTCAAAAATGCCTCTTGTACTTTTCCTTCTAGATACAATCTTTCAGCATCTTCCATTCCCTTTACACCTATAACATTATTATATTTCTCATCAAACCTAACATTTTCAAATTGAATTTCTTTTTCTTTAAAATCAACTTTTTCTTTTGAAGTTATAACAACCTCTGGTGAATTTACACCAATATAATGAATCCCCCTTTTACTTAGCGGAATCGAAAACTTATCCCCACAAAGATAAATTGTATGCTTGTCTTCGTCCAACAAATCATATAACTCATCCTGATTGAAAGCTATATCATCAACATCATCAAAATACTCTTTCTTATCTGTGTATTGCTTTAACAGTGACAACTTCCGATTTCTTTCTTCTAGCGCTTCCATATCCACTTCTTCGTTATATTCAACTCCAAATGCATTGCAAATTTTCAATGTAAAATCTGAATCATCTTTATTCAGTTTACTAATGTCATCGGCAATATCGTCCAAATAACGGTCTCTAAGCCATGTAACCAATTTACCATCTGCATAATATCCGAGCACCTTTTCAACAGAAAAGTTTTCCTGTAATTCTTCCAATGTTCTTACCTCAATACCATTTCCCATATCTAATGGAAATCTTATCTTTTTTGCCATATTATCACATCCTTTCATCCTATTGCACAGTGAAACTAAGCAATATTAACAATCGCTTAATATACTATCCTTAGATATATGTAATCCATAAATATAATACTAATACAGTCAGTAAAAACACTCTCTCCAATTATAATAATCGTCCTGCTAGTTTAGTAACTGCAATCTTTTGATAGATGCATCGAAAAATTTTCGATTATATCCTAAATTACGAAATAACCACTATAACACCCGCAGAAAAAGGAGCTGTACATATCTAATCTCCATTGACAATGTAACAGCTCCAAACATAATTATTTTTTTCCTGGCTTAGAACTTTTAATTCTACCATTATTGTCAATATTAAGCGTTGCCCCACAATTAGAACAATGTGTGCCGCTATTTTGTGTTACTGATTTTACAGTATGACAATATGGACACTTAACTGTATAACTTGGCATTTTCATTCCCTCCTTTCAGATTAAAGTACAATCTATATAATACATTATAAATTGTCATTATACTTATTACATAAAGTCAACTTCATTAACGCATAATACGATTTCTTCTCCATGAATGTGGTCTATCACCTTGCTTTCTTGGACATCTTCCTGGTTCCGGACGTCCTTCACGTTCTGTTTTAATTTGTTTTTTTCCACAATATGAACACATATATTCAATTCTTTTCATAACCCAAACTACACCTCTCATGCTTTCAGTTAGTTTCTATCCCATAATACTTTTCAGAATTCTCGCAACTCTAACCTTTCATCGGTGAACAGAAACTGATTATATCCCCAATGTCTAAACCATATTCAAAAAGCAAACTATTCTATCAATATCTATTTCGTCGTTCCAATTCCTTTTCTATTTCTTCAACAGCTAAATATCTTCCTTCGTTTTGATTTTTATTTAGAAGATATTCCAATTCAGCATCTGAATAGTCTCTAACCTTACTTTGGATATCTCTTCTGGCCTTTTTTTCTAAATCATCATATTTCTTTTGCATACCATCTGCCACACCTTGTGCAAACTTTCCAAAATCAAATCCCATATTTTTTTCTCCTTGTAACTTTAAATTTTTCTATTAATATCTTTGCATTTATCCACTTACCTTTTTCCTCTCATCCCTCCCCGAACCGAAACCTCTTCCGAAACTCTCCTTCTTCAAAGCGTTCCCCATAGGATACATGAAAATGTTCATCCAAAATCTTGTATTTTAAAATCCTCTCCAGTCGATATACCGCCGGAAACAACCGTCCATCCTCCTCCCTTGTTACTGCCACTTCTTCCATTCTTTGTGACTGTATTTTCTCCTGCTCCATTGACATATACGCAGTTAAATAGAAATAACCTTCAGAATATAAAATCCCAACAGGTTGTATCACCCGCATAATTACATCAGAAATCTCATCCTTTTGATATTCAATCCAAATCATTCTATGCTCATAAGTCGCCTCTGCTATCTCCCAAACAATCGATTTATATTGTATACCCGATTCCTGTTCCTGATAATGAAACCTTTCATTTGCAATCATGGCTTCCACTTTCTTCTGCTCATCGCGGGAAAAACAACACCTTAACAATTTATCAATAATTGGCAGCATTTCCTCCTTCGCCAATACCCGGCTTCCCAAAAGCACCTTACAAATCATAAAAATTTCACTCTGCCGCAAACCATTCGAAGTCTTTTGCTGTAACACATATCCCTTTTTCCCCCGGTCATATACAAGATGCTTATTTACATCCAGATCATTTGCAAAATATGTCCGGATATCATCAATATCACTTTGGATTGTCCTTTCATTGACGTCAAACCGATTTGCTTCTTTCTTTTTGTTAATTGCCTCCCCATCCATTAACCGACTATACAGATTAAGGATTCTTCCTACCTTCTTGTCCATCTGTTTTATCCTTAGATTCCTATCATGCTTAAATGATACTTAGTATACCAAAGCGGGTTAGACAGAATCTGTCACTTTCCACAATTTATCTACAATTAATAATTTAATAATCATGCCCTATGTTTTCCCATAAGACATACATCATTTTGCATCTGATATAAGTCATTCTAGGAGAAAACAGTCAAATTGTAAGGTGTGTTGTAAGAAATTGTGGATTTGATGTAAGAATTATTGCTTTTTTCTACATTGTGAATTATAGTGAACAATAGAAATTTTTATATTGAAGAGGTTTACGTATGCACACAAAAAAATATATTCGATTATTGTTCGCCTTCATCTGTGTTTGCTTTTTCATTACATTTTATCATCAAACTGCCTTTGCAGACTCTTTTACAGAAGGCTATCTCACCTATATGGAAAACGAGGATGGTACTCTGACTATAACAGGATATGACCGTTCAAAACATGAAGAGCCTTATAATCTTCAAATCAGTAATCAGGTAAACGGAAAAACAGTCACTGCAATTGCCCAAAAGGTCTTTCAAAAACAAACCTTTCAATCACTTTTCATTGACAACGATATTAGTATTGGTGCATATGCCTTCGAAGGAGCAAATATCTGTGGTGTTCCCCAATTTGGCAGTGACAATACCGGAACCATTGAAATTGGAAGATATGCCTTTGCTTCCGCTGTATTTTCCACTCCTGTTCATTTCAACGCTAATCTGAGTATCAGCGACTATGCATTTTTTAACACCAATATCAGGCTTGTGATACAGACAAATTCCATTATCAGCCATATCGGTAAAAGTGCGTTTGAACGTTCAGAATATATGTCCGGAATAAACTATTCTTCCCTCATTTATTTGGGTGAAAGAGCATTCTATCAATGTGATAGTACTATGGAGTCCTTTACAATTTCCTCTACCCTAAAAACCATGTACTCATCTTCCCTGCCGCCCTACCTGAATATTTATATTGATGAAGGTGTAACAGATGTCTCTACTTTTGGTCTGGAGCAGATTTCCAATGCATTTTTTTATGTTGGACCAGAGAGTCCTGTCATTCCATACCTCTCTGCAAATAACTGCTCCTTTACTGTAACAGAGGTTGCAAATTCAGGTGTCACCTATCCAAAACCTATACCGAACCAAATTATCTATGAAGACAATTGTACTTTAAAGGTGACCGGTGATACTACTGCTACTCTTTTAAAATACGAATTTGAAGGAGAGTGTCTTTACGTGGATAACCTTCCCCAAATCGACTACCACGGTTATCCCCTTACAATAAATGAAATTTACAAAACCGCCTTTCGTACTCAAAGCTGCCCTTATATGACAGAAGTTGTATATGGAAAAAACATCAAAAAAATTGCTTATGATACCTTTGTAGATAATAGTATCATTACAAAGATCACACTATCCGATGCCATTACAGAAATCGAGCGCGGTGCCATTTCAAATATTGATTCACTTACCATAGAAATACCAGCGGGTATAACTACCGTATCCAATTTTTATTTTTGTGACTTAACCAATGTTGTTTTTCAAGTTTCTGAAAACAGCCCTGTTGTCCAAGAACTTGTTGATATGAATCTGATTATCCAGTTTCCAGGTGGCAAACCAATCACCCCTGGTTCCCCTGAATATCCGGAAAAATCAGATAAACCTAGTTCTGGAGACAACATCAAAATCACCACAGAAACAACTACAGAAAATAACACTGAAATCCCTACAGAAGCAACTACAGAAAAAAGCACCGAAATACTCGTTCCCGGCTCCTCATCCAACGAAGTTTCTACAAACGAAACTCCCACCACCGTTCCACCATCCACAGAAACCTTTGCCGATGAAACTTCAACTTCTGCTTCATCCAATCATACAAGACCAACGAAGGGTACAACTTTTTTAATCCAAAAAGCAAGCTATCTGGTAACTGGAAAAAATAGTATAACCTATCTGAAACCGATAAATAAAAAAATTACTAAGCTTACAATCCCGGCTTTCATTTCCTATAATGGCTATACATTTAAGGTTACAAAGATAGAAAAAAATGCCTGCTGTCAATGTACCAATCTTAAGACCGTCACCATCGGCAGCAATGTTACTTCCATCGGTGATTCTGCCTTTGCAAAATGCAGCCGCTTAAAAAGCATAACTTTTGGAAAAAATGTTAAAAAACTAGGAAAAAAAGTTCTATACTACGACACTAAATTAGAGATGATTAAGTTTCAGGGAACCAAACTTCACTCTATTGGAAAGCAGACATTTCGCAAAGTACCTAAAAATGTTAGTATTATTGTGCCAAATTCTAAAGTTTCCAAATACAAGCATTTAATCAATAATGCCAAGTAATTAAAAGAAGACTGTCCGTTGCAAAACATTCACAACGTCAGTCTTCTTTTTGTTTTACCTCATCTCAATACAGCGCTCTTTATGTAGATAAGATTCACTATTTTTTTCCCTACTTTCTCCCACAACACTTTTTATACTTCTTTCCACTTCCACACGGACATGGGTCATTCGGATAAACTTTATCCTTTTTCACCACCGGTTTTATCTCCGGCTGTATCTCATCCCAATAATACATTCCGGATTCTTCGTCACCAACGAGAATTTTCTTAGTTTTTCCGGTATTTTTCTTATATATCTTCAGACCCATACTTTCACACCAGTCAATCATCATTTCCTGTTCCTGTGTGTCCCGGATATCATCACTCCATTCCTCGACCCGTTTTCTTACCTCTTCCTCTTTTTGTTTTTGTATTTGCGGGGATAAATGAGAATACGCCTCCACCACATTCATGGTAAGTACTGTCTTTACAGCCGGATTCGAGCGATACTTTCCCTCTAGCAGCCTTTCCTTCTCTTTAAGTTCCTCATACATTCCCTGTCTGGAAAGAAGAACCATATCCGCAAGCTTCTTCTGTAAAGCCTCCGGCAGCTCATACAGCATCGCCTTTGCAATTTTGTTTCCTTCTTTCACATCAAATACACCATAATACCGCTCCACGCCAAATTTCTCTTCTACCTGTATGCGGCTATATCCCTTTAACAGATAACAAGGAAAATTCATATAAATGGCAACCAATGCCCTCCAAATGCTGGCAACATCCAGCACATCCTCTATACTGAAATCGTCCATCATTTGTTCCATCATACAGCTTAAGCTGTCCCCATAAGTAAACATTGCATGATAACCAAGAACATAATCTCCCAATTCATCCGGTTCCAGCTCCCATTGCGACAAAGTTTGATAAACAGACTCCCAAAGTTTCATATTATTCTGTAGTGTAGAATTTAACTCCTGAAAATTCTGATACCGGAAATAATCCGTAACCTGTTCTTTCCGACGTTCACAAATGCGAGCTAGCATTTCACCATCTATTCCAACAACTCTCTGCTTCGTGAGAAGATTCTGACCGGTAATCCACTCTGTATGGAATGTACCCCTCAGATAAAGAAATCTTTTAAAATCACTCTCTTCACAATCCATTCCTGTCAAATCTTTATACATCCCAAATAGTGTATCCTCTTCTATCACACCATATGTCAGTAAAATTTTCTTGATTTGAACAAACATTTCATCATACTGCTCATACAGATTCTTTAAGGTATAAGTTTTCTCACTATCAAGATAGCTTGCGATTTCTTTCCCCTTAATTTCCCCTTTTTCCAATATAGAAAATACCGGTATCACATTTTGCTTCACTTTCTCCGGTATATCCAATGAAAAGTATACGCTGCCATCTTTTCTTATGATTTCAACAGACAAAAGCCCCCAAAACATCAGTAACAGATATTCATCTAGCGTATTCTGATCTATCACAATTTCTGATTCTTCTTCCAACTCCGCAAAACAGAGCAGCCTGCTAATGGCAGCAGGGGTCATGCACGGCAGCAAATGTACAGGGGTTACGTATATGTTCTCGGAAATCAGTTCCGCCAATTCTTTCTGCTTTGCCCTTGCCGGCACCGGCTGCATTAAATATCTGCTAATATCTTCCAATGTTTTCTTATCATGAAGCGCCAGCATTTCTGCCATATGAATAGCTCCCTGATGTTTTATAAAACAACTTCTACCCAAAAACATATCTGCTGAAAGTTTTTCCTTCTTTTTCTTCATCTCAGGCTCAAAATCCTGTATTCCCGGAAGAGATAGCTGTTCAAACTGTTCCTCAACCGTCCTGACCTCCACCGGTATTAAGTTCAAATCACCAAAATAATTCATTTCTCCAATCATTTCCGGCAGTTCATTCTTTACCCTTGAAAGCCATATCGTCTCCTTTATCAATATCTGAATATTGTCATACTCAGATAACTTTTTCTTAGAGACTTTCATTTCCAAAAAATGAAGTAAATCTTCCAGCAGTTCCATTTTTTTGTATAGTTTCTTTTCTATTTGTTCTGCTTCTTTTTTTCCTTGCATGTCGTTCTCCTTTTGTTCACTCTATTCTATGTCTTCGACAAATCATCAAGTTGTTTTATAGTTTCCAAATAATCCTTTTCCACCGAACTAAGTGTTCTTGCCTGATACTTTACATATTCTTTTTCAGCCTTTTCCATTGCCTGTATATGACTAATTGTTCCATTTCCCTGAAGCAATTGTTCACCGCTCATTGTCAATATCCGATCCAAATGCTCTGACCAATCTTTCATGGTCATTGGTATTTCCCGTTCCGCCTGTCTTTCTGCAAAATCCAGATATCCGGACACAATCTGCCCCATTGCACGCAGCTCTTTTTCATCCAAATAATTTTTTGCTATCTTTGCCTCTTTCAGCGTAGGTTGTTCACCTGAAAATGACATCAGTCCCATAAAGTCTTTTTCTGCATCTGCTCTATGATATATGACTTCTGCTGCAGTTTCTCCATGTACAGCATAATGAATTTTATTTTGCACTTTTTTAAAAAATAGAACGGAAACTTCTGCTTTTGGATCATAATCAATGCTGGTTGCATATATTTCCAATACCTGCCTGTAAAAAACTTTTTCCGATGCACGAATATCACGAATCCGCTCCAGAAGCTCCTTAAAATAGCCACCGCCGCCCAATTCTTTTAAGCGTTCATCATCCATTGTAAAACCTTTAATCATATATTCTTTCAAGCGCTTGGTTGCCCAGATTCGGAATTGTGTACCACGAAGTGACTTTACACGATAGCCGACGGATATAATGACATCTAAATTGTAATATTCAATATTACGTTCTACTTGTCTGTCACCCTCAACTTGAACAGTTGCAAATTTTGCAACAGTTGCACTTTTCTCCAATTCGCCTTCCTTAAAAATATTCCTGATATGCCTTGATACTGTTGACTTATCCCGCTGAAATAATTCTGCCATTTGATCAAGAGACAGCCAGACTGTCTCATCCTCCAGCTTGACATCAATCTTAGTAAGTCCGTCCTCTGTTTTATAAATAAGAATTTCACCTTTATTATCCATACAATATTACCTCTCCCCCAATTATAGCTTGTTTCTGCTGAAAATGAAATAAAAAAATACAACAAAGGCGGCTCGTTGCTCGCAGGAACAACGAAACCGCCTATCATATGGTCACAACACAATCATTTACATCATAATCACCCTACACCGCCAAATCCACATGCTGAATCGTCCCAACTTCACCGGTTTCCCGCAGAAAAACACCGGTCTTTCTTATTACCGCATTGGTCTGGTTGGTATATGCATCATTTAAATGCATCCGGGTATCGGCACTTCGAAGATAAATAGCACCAACATTTGCCTCCTTCAAATCAAGAAGCTTATCATTACCCTCTGCATCCTTTGTCCATACCTTAAGCTTCCTAAAGATATCATCATTTTCATCAATCCAGCCATTTGCATCCTCATCATAGTCTGCAAGGTCTGCAAACCCATCTCCCGATTTGGTTCCGAAAAGCTCCGAGCCATCATTTACAATTCCATCTCCGTTCTTATCATAGGCAAGAAATCCACTGCCGGCTCCAAGCTGGCTGATTTGCTCTTCCTTTCCGTCCGAGTCCAAATCAAAGAAAAACTTCTGATCCGTTACGGATGCACTGTTACTCTCCAAATTAATCACCAGTGGGTCTGTCAGTATCACCGACTCATCTTTGGAAGAAAAAATGGTACCGGCAAATCCCCGGGACATGGACATATCCACCCCAAATTCGATTTCCCGTCCATCTGCAGTCTTCGCAATGCCTTTTGCAGAAAATGTAGTACTCTCCTGCTCCATTACAAAGCTGTTGGTCTCCGTATGCCGAATCCAGCTTGTACCAACTCCATTGCGAACAGATGGAACACTTCGAAGATCAACCACATTCGATGCTCCTAAGCTCAATGACTGGCTTATGGATACCGAACTGCTCTGTCCAAATGACACACTGCCATTTCCAAGCGAAACAGATGCCGAGCTGCTTTCTGACATCTCCTCAGACATACTCATCATCTGATTGACTTCCCGCCGTCCCACAATGGTATTCCCATTTTTTCTCATCCGGTTCAGCATTTCCAAAATGCGCTTTAGTGTCTTCAGCGTCTGCTCTTCTTTGTCACTAAACCGGATAACAGGATTATTCATCGGCTCTAAGTCTTCCAGCCGCACTGCCTCCTGCTCCTTTTCCTTATTCTGTTGTCCCTTGGCTGTCTTTTCTTTCTCAGCCATTAAATCCTCTAACAGCGATTGGGATTCATCAGAAATAGATACATCGACAC
>JAQXLK010000061.1 GCA_029012085.1 Clostridiales bacterium
TCGAATCGAAGAGATAAGGAGTGGAGAAGAGGATGATCTTAGTAAATACTGATTATATTTCAGGAAAAGAACTGGAAATGCTGGGATTGGTAAAAGGAAGTACCATACAGTCCAAGAATGTCGGACGGGATATTACCCAGAGTTTTAAGACATTAGTCGGTGGCGAATTAAAGGCATACAACCAGATGATGGATGAGGCGAGAGCATTAGCAAATAAGCGGATGATTCAGCAGGCAGAGTCACTTGGAGCAGATGCCATCGTGAATGTTCGATATGCGACATCTGCCATTATGGCAGGAGCAGCTGAGGTTATGGCTTACGGAACGGCTGTAAAGTTTGTAAATGAGTAGTTAATGAAGTAGGAATCCGGTTGCTTTGACAACCGGATTTTTAATGTCGGATGAATCATTCATGAATGGTGCAGGTTCAAAGAAGTTTATAGGAAAGGCAGACAGCAAAACTATGACGAAAGGGAAAAAAAGTATTGTTATGAATATATGGATAACGGTGGGGATATTATGCCTGATATATTTTATACTATACGTTGTATTTGTGGATGTTACGAATACATTTACTTACTTCTGGCTGGCAGCCGGAATCGGGTGCATTGCATTTAGTGTCCTGTATCGGAAGATGATTGAGGGACAGCTTGTGCTGCCGCCTTTGGTAAAATGGGTGTTTGGGATGCTAGCTGCCACCGGATTTTTAGTAATCCTTATAACAGAAGTTATTATTATTCTATATGGGGCAGAACAACCATCCAAACAGGCAGATTACGTGCTGGTGTTAGGGGCACAGGTAAAAGGAACCAAGCCAACGTATTCCTTGATGAAACGATTGGATGTGGCATATGAGTATTTGATGGAGAATCCGGATACCGTAGTTATCCTGTCCGGTGGACAGGGACCGGGTGAAGATGTCACAGAGGCTTATGCCATGTCGGTATATATGAAAGCAAAGGGACTGGAGGAGAGCCGAATCATATTGGAAGACCGCTCCACCAACACCTATGAAAATATAATCTACAGCAGGGAACTTATGGATAGTCCGGATGCTTCGGTGGTTTTGGTAACGAATTATTTTCATGTCTTTCGGGGTGTAGGAGTGGCAAAGAAACAGGGACTTACGAATGTAGAGGGATTAGGTGCACCAACAAAATGGTATACGGTACCGAATCAGTATCTGCGGGAAGCGTTCGCTGTGATAAAATATAAGCTGTGTGGACAGATATAGCCGGACACTCCAGATTCGATAAAATTATAAGAGGAGATTTTTATTATGAAATTAACAGATTTTTATTATGATTTACCGGAAGAATTAATTGCACAGGATCCATTTGAAAAACGAAGTGATTCCCGTTTGATGGTGATTGGAAGGGAAGATGGAGACATTGAACATAAGCATTTCTATGATATATTGAATTATGTAAACCAGGGAGACTGTCTTGTAATCAATGACACGAAGGTAATTCCGGCGCGTCTGATGGGTGTGAAGGAGGATACAAAAGCATCCATTGAAGTACTTTTATTAAAGCGAAAAGAGGAAAAAGTCTGGGAGACCCTGGTGAAGCCGGGAAAAAAGGCAAGGGTTGGTGCAAGGATTTCTTTTGGTGACGGTTTGCTTGTGGGTGAAGTCATTGACATTGTGGAAGAAGGAAACCGCCTGATTCGGTTTGAATATGAGGGAATCTGGGAGGAGCTTTTGGATAAGCTTGGTCAGATGCCGTTACCACCATATATTACCCATCAGTTAAAGGACAGGAACCGTTATCAGACCGTATATGCAAAGCATGAAGGTTCTGCGGCAGCACCAACAGCAGGGCTGCATTTTACCAACGAGCTGTTAGAGCAGTTAAAGGAAAAGGGCGTGGAAATTGCCCACGTTACATTACATGTGGGACTGGGAACCTTCCGCCCGGTAAAGGTAGACAATATATTGGAACATCACATGCATTCAGAGTTTTATATGGTGGAAGAGGAAGAAGCTGCCAAGATTAATGCAGCCAAGGCAAGAGGAAACCAGGTTATATCGGTTGGAACCACTAGTACAAGAACTTTGGAATCTGTTGCAGATGAAAATGGAATTGTAAAAGCCGGAAGCGGCTGGACAGATATCTTCATCTATCCGGGATATCAGTTTAAAGTGGTGGATTCATTGATTACGAATTTCCATCTGCCGGAATCTACCCTGCTTATGCTGGTGTCTGCATTTTCTACGAGAGAAAAGATGCTGCATGCCTACGAGGTGGCTGTGAAGGAGAGGTACCGGTTCTTTTCTTTTGGGGATGCGATGTTTATTCAGAAGAGGAAGTAGTAAGATTAGAGTTTTTTATTAAAAAAGGAGGAGTATTATGCGTAATCAAATGAAATTTATAAGGGGATTTTTATTGTGTGTTGGAATGATGATGATATTCTGCATGGGGACGGAAAGCCAGGCTGTTAAATATATGACGGTTACGGCTACGGCGGAGACTAAGACAACGGTTAATGTTACCTGGAAAAAGAAGAAATCTGTTACAGGTTACATAATTTATCGTCGAGAGGTGAAGAATGGCAAGTCGAATACGGATAAGTTTGAAAAGATTGCAACAGTATCTGCAGATACGAAAACCTATAAAGATAAAAGTGTTGGGTATAAAAAACGATATGAATATCAGGTAAAAGCATATAAAGATCAGAAGGGCAAGATGAAGTATCTGTATCAGGGAAGTGATCAGGCTTATGTGGGGCTTGAGAATCCACAATGGAGTGAACATATATATTTGTTATGTGAAACCACACCGAAATCCATTAAAATTGCCGGATATGCACCTGAAATGCAGCCGGATGTGTATGAGATATATCGCAAGGAAGGCTCTGGAAAATACAAGAAAATTAAGACGATAAAAGCAAAGAAAGATTTCTACGGTTTTCAATATGTGGATAAGAAGGTAGAAAAAGGAAAAGTATATTCTTACAAATTCAGAATGTATAAGAAGATGGATGGGAAAAAAGTATATAGTAAATATTCATCAGTAATTAAAAAAGCTGCAATAAATGATAATCCGACTTATACAATGCACAACTATACACCGATAGAGGGACAAAAGGATGCCCTTGTTATCAGTCTTACAAGTGCGGAAGGAAACGGAGAGACATTATTTAAGTATGATACAAAGGTGTATGATATGATACCGTATTATAATTATAATAACTGTGAAAAAGAGCCGATTGAATTGGTTCCGGTGATGTACAGCTATGATAATAGTAATTGGCAGCCATATCCTGAAAAGGGGCTTTTCGTGTCAGAGCAGCAGACCGTTTATTTTATGTTTAAGCGAAAAGATGGAAAAGCGTTTGATTTTGCTTCAGAAAAGATTTCTGGTGCTTATATTCAGTGGAGTGCACAATATCAGGTTGGAAGAAAAGATTGTCCTTGGTATGGTGTGAGTATTGATTTAATGAACGGAACGGTAAACGCAAAATTGCAGCAGTAGAAAAGATACGAAAGGAGCATGCGCCTATGAAGCAGCAAAGAAGAATTATTTGTTTGATACTATTTATGGCATTGTTGACATTTTTGCCGGGAGTTGGCAGTCTCAAATCAGAAGCAGCCTCAAAGGGGAAGTATTTTACTTCTGGCTCTGTGTTTTATCATACAATTTCGGATAGTGCCGTAGAAGTATGTGGTGTTGGAAAAAAAGAGAAGACATTAGTGATTCCGGGCAGTGTTTCGTATAAGGGGAAAGAATATACTGTGGTGGGAATAGCTAATCATAATTTACTAAACGCAGGGACAACGACTGAAATGAGTGCAGAAGGTTCTGATGTTGATGTAGAGTCCATGGGATATGATTGGTATACTTATGCGAGAACAGACGGAAAAAGTTTCCCGAAGGGAATGAGACAGATTTCCGGCGCTGTGATTGAGAAGGTCGTATTACCGTCTACGCTGAAATATATTGGCAGTGGCGCATTTGCCGGGTGTGACAGGCTGAAAGAGGTACAGTTTGCCAAATCCTACAGGAAACTCACGGTAAGAAAGAACGCATTTTGCGGAACCGGAATAAAGAGCATAAGTTTCCCGAAGGGAACATATGCGATTGAAGAATATGCCACCGGAAAAATAGAAAATATTACGATTCCTGCATCTGTTAAAAAGATTGGACCACAGGTTGTTAACGCCGATACAAAGAATGTAACTATCAGCAAAGGGAACAGGAAATATAAAATGAAATCCGGCGTTTTATATACCTATGATGAAAAAATGCTGGTTGGTATTTCCGGAAAGGTTAAGAAGGTTAAAGTTTCCGGCAAAACAACCAAGATTGGTAAATATGCATTTGCATGGAGCCGGGTAGAAAGTGTTGCTTTGAATAATAAGATTAATGAAATTCCGAAGGGAGCCTTTTTGGAATGTTCGAAGTTAAAGAATGTTACGGGGACAGAAGCGTTGATAAAAATTAGTTATGGGGCATTCAAAGGGTGTTACGGACTTACAACGATTGGAAAATTACCAAAGGTAAAGACAGTGGAACGGGCAGCGTTTTGGGATTGTGAAAAATTAACCCTTGAAATTTCTTCAGAAATGGATATAGATGATAATGCATTGGGAGGAACCCAGGTGGGAAGATACGCCAATATAATCATTCCACAGGGAGATACAAAGTACACCGTTCAGAATGGTCTGCTGATTAAGACAGTGGGGGATTCCCGGATTGTTATCAAACAGGATGATAATATGAATAAAATTGAGATTCCGGAAGGAGTTACAGATGTAGCAGTATTTGTTGGCGGACAGACATGTGAAGAAATTGTTTTTCCGGCCAGTCTGACACAGCAAAGAGGGGCTGTCAGAGTACATATGGGGACGATTATTTATAAAGGCTTGGTACCTCCTCAATTTGGAAAAGATTTCACAATTGAGAATTATAATAATAAGCAGGAAAAGAAAGAAGGGAAAGCAAAGCCAGCAGAAATTATAATTCCAAAGGGAAGTATGGAAGCATATAAGAAAGCTTTTGGAGAAGATTTGCAGTATCTGATATGGGAGAGTGGTTCCTTTTTGGTGAAGGAACAATAAAAAAGCAAATTCCTCCTATGATTATCAAATAAATAAAAACCTCCAAACAGATGTGGGATTCTTACTCTGTTTGGAGGTTTTGTTTGTATAGCAGCAATTACTCATGCATCTCATAATCAACATCTTCATCCATAAGCTGAAGCATGACATCCGCTATCTCAGGGTCAAATTGGCTGCCTCTGCCGTTTTCAATTTCCTTGCGGACAACTTCCTGAGGTAATACGTCCCGGTAGCTTCGTTTAGAACTCATGGCATCATAGGCGTCTGCAACTCCTATAATTCTGGCAATCTCAGGGATATCCACTTCTTTTAAATGGTCAGGGTATCCTTTTCCGTCATACCGCTCGTGATGGTATCTGGCACCAATGGAAATGTCCGGTAATTCCGTTATTTCATTTAAAATATTGGAGCCGATTACAGGATGCGTTTTAATAATTTCGTATTCTTCATCTGTCAGCCTTGCTGGTTTGTTAATAATTTCCTAAAAAAACATAACGCCGACACAAAAAAATAGTAGAAAACTGAATTAAAATATCGATAGATGACCCCAAAATACCTAACAAAACTTTCCCCTCCTTCAATAAAAGACAATTCATGCTTTTATTATACTTGATAGAATTGTGGGGAAGCAAGGCTTATTTTATTGCTTTTTTTGTATGCGCTTTTGTGTCAAATTTTGTTATCTTACAAAATCGTAAGACTCTCTGTCACCGGAATGTAATATAGTTGATATATAATAAGCGTAGTTGATTAAACTACGCTTATTTTGTCGCAAAAGCGGCACTAAAGTTTCGCAAGCGAAACTCATTATGGTCATTTATGGAGGAGAGAAAGATGAAAACAGGATTAAAGAAAGGGTGTGCCTGCCTTTTGGCAGTGACAATGATAGTATCGTTATATGCTTGCGGGAAGCAGGAACAAAAGGAAGAATTGGATACAAAGAATATCACATTTCGGGAAGAAATGATTGAAATGGAGAAGCTTCCCGGAAATATCAGTGGAATTGTGGTAGAGAATGAAAAGGCGTATGTATCTACATTTGAGCGGGAAAAGGATAAGGAGGATAGTGGTGTGAAGCAGCATTTATTTGAAGTTGCTTTAGATGGTAGTGCGCAGAAGGAGATTACATTGCCGGAAGGTCATGATAAAGCTACATTGCAGCAATTTTGTCTGTCAGATAACGGTTCGATTTACTATGTAGAATCATTTTATGATGAAACGTCAGATACACTTCAAAATTATCTCACTGCCATAGATGGAGATGGAAATATTCTGTATCAACAGGAGTTAAATAAAATTGTTGAAAAATATAGTGATTCTTATGTTTCGGGGATGGCATACGATGAAAAAAATGGGTTGCTGCTTCTTACGAGCAATGCATGTTATGTAATCGATGATAAAGGAAGCGTGAAGAATACGATTCATCAGGCGGGGGCATATTTAGCAGGACTGGTGGAAGGCAGGGATGGAAACTTTTACTGTGGAGTGGAGAAAACAGAGGCGGAAGGAATGGTAGAAGTAAAACAGATTCAGGCAGAGTCGGGAAATCTGACAGGAGAGCATCCCCTTAATATATCCTATGTGGTAAATGATAATTTCCTGTTAAAGAGTGATGATTATGATTTCTATTATGCTGATGAAGCGGGAATCAAGGGCTATGATCTGACAAACAATCAGATAGAACCTGTCATGGATTTTGTGGCATCTGATATTTTAGATGGCTACAATATCTGCTATATGGGTGATCATGTATTTCTGGGAACGAGCCAGACGGGAGAAGATAGCAGACTGGCTAAATTTGTGAAGGTAGACCCATCTGAAATTGAGAATAAGGAAGTCATTACATTGGGTGCCATGTACTTAGAGGATAGTATAAAGAAGGAGATACTGGATTTTAACCGGACCAATGATACATACCGCATTGTATATAAGGATTATTCCAGCTCGGAGAATCCAATCACCAAAATGAATGTAGATATTTTATCCGGAAATGTTCCCGATATTCTTTGTCTGTCAGACCTTCCGGTGGAATTGTATGCGGCAAAAGGGCTGTTAGAGGATTTGACGCCGTATATGGAAAAGGATGAAGAAATCAAAAAAGAAGATTTTCTGGAGCCGGTTTTAAATGCAGTGACAACGGATGGCAAACTGTATTATATGGCAGCATCCTTTGACATATTGACAGTTATGGGAGCAGCGGATGTGGTTGGCACGGATACCGGATGGACATTTGGGGATTTAAAGAAGCTGGCGGCGGATAAAGATGAGGATACAAAGATATTTTTAGATAATACAAAGAATGATTTGTTGGAGAATTTTATCAGCTACGGTTATAATGATTTTGTAGACTGGGAAAAAGGAAGCTGCAGCTTTGATTCAGAGGAATTTAAGGATTTATTGGAAATCTGCAATATGGGAGATGAGAACTCCGCAAAGGAACAGGGAAGTCAGTCTACAGAGGAAGATTCTACATATGTTTCAGAGATAAAAAATGGAAAAACCTTGCTGGTGCACGGTATGTTGATGTCCATGTCCGAGTATCAGTCCTATCGTATGTTATTTGGAAAAGAGGTAAACTGTATTGGTTTTCCATGTGAAGATAAAAAAGGTTCTTATTTTTATATGAATGACAGCGTGGGAATTTATTCAAAATCCAAAGTGAAGGATGGAGCGTGGGAATTTATCCGTACCCTATTAACGAAGGAGTATCAGGGGAAGAATTACACAAGCTTTTTTGCAGGAATGCCAACGAGAAAAGACTGTTTTTCCATGTTTGAAAAGGCTCAGACAACAACAAAGGAATATGCGGATGAGTTTGGAAATGAAATCGTGCCGGTTGAGTATGTGGTGGATATGTATTCCGGTGAAATTGTGTCAGGAAAACCGGTAAGCGAAGAGGATGTGGCTGCCTTTCATTCTCTGTTAGAGAATACAACGAAGGTGATTGGATTAGATGACGCCATTATTGATATCGTAATGGGGGAAGCGGCAGGATATTTTGCAGGTGACAAGAGTTTAGATGAGACGGCAGAGATTATTCAGAACCGGGCAAGTACATATGTGAATGAGATAAAATAGGAGGGACGAAATGGATATTGTAACGTTTGAAAAGGTTAGTAAAATTTATGGAGAAGGGGAAAATCAAATCTATGCATTAAAAGATGTGGATTTGAAAGTGAGAAAAGGTGAAGTGATGGCTGTTGTGGGTGCTTCCGGCTCCGGTAAATCGACCCTGCTTCATATTATGGGTGGCGTGGATGCTCCAAGCAGTGGCAGGGTTATTGTGGATGATAAGGATATCAGTGGTCTGAAAGATGAGGAAATGTCAGTTTTCCGTAGAAGAAAGATTGGTTTTGTGTTTCAGTCCTATCATCTGATACCGGTTCTTACAGTAGAAGAGAATATACAGATGCCGATTTTGCTAGATCATAGAAAACCGGACAAAGAATATATTGAACAGGTAATAGAAATATTAGGCCTGCAGGAGCGGAGAAATTATCTTCCAAACCAGTTGTCCGGTGGACAACAGCAGCGTGTGGCAATTGCTAGAGCGCTGGCAAACCGCCCAACCCTGGTACTGGCAGATGAGCCTACGGGAGCACTGGATTCTAAAACGGGTGAGGAAGTTATGATGCTTCTTAGGGATTCTGTTAAGAAGCTGAATCAGACCCTTGTGCTGATTACCCACAACATTGATCTGGCACGGGATGCGGACCGTATGATAAAACTCGTAGACGGGCAGATTGTTGAATAGTATGCAGTTCATTCATTAAGGAAAGGAAGAAATGGGATGAAAGATTATAAATTGCTGGCAGTGAAATATCTGCAGAAAAATAAGCGTCGGACTGCAACTACGGTATTTGGAGTCATGCTTTCCGTAATTGTGTTATTTACAATTATGAATCTGGCTTATTGCTATGTTCTGACACAGAGAGAAAAACTAAGAGCCCAGGGAGATTATGAGATTATTCTGTTAACAGACAGCACCGCCATAGCGAATCAGGTGGTATTAAAGGATTATGTGGTATCTGTAGATACAGGTTTCTTTTATCATCCATATTTAAAAAAAATGTTGGAAGATCCGGTTTTATTTGTAAAGGTGGACAAACCGGAAAAGGCATATGATTATATGGAGGAGCTGGAACGCCTTTATTGTGTAGAAGTATTAGGAAATGAGGAATTATTAGGTCTGTATATGCAGGGGGATGCTTCCTTAGGACTGATTTTAGTACTGACAATCATTTTATTTGCATATATATTTGTAATCTTCGGAGTAGGAATTATCCGCAATTCCATTCAACTGACTTTATTAGAACAGATTAAGGATTTTGGAATTTTGCGGTGTATTGGAGCAACGAAAAAACAGCTTTGTGCATTTGTGTATTTAATGGGAGCTATATTAGAGATGACAGGTATTGTGCTGGGAGTTGCACTGGGGTATCCGGTATGTCTTGTCATTGGAAAGCATTTTGATTTAGTTGTAGGGTTTTATATGTGGATTGCACTATTTGTTGCAGGGATATTTTTATTTGATTTATTTTTTGTTATGTGGGAAAACTGCAGGAGCATTAATGAAATCACACCGATAGAGGCAGTCCGGGGACAATTCCGTATTCGGAAGGAAAAGATTAAGGTGCGCCGCTCGAAGCTGATTCGCAAACTTTTTGGAATAGAAGGAGAGTATGCATATAAGAGTATGCTGCGCCATCCGGGAAGATTTTACAAGGCAGTAGGCTCCATTGCGTTTGGGATTGCAGCTTTTGTTACCATAGCAGGAATTAATGGTACGGTTTATAATCAAATGGATGAGTTAGAAAAGCGGTATGGTTATTATCAGGCGTATTTTTTTGTGTATGAAAATGAGCTTTTGACATCAAAGCAGTTGCAGGAAAAAGTACCGGATTTGGAAACAATGGAAAAGTTAAAGCGGTGTAGTGGGGTAGAGGCTGGAAAGAAAATCTATCTCAGCACATTTTATATAGCTGATTATGCCGAACTGGTGAACCATATACAGCCAGATTACCGGAATAGAGCAGCTGGGGGAAAAAAATATAATAAAGATATTATTGAAAAACAGAAGGAAAAGCCTAAGCTTGCTGCTGCAGTTTCGCAAGTTGAAATATTCGGAATGGATGAAGAAGATTTAGCCCGGATTGATAAACGGAAGGTAAAGGGAACTTTGGATGTTAGTGAAAATGGGATTATTTTATTTAATAAAGTATATGATATGTTAAGGGAAGAAGAGACAGATTCTTTGGTAGAAGAGTATGAGGATTTTAGAGTGTCTGATTATGAGGTAGGAGATACCATTGAAGTGGTGGATCCGGTTGCACTTAGAAAACGTTATCAGGAAAAATTACCGGAATATAAGAAATCTTTAGAGGAAGAAGCGAAAGAACAGAGAATACAAAGTGGTTTATCTCAGGAAGAATCAACAGATGAGGAATTCGAGGAACAGAGATATGTAGAATTAATAGGAGAATGCAAGAAGGAATTAGAAAAGGAAGGAAAGACGAAGATATTTACCATTGAAGCAGTTGTGGATGATTATAATGGTATGATTCCTACGGACTTTGCATTTGCACTTCCGGTAAATAGTTATTCATCCTTTATAGGTAGAGATAAAAGTGTTTATTCTGGATTCAAATTTCGCATTAATCTCCATAAAAATGTGGATGATTTAAGTAATTATCTGGTTGATTTGGATATGTGTGATGGAGGTGGGTATTATTATTATGTGTCACCTTTAAGTTATCTCCTGCAAATGTATGAAACATGGAGAAAGGCAGCATTTTATATTACGATGGTTGTTCTGTTCATTGTAATAATGAGTTGCTTGAATATCATGAATACCACTGCCAGTAATCTATATTTAAGGAAGCGGGAGTTAGCGCAGCTTCGAGTGATTGGAGTTTCAAAAAAGAAGTTGTATTATATCGTGATTTTAGAGGGAGTGATTACTCTTTTCATTGCTTCGCTGATTGGACTATTGATAGGATATGGCGCTGGTATGGGGTTAATGAGTGCATATATCGTGCTTTATGGATGGAAGTTCCGTTTTTCATGGGGTGTATTTCTGCTATGCATTGTAATATTTGGAGTTGTGCTTTGTGGAACAGACTATATTTCAATAAGGGAAATGAATCAGGAATTAGCAGAAGATTTGAAGGCAAATGGGGATTGATGAAATTTTCTGACAATTTTAGCACTCGCTACTTGACATGGCTAATAAATGGTGGTATTCTAGCGTTGACCTTAGAAAAAGGGGTATATTTGATGAGAAAGGTGGGACTTATATGAACGCAGAGAAATTTACAAAAAAGTCATTAGAAGTAGTTGAGAATTGCGAAAAGCTTGCCTATGAATACAATAATCAGGAGATTGACCAGGAGCATATTTTATTTAGTCTTCTTACAGTAGATGAGAGCCTGATTGCCAAATTGATTGAAAAAATGGATATTGATTTGGAACAATTTATGAAGGAGGCTGAGAAGTTAGTTGCATACAGACCGAAGGTATCGGGTGGTAATCTGTTTACCAGCTCTGATTTTCAAAAGACTTTTGTAAATGCAGAGAAGGAAGCAAAACAGATGGGAGACTCCTATATTTCTGTGGAGCACATTTTCCTTGCTTTGCTGAAGCATCCGAATAAAGCTTTGAAGGGACTGTTTATGGGATATGGCATTACTTCGGAACGTTTCTTAAAAGCCCTTGCGGAAGTGCGGGGAAATCAGAAGGTGGAAAGTGATAATCCGGAGGCAGTGTATGACAGTCTGGAAAAGTATGGATATGACTTGGTGGCGAGGGCAAGGGAACAGAAGCTTGACCCGGTTATCGGCAGAGACGCAGAGATTCGTAACATTATCCGGATTCTTTCCAGAAAGACAAAGAATAATCCGGTGTTAATCGGTGAGCCTGGTGTTGGTAAGACAGCGGCAATCGAGGGATTGGCTCAGAGAATTGTAAGGGGAGATGTACCGGAAGGACTGAAGGATAAGCAGATATTTGCATTGGATATGGGTGCACTGATTGCAGGAGCAAAGTATCGTGGTGAGTTTGAGGAACGGTTAAAGGCAGTTCTTGATGAGGTAAAGAATTCCAACGGAGAGATTATTCTCTTTATCGATGAGCTGCATACCATTGTGGGTGCCGGTAAGACAGATGGAGCCTTAGATGCAGGGAATATGTTAAAGCCGATGCTTGCCCGTGGTGAGTTGCATTGTATCGGTGCTACAACATTAGACGAGTACCGGAAATACATTGAGACCGATGCAGCGTTAGAGCGAAGATTCCAGCCGGTTATGGTAAATGAGCCTACGGTGGAGGACACCATTTCCATCTTAAGAGGCTTAAAGAGCCGTTATGAGGTATATCATGGTGTGAAGATTAGTGACAGTGCCATTGTGGCAGCTGCAACGCTTTCCGATCGTTATATTTCAGACCGTTTTCTGCCGGATAAGGCAATTGACCT